>NZ_JAUBUN010000026.1:0-86876 GCF_036702665.1 Microcoleus sp. Aus8_D2
TGTCCGCTCTCATGCTGCGGACAGGGGGCACGCGCGAACTAATATGATTGCGGTTAATCGATCGCACACGATATCATCATTCCGTATTCCGCCCAACCCAAAGCAACCAAACTCGTCACCTTTTCTCCTGGATGCTTTAGCTCCGCTTGCGGATTTGCTTCTCAAACATCAAGTGATATTATGTCCAGTGAATTACCCGTAATAAAAACGGTTTGAGCGTTCGGAATGCAAGTCCGCATCCATCCCAGGACTTGCATTCCGAACGCTCAAACCAATCTTATTATGGTGGTTCTAGGGGACATGATATGAGCTATCAGCATCACTGGGGACATCAATTCGCACTATACTGTTCAAACTCAACTCCCAAGATTTTTTTATAGCTAACTCAGTTAACTGCTTTTTGAGTTTATGTTCCTCCGGTCAATCTTACCTTGATTCGGCTAATTCACCATTTTAACAATTATCATGTATTTGCCAGCTAATAATTATATTTATTTTTAAAATTAATCAAATTAAATTATTGATTATTCACAATGTTGAAATAAATCGCAATATTTTTAGCTGAAACTTACTGTTTTTTTGACATAATTAAAAGTTGCCATGAAAGCTGAAGACAGGGGGACATCTCACTTTTGTTCTGACTGACGTACGGGTGACGATAAACTGGGTTTCGAGAAGTCGGAAATGCGATCGCGAACTGTTAAAAAGTTTTTTTTGTTTGAGTGCTGTCCCCGCTCCCTTGGTGATATATCTTTGCTGCGCGGGGACGGCACTCTCGTATTATTCCGATGTCACTGAATTCGATCGCACTCAAAAGTCATGCACTCTGCTGATGAGGGTTGCACCAACTATTTTTTATAGTTAACAGCAGCTTAGGTTGAAGGTGTAACAGAAAGCCTTGTCAAAGCCTCCTTGAGCGCCGACGGTAATTGGCGGATAATTTTGCCCTTGTCGCGATCGACACCAACCAAAGTTACCTGTGCAGTCACGTATAATTCTTGAGCATCGGGCGATCGAATTTCGTAATCCCAAAGCAGCCGCACACCCTCGCTAGCAGCCATCCGCGTTCTGACTGCCACAGATTGACCCATTTGTACAGAGCGGTGGTAGCGCAGCGAAAGCTCAACCACGGGCAATTCCACACCCTGCGCCACCCACTCTGCATACTCAATGCCGAGAGAGCGCAAACTTTCCACCCTAGCTTCCTCCATCCAAGCCAGATAAGTCCCGTGCCACACCGCGCCGCTGTAGTCAGTATGGTGGGGGTAGACTCGCACCAAATATTCAAACCAGCCCTCAGAGTCCATCCCGGGCCGGTTTTGAATAGCACCAGCCGCTGCGAGTTCTGGTTGAGTTCGATCGTTCTCTAACACGTTACAAATTGTTCCAAAACGCTACATTTCTACAAATCATAAAGCAAACTTCAGGCTTATGCTTAACATTAAGCGACTAGAGTAACAACGCCCTAGTGAGAGCGCCGCACAAGAAAACTCAACTGTTTTTACCCCTAAAACCATGATAGAAAAAATTTTAGTAGCCGTCGCCGGTCGCGGCTTGTGCGAAGAGATGTTTAATATGTTGATGGACATCCCTTCTTTGCAACAAAGCTCTGTCACAGTCTTGCACGTCGTGCCACAGCAAGTAACTTCCGATGGCATGGCCGACAAGTTGGAAGAAGGAGGCAAGATTTTAGCACAAGCAGTGCAGTCTTTGAAAATAGATCCCAGCAAAGTCAATCCGCGGCTGAAGCAGGGAGACCCGAAAACCACAGTTTGCCAAGTCGCAGAAGAAGAGCAATCCGACTTAGTGATTATGGGTTCCCGGGGATTCGGACGGCTGCAATCGATTTTGGAAAACTCAGTCAGCCAGTACGTTTTCCAGCTAACATCCAGACCGATGCTGTTAGTAAAAGACGACATCTACGTCAAAAGAATTAAGCGCGTCATGGTGGCGCTCGACAACTCAGAATCTGCGAAACAGTCATTGCAGCTTGCGCTATCTTTCGTCAAAGAAGTCAGCGGCGGAGAGATAATTCTAGTACACGTCACCAAAGATTTGACGGGAAAATACAGCGCAGATTTAACAGCAAGTGCTGAAAAAGACCCTGTCTTGGCTCCCGGAGTAGCACTGGCGAAACAAATGGGAGTTCGCTACCGCTGCGTGAGTGCTACAGGTAAGCCCGGCGAAGCAATTTGTCAGATTGCAGACGAGTTGAATGCCGATTTGTTGGTGATCGGTTCCCCGGATCGGCGACCGAATGTTGCCAAAAATTTCCTGGATCTCGATCGACTCCTGGGAAATTCCCTATCAGACTACGTGCGAGTCTACGCCAACTGTCCCGTCTTGCTAGCCAGGACGATCGTCGCTTAAACTCTCAACACTAACAGTTAACAAAAAAAGCGCCCCAGCAAAAAGCTGTTGGCGCTTTTTTTGCAACTAGCTTTCGCCAGAAACAAATAGCAGCAGTTGCTACTCTTTTCCGCCTTGACGGCTAGCGGTTTGAATGTACAAAATGATTAGAAAAACACTGGGAACCAATACAAACAGAATGGTTGCCACAAACCCTAAATCGTTAACTTCCATGAAGACCCCCGCCTGTATCGGAAAATAAGAAATTACACACAACTAGGATACCACTCAAAGGCAAAAGGCAAACTCGAAGACAGAAGGAGCGTCCCAGAGCCCGAGTCTCGGAACTTGGGAGAGTCGGGAGCATCTCATTTTCGCAAAAAGGATGTTTTTTTATAGTGCTGTCCACGAAGAGCGTGCTTTACACAGCACGCGAGCTCGCGACAGCACTACAAATGCTTGCACGCTCGATGCACCCTGAGAGTCCGAGAGCCGGAGAACGGGAGAATGTCTGCTTCTTCTTCCCTCTTCCCTCTTCCTTCCTTCGGCTACGCGATCGGACAAGTCTTCCTTCTATCCGTTACATCCGTTACATCCGTTACATCCCGTACATTGCTCGTTGCCGAACTTCCTTGTTCCTTCGGAAACCCCAGCTACGGCTTAGTCTTGACGCTCACCGGGCCGTTGACCATAGTTTGACAAGCCAACCGATAGTTTGCGGGTTTTTTCTTGAGCTTGCGGTTCTCAAAGTCAGTGCGGGGGGACAGATTTTCACTGCCCTCAACAATTTCCACAATGCAGGTGCCGCATTGGCCGATGCCCCCGCAATTCATCATTTTTCCCGAAAACGTGTACAAGTCGATGCGGTTTTCTAGAGCTTTGAACCTCAAATTGGCTCCGTCTGCTGCGATGACTTCCTGATTTTCCTTCACAAACTTGATATTGGCCATTGCCGATCCCTTAACGCAGTTGACATAGAACTCTATTACAAAATATTAACTAATGTGTCGGTTATTAAGAATATTTAGGGCCCAGAAAGTGGAAATTGCTCGTGGGGCAACTCAAAATGCAAAAATCTGGCTCCTGATTTTTGCATTGGTGATTTTGAGATGACGCTCCGCGTGCGGGGTCAGAAACTCGGTTTATCCCTAGATTTCACGTCGCCAAACGAATATTTTGCCCAGAAACCGGATTTCTGGGTCTTAGTTTTGAGTTGCCAAATACACGATGGCCAATGCCGTTGGCGGTTTTCGGTCGATCGCCCGAACCCAACCCAACCCAACCCAAGCTCAAGGAGCATCCGAGAGGTTATTCGTCGGAAGATTGCTCACAGCCCGCTGGAGAGACGAAAGCCCCAGGTTGTAGTTGACAATTGCCGACAATCGGTTTCTCTCAGCCCTAGTCAAATCTGTTTCCGCCTGAATCACATCCGTCTGAGTGCCGACACCAGCTTGAAACCGCAATCTAGCAAGACGCAGAGCTTCCCTCGACTGCAAAACCCCCGCCTCAGAAGTTTCAATATTCTCAAAACTCGACTCCAAACCAAAATACGCTTGTTCCACTTCCCGGCGCACCTGATTGCGGAGTTGGTCGAATCGACTTTCGGCGATCGTAATATCAGTTTCCCGCTGTTTAGCCCTCGCGTTCGCCGCGCCCCCGTCGAAGATACTCCAAGTCAGATTCGCCCGCACCGAATAGCCGTCCGCCCAGCCGCGAGCAGCAAACGGGGCCGGATCGTCAGGGACTACCCCCTGCACGTTGTAGGCAGCCGAGACACTCACTTGAGGCAAACGCCCCGCCAAAATCGATCGCCTCTGCTGCTTGCCGATATCCCTCTGTACCAACTGCTGTTCCAACTCAGGGCGATTCTTAAAAGCCTGCACGATACTCTCTTCCAAAGACAGCCGCCAAGAGCCCGCTTGCTCTACCGGGTCAGCCGCCGTCAAGTTTGCCGACTGACTGATATTCAAAGTCTCAGCCAGCCGCCGTTGGGCCACTCGCTGATCGCGACGGGCCACTGACAGTTGCTGCTGTTCGTTAGCCACATTTGACTGAGCCTGCAACACAGCAAACCGGGTTCCCACCCCTGCCCGTTCCAAAGCTTCGGCATCCCGCAAACTTTGCTGGGCATTTCTCACCGAAGCTTGGCGGATAGCAACTTGTCCGTCGGAGTTTTGCAAATTGTAGTAAGCCTCAGCAGTGTCGAAGCGGAGTTGCTCGGCTTGGCGTTCCACATCCAGTTCCCGAAGGCGCAACTGTTCCTCTGCCGCCCGGATGTTAGCGCGTCGCCTTCCGAACAAATCGATGTCGTAACTCAACTCCAAAGTGCTGTTGAGACTGTTGCTGCCGAAATTGGGCCCAATAGTGGTGGCGGGCCGTTGGTTTTGGGCAGCCGTAAAGTCTTCCCTGCGCTGTGCAGCCCGGACTGAGAGTTCTCCGCCGGCGCTCACTTGGCGGCTGGCGGCCATTTGAAAATTCAGGTCGGGATACAGAGCAGCTTGCTGTTCGCGCACAGCGGATCTGGTTTGTTGCAATTGCAGTTGGGCGATTTGCAAAACTTGGCTGTTGCGGCGGGCGAGATCGATCGCCTGTTGCAAGCTAATTGACTGAGTTTGCTCGATCCTGACATCCTCGGGCTTTGTC
The DNA here is from genome assembly GCF_036702665.1 of Microcoleus sp. Aus8_D2. Lineage (NCBI taxonomy): Bacteria > Bacillati > Cyanobacteriota > Cyanophyceae > Oscillatoriales > Microcoleaceae > Microcoleus > Microcoleus sp. Aus8_D2. The sequence continues at coordinate 4,993 of NZ_JAUBUN010000026.1, forward strand.
GGAAACAGCAGCGGATTCGGGTTGGGTTCCAGGGAAGCCGGAGGCCGGGTGTCTAAAATGCCCTTCGGGGTGAGAGGGGGGAAACTTTCATTCGGAGTGCCGCGGGGAGCTGGTGTTGGCAAAGAAGGCACCGGAACATTGTTGGGGCGGCTCGGGGCAGGTTTCTGCTGAGCGCCTTTTGGTACCGGTATTCGAGACTGCGCCAAATTCTCCTGCTGCTGAGTTGAGGGGGCAGCCGGAGCAGCCTGTTGCGGCACAGGTGGCAGGGGAGCGGTTGGGAGAGTTGATGCGATAGTAGCTTCCCCGGGCTTCTGAGACTCGGAGATTGGCCCTTTAAGGGCGATCGACTTGGAGGGATCTGATGCTAGTTCTGACGATGTGTTCGAGGTCGATCGAATATCCTGCGTTAATTCGATCTGATTGCTAAGGGCAGAACTGTCCTGAGATTGGGCCGGAGCCTGTGCTTCTGCACAGGCTCCGGCGTTGCTGAAAGTAATTGCAGCGCCCACTCCGACCACCACGATTTGACGAAAAACACGCATAATTTTTTAATTACTTTGCAATTCTAGAGACAATTTTAGAGCAAGATTGAGGTCTCAAGTTTCTAGTTTGTAGCCTGAACCCGACAGTTACAAGTCACAATTACTCTACTCATGTTACTTTTGAATGTTCGATCGACATTTACAATCGAACTTCAGCAGTTGCCAGACCGATCGCCACCGAGATTAGTTCCTCTACTCCGCTCACAGGCAAAATCCGGGTTTTCAGCGAGTTTTCTAGCTGTTCTACGGTCATGTCGTCGAGAAAACGCGGTTCCCCCTGTTTGAGCATCACCGACGGCAGGAGGATGCCATCTCCCAAGTCTTTTCCCTGCAAAGCTTCGAGTAAATCTTGCCCGGTTAGCAATCCCGTGACAGTGATAGTTTGTCCCCAGTAGCGGCTGCACAATGCTGCCATGTTGACGGACAAGCCGGGAATTTGGTTGAGTTGTTGTGCGATCGGCAAAAAAGCCTTTTCAACAGCATTTCCCACCACCCAAACCAACCGGCGCGGCCCAATAACCGGCAGCGGTTGCAGCTTAGCAAAAGCCGTTTCAAACTGCCCAATAAACTGGCGAATCGAACCCACACCATTACCAATTTGCGGATAATCTTCATAATCCGCCGCCGACGGCAAATCCAAACCAGCAATTAAAAACCATTCATCAGCCAGCCAAATACAGCCAGATTTTGAATTCCCCCTCTCCCAAGGAGATTTTAAATCTTCTAAATCTTCTAAATCTTCTCCCCCCCTTAGCAAGGGGGGGCTGGGGGGGGTGAATTTTGCCTTCTTTTTCTTAGTTTTTCCGCCACCTTTCCCCTGACTCAAAACCCCTTGAATTTTCTGCACTTGCGCGATAACTTCCCGCGCTTTTTCGGCAGTTACAGCAATCAATTCATCTTCCGCAGGACGAAAGCGAGTCAAACCCACCGGCACCACAGCCACCGAAGCCACAGCCGGGATATTTCCCGTATGAAACTTTGCCAAATCCAGCAAAGTGCGTTCCAAATGTTCGCCATCATTAATCCCGGGACAAACCACAACTTGAGCGTGAATTTGCAAGCGGCGCTCTTGAAACCATTTAATTTGTTCTAAAATCTTCCCAGCCCGAAAATTTTTCAGCAACCGAATGCGCACATCCGGTTCCGTAGCGTGCACGGAAACATAGAGAGGAGAAAGCCGCATTTGTTCGATTCTGTTCCACTCTTTTTCAGTCAAATTTGTCAGAGTGAGATAGCTGCCATAAAGAAAGCTAAGGCGGTAGTCATCATCCTTGAGATATAAAGTTTCGCGCTTTCCCGGAGGCTGCTGGTCGATAAAGCAAAAAGGGCAGCGGTTGTTGCACTGAATTAGTCCGTCGAAGAGGGCGGTTTCAAATTCCACACCCAAGTCTTCGTCATACTCTTTTTCTATTTCTAACTTGTGAGTTTTGCCTTTAGCATCTAAAACTTCTAGTTCGAGAAATTCATCGGCGCACAGGAATTGATAGTCGATCAAGTCTCTGGGTTTTTGGCCGTTGACGGCGACGATGGAGTCTCCGGGTTCAAATCCCATTTCGGCGCAGATGCTGTCGGGGATAACTTTTGTGATTAGGGCTGGTCTGGTTGATGAGTCGCTCATAAGTTCGGGATTATTTTTTATAAATTATGTATGAGTTTTTTGTATATTTGAATGTGTAAATATAATTATTATACTATGCCTCATGCACCTGTCTCAATATCTAGCGTGACAATGTGGGTCGCTTTTAGCAGCGGCTCCAAGCATGGAAAGCTCTGGCTATGCGTTCGTCAATTTCGTTGGCAATATTGCCGATGTTTATGTCGCGGTCAACGTGATTATAAATACCGTCCGTATTGACTTCAAGAACAAGCCAATTACCTTTTTCATTTTTCATCAAATCGGCACATCCAAATGAATTGATAAGGTTTGTGCAAGTCAGGGCTTGGCGAGCTTGAAACTCCGCTTCAGGTGGAGCAGAACCCTCTGCTTCGTATCTCGCACCTCGAGCATGAGCAACAAATAGAGAAGCCTTTGCACCTGAAGGAAAACGTCTGGCGTTCCAGCCAAAAGTTTCGCCTCGCACGCAGTAGAGCCGATATACTTCCGGCACTTCGACACGAATGAATTCTTGAAGAACATAAGGGCGAGGCCAGTCCTGCGGAATTGGCGTATTTAGTTCTTGCAAGCGATGTCCTGAAGCACCGCAACCCGTCGGCCACTTGACAAGCCATTGACTTTTCGCTTCCTTTTCGATTAGTTGCTTAACTTCCTCCTCTGATTCAAGTAGATATGTTCTGGGGATAGCGACCTGATGTTTGGTGAAAATTTCCGCAAGTTGGCGCTTGTCTGACGCCCACTGAATTGCTGTAAATGGAATGAAACATTTGCCTGTTGGAGGTTCTGAACTTTCCCAACCGAGCAGATAATTATGGTCTGAGGGCGTTGCACTAATCTCAAGAGTCATTACACGCGCTAAACGCTGCGCGTGTTCTTCAAAAATCCATGCCGCATTACCTGCGTTGAGAATTGCCTTTTTCATACCTCTAATTTTACCGCACTCGTCACCGCGCATGAGCGCATGAGGCAGAACGGTTTAGCTCAACCGCAGCCGTTACGCGACGCGGTTAAGTTGTTGCGCCAATAAACAAAGGTTTCGCCATCAATTGGGGGGTATGGGTAGAGGCTTCAATCGCTGCGTCAATTTTAGTTCTAACCGACTCAACCCACTCGGCATCAGCGCGATCGTACTGCCGTCCCCTTTGCGATACATCGTGATGCGCTACAAAATTTCCTCTATAAAGTAGTTGGCCAGGTCCGGGCGCTTCAAAGTATGGACTAACAACGACTTGCATAAAAATCTCAAATTTTTGGTAATAACTGATATCTTCCACCCAGATAAATTGGGCATTTTTCATTGGTGGGGGCGGGTTTATTTAACCTGTCTGCTGCCTCCAGACCTGTTGGCGAACCCGCCCCTACAGGTTATTGAAAATGCTGCAAGATCTTAATAATAACATAGTTGGCTTTAACTCAGCACAATCATCAGATTCAACAGCGTGGAACTGGTGGAAACAAGGCATCATTAAAGGTCGCCAACTCCCAACAGGAACTATCAAGAATCTCATCTATCTCAATCCCACAGTTGAGAAAGGGGTAAAGTTTGTTCGGTTATGGCTTGCTGCCAAGATTGGCGAAAGCTTGCTATTTAAAAATCTGTATCTTCCTCTGTTATTGCAGCTTGAGTTTCCCGAGAATGGGTGCGTTGGATAATAGCGGATAGTGTTTTAAGCAGTTCAAGTTGTTCTGTCAACGATAGTGACTGAGCAAGATCGATCGCTTGTTGAAGTTGTGAAGTCATAGTCAATCCTCCTTGTTTTCTTTTACATTAATTTGCCACGATCGCATACCACAAACTCACCATCAGGCACAAACTCGCTAAATGCTGCGGCATCAAAGATTTAATCGAGCGCTTGGCAATTTTTTGAGTCACAAATAGTGTGACTAACAACGATACAATCAAAGTCAAACCTTGCAAGAAACTAATCACCGCCGGATCGCCGATAAAACTCGGTAAATCCTCTCTAATTTGCCCGAAAGTGGCAAAAGTTACGGGTATCACTCGCCCGCCTTCCTGCAAACCCAATCGCCAATAGTGAGCCAAACTACCGCCCCAAACTAGAGGTAAATAACCGTAGGCGAGACAGACAAATGAAAGGGGTTTAGTAATTTTAAATGGGATAGTTTCTGCTTTTCCCAATCGGTAAATTGCTTGCATGACGGCATAGGCAACTAAGGGAATCAGTGGCGGGATAATTAACACCGCAATCGACAGTCCTAAATGAGGAAAAAATTGCTCTAAATTGATGCCCAGCCCCAACAAACTATTTATCTCCGGTAAGCGATGCAGATAGATACCGCCTAATAATAGGAATAACAGGGCGACTTCATAGCTGTGGGGAACGTGGGTAGTCCATAATTCTATTCCGGGAGGGCGCAGATTTAATTCTACCGAGCGATGGGGACAAGCTTTTAAGCAAGTCATGCACAAGACGCAATCTTTATTATCGGTTAATTGGGCGGGATGGGAATAAACCGGACATCCATTAGTAGTTAATCCTTCCCCAAAACCTTCGCCTCCTTTATAGCAATGGTAGGTGCTGCATTCCGCCGCGCAGGTTCCTTGTTGGGCGCGCAGTTCGATAATTGAGAGTTTAGCAAATAATCCATTCATTCCCCCGATCGGGCATAAATAACGACACCAAAACCGCCTCTCGAATATCAGCGAAAAAATTACCGCTCCGGCGGTGATTAGCAATAACAAACAACTGGATAAATAGGCGGTATTTTCTAAATTCCACAACTCTTCCCACAGAAATATCAAAGTAAACATTCCGAAGAGAAACCATCCGCCCCATTTTTCAGCTTGTTGGCGCGGCCATTTATTGAGAGTTCGCGGGAAAACTTTCAGCGATAGTTTTTGGACGATTTCTCCATAAATCATAAAAGGGCAAAAAGCACACCACAATCGCCCGACGATCGGGAATAATAATAAAATTAACGGCCACCACCACGCCCAAAATATATTTAGGGCAAAATTATGCTGTCGATCTTGGGGGGCGACAAACAGGATAATTACCACCAATGCAAATACCCAAGTGGTAAACCAATAATTTACGCGATCGGGATACCAATCGCTCCGTAAAAATTGCCGAAATTTGGGATATATCTTGAATAAATTGAGTCTAAATTTTTGTTGCTTTGCCGCTTGCGCCCAAAACACTTCTTCTGTTAATACCTGACTCCCCTGTGCTTGAACTAAGGCGCGATCGACCATTCCCTGCAATTCCTGCAAGTTCCCAGGAAAATCGTAGGCTTGCAAGCGGCGAATTGCTTCCGGCGTGACTTGGGGCTTGACTAATTTCTTTGGGCGAGAAAAGATGTTGAGATAATAGTTAACTTGTGCCTCTAAATCTTCTTTGCGCACCCGCAATGATGGGACTTTAATCTTGTGTTGCGTCAGCTTATCTAGCTGGGGTTGGACGATTTCTGAGATTAAAATTATCCGGGCATTACTAGAACGCGGTGGCGGCGGTATTTGTCCTTCCCTGACTGCGGGTGTATAGGTTCCATCGGTTAATAATTGCTGTATTTTGGGGCTTAATTGAGCTGGTAATTCTTGCACGTCATTTAAAATTAACGTCCCTTCTCCCAACCATTCCAACAACCCTGGCTTACCGCCCAAACGCCCGAATAATTCGGCTCCATTTGTCTGAAGCAAGGCACTTTTTATCTGAACAACTGGCTGGCTGCGACGACTTGAACCGAAATGAATTAAAGCAGCTAAATTATCCTTTTCTAAACCAGGTTCGCCAGAGATTAACACCGATCGCTCGTCACTGGATGCAGCCCGAATTTGTTGGCGCAATTTCACCGCATAACGACTATTCCCGATGACTCCCCGTTTCGCCTGCGGTACTAGATAGCTGCGCAGGGCGTTTTGACGCTCTCTTTCGTAGGCGATTTCTGCTTCTAGCTGCTCTAATTTCGCGGCCAAACGTTGAGCGTAGGCTTCGGTGATGCGTGGATATCTTTCTAGCAAACTGCGCCAGCGATCGGCACTAATTACCCAAAATTGACATTCTGTACGAGTAATAATTCTACTATCTGCCGGTTGCGATCGCTGGAGTGCTGATAAATTGACGATCGCCCCCGGTAACAAACTACTCCCCCACATTAAGCCCGGTTGTTTGCGCCGGTAGCGATCGGCCTGTCCTCGTTCTAGGATGTAGAGATTGGTGACAGGCGTATCTTCGATTACCACTCGAAATCCCGGGGGAAAAGTTGACATGGACATTTCAAGCGCGATCGCTTGTAAAATCTCGCGGGATAATATGCCTAATTCCGTGTTCTCTTGGAGCCAGTTAACTAATGTTTCGGTAGACATCGCTTAGCGCCGGCGAAAGCCGAATCGTGGTAGTTGGTGTAGGATATATTATATTCAAAAACTCGACAACCATTCTTCAGCCATTTTGGGATATTTTATGGGAATTTGTTTTTGCATAACCAACACAGCATTTCAAAATATATTGCTCTGACTGTTATTCTTTTCATTCCCCAGAGTCACCAAACAGAGTTAAACTCAACGATATACACTCTGGATTAAAGAAACACTACGAGGCTTTTGTGATTCCTCACCCAAATTCAGCATTCGGTTACGCTTTAACAAAACCTCAATTCGTCGATCCGATCGCCCATCTAACATCAGATGGCGTAATTTTTGATTTATTTATAATGCAGTAATTAATGCTATTTTACCCTCCTCAGTAATTCCATTTTTTGCCAGATTGAGCTTAAATAGAGTTTGGTTGTCTCTCAGAAAATTCGCGATCGCACTTGCACCTACATCTCCAATCTGATTGGGCTTTGCTTTTAACACTTGTGTAGAAGGACTGTAACCTAAATCCAGATTACCGATCGCGGGGTGAGTTTGCAGTGCTGCTAATAATCGAGCGCAACCCTCTACCCCAATGCCATTGCTAGCCAATCCTAAATCGATCGGTGTTTTATTTTCTACCAATCCACCCGCTAAAACTGTAACACCTCGATCGCCCAGATGATTGACATTAATAAATAAGCCAGTAATTACAGGATTCTCAGCTAAAAGATTAGCCAGTAAAGCAGCCTGGTTTGCCTGAATTTGATTGCCGCCCAAGTACAGCCGTTCAACAGTACGATTGGTGTAAGTCAAAACCTCTAAAATGGCTGCTATTCCCCGAGCTCCGATTTGGGTATTGACTAAATCCAGCGTGCGGATACTTGTATTGCGACGCAACATTTCCGCTAGATAATATGCACCTGCTACGCCGATAGGATTGCGTTTTAACCACAACCCAGTTACAGATTGATTGTGCGTCAGCGCTTCGGCAAGTGCAGCAATACCTGTGGATGAAATCGCATTGCAACCTAAATAGACAATCTCTAAACGGTTGTTGCATTGAATCAATCGCGCTACATCTTTAGCACCCCGATCGCCAATACCATTGGTTCCCAGTAATAAGCTAGCGATCGCATCATTATTGGCCAATGCTTCAGTTACTAAATGACATCCCATTACACCTAAACCTTGCTTGCACAAATCGAGTCGTCCATCGGGCATGACTGTGCCGCGCGGGAAGACTGTTTTTTGAGCGATAGACCGATCGGTTTGCAGGTAATCAATTAAGGATTTTAGCTCGATTACCACCTCGGAGGAAGACTCTATAGGATTGGGTAACGGACAGTGAAGATCGGTATTTACCATCATTTGCTACCAGGGATAGGGGGCATAGTCTTTAAGAAAATGACCGTACATGGGAGGATCGGGGTTTTCAATACCTTGAACGATCGGATCGTAAATTCTTGCCATCCCATCGATCGCATCTAATGGCGTGTAAAAACCTTTTTTTGCTTGAACTCGTATTTTCTTAGGATAAGGATTTTCATTGGTAATCCAACCCGTATCGACGCTGTTCATGAAAATATTAGATCGGGCATAATCAACCGCCGAGGTTCGCGTCATCATATTCAAAGCTGCTTTTGCCATATTTGTATGGGGATGATAGGATTTTTTACTCTCGCGATTGAATTGTCCTTCCATTGCCGAAACGTTGATGATAAAGCGTCTGGGAAAGGAGGAACGAAGTAGTAATGGTTTGAGTTTGCTGTTGAGAATGAAGGGTGCGATCGCGTTCACTAACTGTACTTCAAGTAACTCGATCGTGTTTACCTCATCGAGTTTTAGCAACCAGCTATTTCCGGGGCGAAGATCCAGTTGTTGTCCGTCAGCATCGAAGCGATCGCGCGGGAAGTAATCGGCGATCGCACTCGGTGTACTATCTTTGTCATTGAGTTGACTTTCGAGTAAAATAGATTGGTGTCGGGGAGAATTTCCTGTTAATATATTGCCATCGATCGAGATTAATGCTTGCGCGTTTTTGCTGAGTATTTGTGATGCTTCTCGTTCTCGATCTAAGAGATGCTGATAAAATGCCAATGGACGTTTAATAGTTTGAGCTGCATTGTTGATGATAATATCCAGAGCCGATTCAGTATCGAGTAAATCCCGTACAAATGTTTCGACTGCTGGAATATTTCGCAGATCTAGTCCGTGAATTTGCAGGCGATCGCGCCATTGCTCGAAATCGGGTTCTCGACTATAGCGATCGGCACAGTCATAGGGGAATCTTGTAGTGAGAATCACCTTAGCACCATCTCGCAACAGCCGCAATACCATCTGATAGCCAATCTTGATCCGTCCGCCTGTCACTAATGCAGTTCGCCCAACTAAATCGGTTCGCTGTTGTCGTTTTTGGTAATTGAATTGGGCGCATTTTGGGCAGAGTAAATGATAAAAAAAATGAATTTGTGTATGGGGTGTTTTGCAAATGTAACAAAGGTTCGGCTTGTGCAAATGCTGCGCTCTGGTTGTTGATTCTGGTAACGCAGCGAATGGCTGTTGTTGGTGCTGGTGCCGCACCATGACGGTTGATGCTTTGAGTTGGCGATCTTCTATTTGTCGTTGTTGTTTTTGAGTTTGACGCGAACTTTTGCGTTGCTCTTTATAGATTTTGGCAATCAAACTTTTGAAGCGATCGTGTTTGCCAATGACCGCTGGATCTTCGGAAATTTGTTGCAGAACATTGAGGCAGATTTCTAATTGGTCTGGTGGGATATTCATCTGAATTATATGCCCCAAAAAGGTGGGACTGAGGGAGACTCGAACTCCCAACCTCTGCGATGCCGTCGCAGCGCTCTTCCAATTGAGCTACCAATCCCAAATCTTAGAAATCGATTATATTTTATCATACTACATTATGGACGATAGCTGTCTAACGGCAAAGGTTAGTAGTGGCAGATAACCTTTGCATGACTTTCACAAGCAGAATTAACTTTTAAATTGCCAGTTGACAGATAGCCAATCAAATCCACCCCACGCGATCGATCGCAAATTTCCAATTCCCGGAGCGGGAAAATGAGCGGCAAACATTAACGTGCGATCGCCCGCAATTTTTGACAGCACAGTTTGGCGGGTAGTTGCAGCCATCTCTCGATCTTTATTAAAGGCTTTCAGTCTGGTATCGGAATTGGGTTTCGAGATCGCCCCCGGTAACAAGCTACTCGCCCACATTAAACCAGGTTGTTTGCGGCGGTAGCGATCGGCTTGTCCTCGTTCTAGGATGTAGAGATTAGTGACGGGTGTATCTTCGATGACGACTCGAAATCCAGGGGGAAAAGTTGCCGGTTCCATGGAACGGGCGATCGCCTGTAAAATCTCGCGGGATAATCTGCCTAATTCGGTACTCTGTTCGAGCCAGTTAACTAATGTTTCGGTAGACATCGCTTAGCGCCGGCGAAAGCCGAATCGTGGTGCTACATCAATATTAACGGTAACTATAGCACGTCCCGTTCAAATCCGACCTACAGGTTTAGTTCAGTTGAGTCGTTAGGCTGGTGCACCATCTTCAAAGTTAATCTGATTTTTAACTGATTCAAAAAATCGCGAAATCTGCTCAGCCGATGTGATGTGATAGACATTTTTGGTACTGCGCGCCCGATCGATATATTCGCGATATTTTGGGGTCAAATATTTGTCACACAACCAAAGCACGCGGTAACTGGTAATCGAACTCTTTAATATTGGGCTGTTTTCCGGCCAGCCTGCGGGCGGTTTAATCTTACCCGAGATCATTCGTTTAGTCACCCACCAAAAATGCACGTATAGCGGGAGATCCACAAAAACCAGAGTATCCGCCTCATCCAGCCGCAGCCAGAGAGTTTCCATGCAACCCAATCCGTCAATAATCCATCTGTCAGCCTGCAAAATTTCCTGATGGGCGCGCTTATAATCTTCCTGTGAAACCTCAGCGCCACCCGATCGATATTGAATCTTGTCTAAGATGTGAAGCGGCAATCCAGTGATGTCCGACAATCTCTTGCTGAGAGTGGATTTACCGCCTCCAGTGTTGCCAAATACGGCTACTTTTTGCATAGTTACTCTTCTTTGACCGAGTTCTAGTTTAAGTTTAGCCGATCGACTTTGCGAACAAGTATTTAGGGCGATCGACTTTTCGAGTCCGCTGCATTCTACGATTAATAGCTGCCTTGAGAAATCTGCTGCTCCTTACTATCTATTTCCCATACACCTGTCTCAATATCGATCGCCACAATTTTATCTTTGTTACTCGGCTCAATTTGCTATCGCACAGTGCGAGCGTCAATCTCATCGCCGAGTCGTGCAAACTCTTGCTTAGTATAACGGAGTTTAAGAGCAGTCATCGCAGTTCCATGTGCTACTAGACTTAATTATACTGTTTTAACTTGCAATCAGAATCAAGGCAAATTTCTCGCGATCGATCGGGAGTTGGGCTTGACGCACATTGTAGGATCTAATTCTGTCATTTTTTGCGACTAGCGGGTATAGTAGGAGCGACTTTTGCCACTCCTACAAAATTTATTTTATCCTTGTGGATTTTGCAATACACCACCTGCGAGAGCAGTTAAAATCGCCACGCCAAAGGCCAGCCGGTACCACACAAACACCCAAGTATTCTGAGTTTGCAGGAACTTCATCAGCCAGGCGATCGAAATATAGGAAAAAATAAAAGCTGAAATTGTTCCGACTATCAAAGCTACAACTCCAGCGTCGCTGGCGCCTTCACCCAAAGCACTTTTCAATTCCACTAAACCAGCCAGAGTAATTGCCGGAATTCCTAACAAGAAAGAAAACCGCGCGGCGGCGCCTCTTTGCAATCCGATGAACAATCCTGCTGTTAGGGTGGAACCCGATCGCGAAACACCAGGAATTATTGCCATTGCTTGAGCTAATCCCATTAAAATACCATCTTTGATATCTAATTTTTCGTAATCCCGTTCGCGCTTGCCAGTTTTTTCGGCGATCGCTAACAGCAGCGACATCACGATCGAAGCAATGGCGATCGCCCCTAAACTCCGCAGCGGTGATTTATCAAAATCTTTAACAAATATCTTGATCAGCAGTCCAAAAAAGATAATCGGTATAGTTCCCAAACCAATTCCCAGGGCCATCCGAAACTCTTGGGATTCGTAGTCCGATCGGGTAATAGCTTTAAATGCACCAATAGCTATATTTGTCAAGTCTTTCCAAAAATACCACAGCACTGCCACAATGCTGCCCAATTGAATTACACCAACATAAGCAACGCCGGGATCGCCCCATCCCAGGGCCACCGGGACTACCTTCAAATGAGCGCTGCTGCTGATGGGCAAAAATTCTGTTAACCCTTGCACGATACCTAAAACAATCGCCTGCAAGATATTAATCTCATGCTGCGCGTTGCTAGGGACGGCCGGCGTCTGGGCCAGGAGTACGTCAAGTAAAGCTATCATAAGTTGTCAGTTCTCTGTTGTCAGTTCTCTGTTGTCAGTTGTTTGTTTAATCTAAGATCTTCCACCATTCTCAGGAACGAGTTCCTGTTCCCATTCCACAGCACATAAATTTTCTGGTGGATCGGGTACGGGTTCTGGCGCCTGAAAGGCTGATTGCGACAGGTGCAATTTGTCAGTTGAATCCTACTGTAGATTGCAACTAAAAGAGAATTAAGATCTTCAATCAAAAACCACCTTAACCTACTCAGCAACATTTGCCTACAGTTGCTGATACAATTAGAAAAGTTTTTGCATCTAGTGAAGCCAGCTTACAGCAAGTGCCAACAACCTATGATATTTTCCGAATCCAAAAAATTAATTTTTACTGCTGCTTCTGGCATCAGCTCGCTGCGGCGAATCTTGTCGGCCAGTATTTTTACTGTCGCGATCGCACTTAGCTTGATACTGTTCGCCGGCCAGCAGCCAGCCTTCGCAACACTCACGGACGATCGCTTCGACGGTACAATCTTTGCCCTCTACGCCGGCAACGGTTCCCTTGTCCCTCCTAAAGTCAAGCTGACAGATTCTTTCAATCGCAAAAAACCCGCCTTGTTGGTTTTTTATACAGACGACAGCAGCGACTCCAAGCAATACGCGATCGTCGTTTCTCAACTCCAGGAATTTTACGGCCGCGAAGCCGATTTTATCCCCGTAAGCATTGACTCTTTGCCTTCGCAACCGTCACCTAAACTGACCGAACCCGGTCATTATTACGAAGGTTTTGTACCTCAAACAGTCATTCTCGATCAATCGGGAAAAGTAGTTTTTAACGAAAAAGGACAAATACCTTTTGAGAAGGTAGACGATGCCTTTAGGAAAGTGTTTGACTTGCTACCCAGAGAAAAATCTGTCCCGCTGAAGCGCCGTGTCGTCAACGAACTCAACATCGAGTTGTCGAAGTAATATCTAATTGCTGATAGCTAATTCATGAATTACGCATTATATAGGACGAACGGGTAGCCAGAAACCGGGTTTTTCACCAAAATATCTCGTTCCAGCCGTGAATTCTGCCAAAAACCCGGTTTCTCCACTCTGACGAACGGTTAGCCAGAAACCGGGTTTTTCACCAAAATAATTGGTTGCAGCCCGTAATTCTGCCAAAAACCCGGTTTCTTCAGTCCGAGTGCGTCCTGAAAAGTCCTAAGTTTTTCACCAATTGTCAACATCCTCAAATGAAGCAAGTTATAAAAATATTATTAATGACTGTTTTGACCGTACTTTTAGTTTTAGAAGCAGCAGAAGTAGGGCGATCGATAATTAGTGCTTTTGGCGATAGCAGTTCTCGCAAACCCCTAGCTTTAGAGCAACATACAGGTGTCGCCTACCTAGAACCGGTGCAGTGTACGGGTTCCCTGTTAACCGGAGGATTGCATATTCTCACGGCCGCCCACTGCTTGAATGAAGGCGGAGTCAAGGTTCCGGCTGGCACGGCAGTAACGGCAATTTTTAAATTGCCCAGAGGTCAAGTTACTATCCCTGTCAGCAATTATTACATTCATCCCGGATGGACTGGTTACGAATCAGAAGTGGGTAACGATATTGCTATTTTAAAGTTGAAAAAAGCAGCGCCACCGACTGCGGAACAGTACGAAATTTATCGGAACAAAAATGAAGTCGGTCAGTTATTTACAAAAGTTGGCTATGGATATACTGGCGTGGGTAGCAAAGGACAAAATGAAAATTCTAATTCTGAGGCGAAACGATATGCAGGTCAAAACCGCTACGATGCACTCGGTGATATTTTCAAAAATGCTACAGAATCTGATATGTCCGAGTTAGTATTGGGCAGTCAGTTAATTTTTGATTTTGATGACGGCACTGCCAAACATGATACTTTGGGGAGGCATTTTCCTAAATTAGCCGATCGCGGTTTGGGAAAAAATGAAATCGCCACAGCTAGCGGAGATTCCGGCGGGCCGTCGTTTGTGGGCGGGAAAATTGCCGGGATCAGTTCTTGGGGTTATAGCGATCGCGGATTTTTCAAAACAAATATCGGCGATATTGATAAAATTGACGATAATGGCAGTTTTGGCGAAATTTCCGGCGACACGCGGGTATCATTTTATGCGAATTGGATTGACAAAGTGACAGGTGGAAGATAGAAGGTAGAATTAAAAATTAAGCTACGGGTAAGGATGCGGCATTGCCCATAAGTGTCAACTGGATCTCAAACGTATTCACAGACTGCTGTTTGGCGATTAGGCCAAGATCCCCCCTAACCCCCCTTAGGAAGGGGGGGACAAGAAGCGGCCAAAGTCCCCGCAACGATTCGGGGAGGGGAGAGAATTCTTCTCAAAGTCCCCCTTCTTAAGGGGGATTTAGGGGGATCTGACCTTGGCTACAAACGAGATTTATCAAGAGTTTTAGTCTTAAGTTGACACTAATGGATAATGCCGTCTTCCTACGGAGATCGAGGCAAAATGGACGTGAACTGTTTAAAATTTAAACCATGAGTAGAACCTTAATTCCTGTGATTCTTGCCGGCGGTAAAGGCGAACGTTTTTGGCCTCTGAGTCGCAAACAGCGCCCCAAGCAGTTTTTGAGTCTCGACGGTAGCGGCAAGAGTTTGCTACAAGCTACTGCGGAAAGACTTTTGGAATTAGGTAACGGTTGGGAGGATTTGTGGGTGGTAACATCGGAAATGTTGGCCGATGGAGTGCGAGAACAATTGCCGCTTTTACCTCCCCAGAATTTGCTGGCGGAACCGGAGGGCCGGGATACTGCGCCGGCGGTGGCTTGGACTGCTATAGAAACTGCGAAGCGTTACGGTGAGGATGCAGTGGTGGGTTTTTTCCCGGCGGATCACTGGATTGGGGAACCGCAGGAGTTTATCAAGACTTTGGAGGCGGCGGCGGATTTGGCGACGAAGGAAAGTGCGATCGCCACTTTGGGTGTCAAACCGAGTTATGCTTCTACTGGTTACGGCTACATCGAACAAGGTGAGGAAATTGGCAGTTTTGGCGGTTTTCCGGCGTATCGGGTGGCGAGATTTACCGAAAAGCCCGATCGCGCGACGGCTGAGGAATTCGTAGCCAGCGGTAAGTTTAGCTGGAACGGCGGAATTTTTGTGTTTCGAGTCGGCACAGTCTTGACAGAATTGCGAAATTATGTACCCGAAATGATGGCAGCTTTGGAAGCTAAAGGTGCTGCTGCTTACTCCGAATTGCCCAAAATTAGCATCGATTACGCGCTGATGGAGAAGACACAAAAGGCTTGTGTGTTACCCGTAGGCTTTAGTTGGGACGATTTAGGTGATTGGAATGCGATCGGGCGTTTGCTGCAAGGAGACAAGCCAAATGTCGAGTTAGCAAAACACGTCGGAATTGATACCAAGAATAGCATTCTTTATGCAGCGGATGACAATGAAGTGATTGTCACGATCGGTTTAGAAGATGTTGTCGTTGTTAGGGATGGCAATGTTACTTTAATTGTGAAAAAAGAAAGGACGCAGGAGATTAAACAGGTAATCAAACTGTTGGGAGAAGACGAGAAATTGAAAGATTTGCTGTAAGGGCAGACACGACGACCTCAGAAACCCGGTTTCTTCCTAAATTTCTCGTTACCAAACGCAAAACTCGTAGAAACCGGGTTTCTCGCCTGTGGGTGCGGGCAATGAAACTGTCCGAAGTATTGTTAACCCCAGCGTATTGAAATATATCCCCGACTTCGCAGAAGTTGTCTGAGTTCTGAATATTCAAAATATATCAATGAGACTAAAGCTGAGTGCAACTTTTAGCCGCCGCAGCCTGTTGCCGCATCAGCGTAGCAGTGTTATAATCTGGTGGGGAAACTTTTAAATTTGATGTCCCCGGCTGCTGAATAAATCTCATATCTTTAGGCGTTTTATCAGCCATTTTTGTTGAGAACTGCGGTGCTAATTGCAAAAACTTTTCGCTGGGAATTCCCCAACTCGATCGCACCATTAACTGCCGCATTGGTTCACAAGGTTTAGAGCCGTCCTGAAACACATAAGGATCTCCCCAAAGCGGATAAGCGTGCATTCCGTTCACAGCTACCACCTCACCCGCCCTATTCAGCACGGGCCCGCCGCTCATGCCTTTTTCAATTTGATTGTTATAACCCAGTTGATAGCCGTCTTCGAGGGATTTTTCAGGTATTAGCGATACTCGTCCGTCAGTGAATTTCCATCCAGTTGTATCTGACTTGTCACCTTCAAAAGGAAAGCCGGCAGCATATACTTGGTCTCCTTCTTTGACTGCCGAAGAACTTCCAAACACGCCTATATTGTAGTCGGATTTGGTACTGCTAAACTGCAAAAGTGCTAAATCTTTGCCTGTAAATAGAGTTGCTAAATATCGGGTGGCGGAGTAAATCTTACCGTCTGGAGTTTGGATGCGATAGGTTTTTCCTGACTCTAATACGTGGTCGTTTGTCAGCACGGTATAAACTTGTTCTTGCCGCCCAATGACAATCCCCGAACCCCAACTATCTCCAGAAAGCACCTTTACAGTAATTGAACGGGCTTTTTGGAGTATAGCTTTTGCCGATAAATCTCCTACTCTCTGGGGAAGCGATTCTCTCTGATTCTCTCCTGACAATCGTTTTAGGGGTTTGGCAGGCAAATTCAGCGGTTGCGCCGCTGGCGATTTCACAGGTGGCTTGCTTAGTTGAAATATACCTCCTTGAGATTGCTGCGATAAATCTGTGCGGACAAGTTCACCAGCCGAGAAACCTCGATTGTGTAGTTGAACTGCCACTCCGGTTAACAAACCAGCAGTACAAGTTAAGAACGCTAGGGGAAACCAATTCATTAATATTAATGTTACAGAATTTACGGCAGTCTTACCAGACAGGACTATCAGATTGCGAATTCCGCTGATTTTCTACAGCAGCCTGTTTGAGATATTCGCTCATATCTATATAAACACGAGATGTGCTTTCATTGAGCGGTAAAGAAGAGGCGCGGACGCGCACAGCAAGTAAATTTTTTAATACTTGACTGGGATCGCTCCCTCGTTTTAGGGTGAACAGCAATCCAGTGCAATCACCTCCGTCTCGATCGGCAACGCAAACTACTTGCTGGTTGTTCATAATACCAGTAGTCAGGTAGTTGAGTTTTTCATTGCGGAAGTATTGCTGGAATCTGGCTGATACTTCCAGACAGCGCCGTTCTGGACTGTAGCCGGCATCGCGGAAACGATCGGAAGTCCATAGAATCACCGGTATATCACCCCGATCGGTCTGAGCAAGGGTTGCGGGAGCGCCGTTGCTTCTACCACAGACAAATGCTGTGGTTTGAACGGTGGTTTTTTGAGCGCTAGCATCAGTGCCGATCGCACTTACAGCAATGGCGATCGAGCCAGCAATGGCGATCGAACTCGATAACTTGTGTTTGTTCATCATGATTACCACTCCTTGCGTTCAAAGTTAAAAGTTAAAAAATTCAAGGTAGAAAACAATTTTTTCTGGGATTCTACCTTTTAAATCTCTAGTTTTTTGCCTGTAAAAGTTACCATTCCTTTTCGGAAACAGCTTGATTGTTCGTTAAAGACTCAGGATTTCCAGACTGCAAATTACTCGCACCCACCGGCGACGTACCCGGACGGCAAATCGGCTGACCCTGTACATATAATGGATCTGGCGGGCGAATGGTGCTGGCTTCATCGGTTTCGCAAACAATTGATACTGTTACAGGATTATTATTAGTAGCTGCTTCCGTCAAAAACACCGCTCCCACATAGGCTTTTTGGTTGCGGTTCAGAGGTATAGCATAGTGATATGCTCCCCTAGTAGTAGTGTGGATGGCAAAGTTAAACTTTGACATGGGAAGTTGAATGTTAAACGATCGTTCCAGCAAACTGACAGTACCTGTAAATACACCGTTGCGCGTGCGGAAGGTTTGCTGGCCGCGAATTAAGGCTTGAATTGCTGATTCCGCTCCTGGCGCTGCGGCTTGTCGCACTGCTTGAGGTGCTGGCTGAATGCGCGGCTGCGGCTCTCGTGTCGGTGTAGGTGTGGCTGTTGGTTGCTTTGCTTCTACTAGGGAATTATTTCGTGTTGGACGCGGTTGGGGAACATTCCTCACCGGCTGCTGTACCGGCTGCTGCGGCTCAACTCTCGCAACTTGTTGGTTTCTCGGCGCAGATATTCCCAGTCCGCTGTTGAGTGCTATTTGGAAGCCGTCTTCATTCCCTGACGAGCCATCCAGCGATGCTGCTTTTTGAGCGTCCTCATTGGCTCCTTCGCTGTCCCCGACGATGCGGCGCACTTCGCTGCGGCGGTTGTAGCCCACCGCACTGTTGGGAGCTAGGCGGATCGCCTGGGCGATGTCGGAGTTGGCTCCTATGTAGTCTTTGATTTGAGCTCGGCTGACTCCCCGCAGGCCGTAGGCATCTGCAAAGTTAGAATTAATTTGGATAGCCCGATCGAAATCCGCGATCGCCTCTTTATGATTTCCCAGTTGAGCATTGCTAGCGCCACTAATGCGGTAAGCTTCGGCTAATTGTGGGTTACTTTGGATAGCTTTGAGGGCATTTTCTAGAGCAGCTCTGTAATTTTTTTGAGCAAAGTTAGCATAGGCTAGACCGTTGAAAACATCGGCGGATTTTTGATTGAATCGCAATCCTTGACTGAAATCTGCGATCGCCCCTTGATAATTTTGCCGTTTGAGTTTTTCTTTTCCCTGTTCCGCGTAAGCTTTAGGAGCCAGTTCTACAAAGGTGTTGATCGGAATTCCCAAGTTTACCCAAGCTTTAACGACTTGATCGTCTGCGCTCCCTTCTGTACGTCCGTGAAGGCCAATCACGCGGCCGCGAGTATCGAGGATCGGCCCTCCGCTCATTCCTTGGCGAGTTGGGTTTGTATAAATCAATTCATAGCCGTCATTGACTCGTTCGCGAGCGGAAATTTGTCCTGCTGTCATCTGACGGATCTGTCTGTTAATCGTGTCTCCCGGTTTCGGCCAGCCGGAAACGTAGACTTGCTCTCCGACGGTGACACTTTTAGAATCTGCCAATTGCGCTATCTCGTAATTGCTCGAACTGACAAAGGAGACGATCGCCAAATCGACTCCCGGCAATTGGATAATATTGCTACTGTCTACTCGGAAGGAATTGCGATCGGGCCCCGTAATTTTTAATTCCCCTCCTCCCCCTACTACGTGCTTGGCAGTCAGTACATAATAGGTACTTCCTTCCCTAGCAATAATTATCCCAGAACCCTGATTTTGTCCTTCGATTAATACTGTAATTTCTTCGGCAATTTTGTTGACTTGTTCTGCTGTTTGTGCTACGGCTTTTTGCGCTTGCACTACCGCAATTGTAGCACCGACAAGCGCCGCCGAAAGTCCGTATTTAAACTTAATTGTCATACACTCCATACCTAATTTTAAGGAATAATTTTTGGCTCGATATACCTAGCTATCGAGAGAAATTTCACCACAAAGGAGCTTGCGGATCAGGTTTCCCCTTGGTGCTGCTCCCAGATGCGGGATTCGCGAAAATATTTGGTTCGCCAGGAACTGTGGCCGCTGGGGGAAACCCGTTTACAAAGACATTCATCTGAATATAAACAGGAAATATTGGCGATTTTTCCGGGGATTGGGAGAGTTGAATGTCCGAACCCCAAAGAGGTGCCAATTGCTCAGAAGTATCACTTCCTAAATCGGAGTTTAGCGAACTTCCAGCGGAGGAATTGCCTGCTTGAATGATTGTGCAAACTGCTCTTTGCTGGCTGATACCAGTTGGTTGGGCGCAATCTCTCTGAAGTTTTTCGGCCATTTGTTCGCACTGCGATCGCGAATTAACACCTAAAACTTGGAAATCGCTCGACACCCATCTAATTGCTGGTATATTGCCCTGCGGTGTTTGAGCGATGATTGCGGGTTCGCCATCAACTGTACCGCAAAAAAAAGTGAGTTTTTCAGCCTTGCTGGCACTGCTAAAAATAATTGTGCTTGCCAAGGTTAATGCTAACGTTGTTGGAATGGAATTCAATACTCGAAGTTTCACAAATCACCTCCTTGAGAATACCGGGCGATTGAAATCGCGCCTACACAAACAAAACCTGCCTCCGCAGGTTGAAGAGTGGGCGGTTAAAATTACGTGTTCCTCTTCAGTCCGCTTGGCATGGACTTCATTTGTGTAGACGCGGTTGAAACCGCCGTCTTATCTCATCTTAAAAAAGTTGGTTGCTAGCATCGGATTCCACAGACTGCGGGGATGCAGATTCTGTCGGTTGGCTGTTGAGATATTCGCCCATGTCGATGTAAAGTCGATCGCCATTTTCGACATCTATTCGGCGAGAAGGCGCGCTTTCATTGAGTGAATTGGTGCTCGCCCGATCGCGCAAATTCACCAAGCGTTTCAATGTATCTTGTGGATTGCTACCCGGTTTAACGGTAAACAACAAGCCGTTATTGGGCAACTCGCGGGCGCAGTCGCCGCCCCGACTGGTAGCAACACAAATTACTGCTTGCCGGTTGATTACTCCGGTTGTCAGGTATTTAAGATTGCCTGTTTTGTGATACTGTTGAAATCTGTCAGATACCTGTTCGCATCGGCGCTGAGCATCGAATCCCGAGTCTGCAAAACTATTAGAGACCCACTTGATTATTGTGACTTGGCCGCTCGATCTTTGCAAAATAGTGGCGGGTTGACCTCCACTTTTGCCGCAGACGAAGCTTGTGGTTTGCGCGGGTGTCGGAATGCTGGCGAGAATAGTAGTAGCAAGTGCGATCGCTGATGCAGTAATCAGTGATGTCAGTGGCTGAAATTTCATTGGCAATTTTATTCCTTATTTGTAAGATGAATTATGAGACGGATTTGTTGGATGGAAATGATTGCTGATTCTGAGTCGGTGGATATTAAATCAGTGCGACAAGTCGCAGCAGCTTTTGAATGGGTTTGCTGACTCGCAGCAAACATCCTGATTCAACCTGCTATCGCTGTCCGCTGACTATCTTTGTATATATGCCTGCTTCTCTGAATTATAAACCAAAATTTAGAAATCAAACTTAAAGATTTCACATCACTGTCCTGGGCGCACGAGTGCCCAGAAAAAACCCGGTTTCTCCGATAAATCTTGGTTGAGTATCGAAGTATCAACGAAGAAACCTGGTTTCTGACTCACGAATAGCGCCGAAAAAACCCGGTTTCTCCGATAAATCTTGGTTGAGTATCGAAGTATCAACGAAGAAACCCGGTTTCTGACTCACGAATAGCGCCGAAGAAACCGGGTTTCTCCGATAAATCTTGGTTGAGTATCGAAGTATCAACGAAGAAAACTGGTTTCTGACTCACGAATAGCGCCGAAGAAACCCGGTTTCTCCGATAAATCTTGGTTGAGTATCGAAGTATCAACGAAGAAACCTGGTTTCTGACTCACGAATAGCGCCGAAGAAACCGGGTTTCTCCGATAAATCTTGGTTGAGTATCGAAGTATCAACGAAGAAACCCGGTTTCTGACTCTCGCCTGTAAGTCTTAATAAAATATCCTTCTCTTAGAAGCCCGCAGCATTCTAAGTGCTGCGAGATTCTGGGTATTCTGTTTTTTTTAGAACAGGGGTTTGTCGTCTTTAGGAGTTGGATCGTTAGGGAGAGATGGCGAGGGTTCTGGCGCTGGTGCGGACTTGCTACTATTAGGTGAGAGTTTAAAAAGGTCGTCAGCAGGAGTTGGTGTTGGTTCGGGGCTGGGGGCTGGCGGGCTGGGGGGTCGTGGGCTGGGCGCTGCTTGGGGAATGGAAGTTTCAATGTCTTTAATCTGACGATCGCATTCTGCTAAACGAGCTTTCACTTTGTCAGCAACGAAGGAATCGGAACCAATTGCTTTGAGTTTGTCTGCTGCTTGAGTCCACGCAGCTTTCTTTTTTGATAAATCGGTTTCTTTAGGTGCGTTGGTGGCGATCGCCTCTGCTTCTTCCAATTGTTTCTGAGCTTGTTGCTCCCTACTCAAACGCGCTTCCATCGCCGTCAACTCGCTTTGATAGGAAGGTAACAACTTTTGGGCGTCGGGGTGGACTTTCGCCGTTGACGGAATCTTTGATAACTCGTCGATCGCGCTTTTCATGCGATCGCGAGCCGTCTGCAACTCTTGGTCTGTTTGAGCATTTTGCCCCAAAACACGGGCGTCACCAGCCTGTTTGACCGCGCTGTTGTAACTTTCGTTAAACGGTTTATCCGCAGCACAGTTATTGAGAGGGCCACACAAAAAACCGATGCGAGGCGACTCCAGGGCGAGGACTCCACCGACTAAGAGCAGAATTGGAGCGGCAATTAGGGCGATCGTTTTCCATTGACTTCGAGTCTGTTGAGGCTTTGTCGGCTGGGATGGATTTCCTGCATAGGAATTTCCTGCATATGGATTTCCTGTAGAAATTTCAGTTGTAGATTGTCCAGGAGGTGGACTAATTTCAGTATTTGATTCACTCATAATAGTTTTTCCTTGTTTTTGGCTATTATCGAGAGCATTTAATACATCTCTAGCTGATTGATAGCGATCGCTCGGTTTTTCCTGCAACATCTTGTCAAGTATGTCAGCGAGTGGGTTGCTCGCAGTTACGTGCGATCGCCATTCCCACTCCAGATTGTGATGATTCATCAAAGCATCGGGTTCCTTACCAGTCAAAAGGACGATCGCCGTCACAGCCAAAGCATAGAGATCGCTGTTCGGGTAACACTTCCCGCTCCGCAACTGTTCAGATGGAGCATAAGCTCCTTTTCCCACGCGCGTTTGATTAGAATTAGCAGCACCCTGATTGCCACTTATAAGCTGTGTCCCAGCATATTTAACCACACCAAAATCAATCAGCACCGGTTTGGGATTATTACCATTTGGCAGCATGATATTATCCGGCGAAATATCCCGATGAATAATCCCTTTTCCATGAATGTATTCCAGCACTTCCAGCAGATGCCGCAGCCATTCACTAATATCATATTCTGAAAATATTTTGCTTTGCCCTAAATTAGAATAAGTTTTCCCATTGACAAATTCCTGCACAATAAACAAGCGCCCATTATCCTCAAACCAATCCAGAAACTCCGGGATTTGGCGGTGATTGAGCTTGCGTAAAATTTCTGCTTCTTGCTCAAATAGTTGGCGAGCTTTTCGCAAAGCCTCCGGCTTAGTATTGCTCGGAGCAAACTCCTTGAGAACGCAATTATTATTTTGTTTATCTAACGCTAAATAAGTCCGACCAAATCCACCTTGACCCAAAATTCTGTCAATTCGGTAGCATTGTTTGATCGAAGTTCCAGCCGATAGTTCTGGTATCACTATTTTTACATCCTGCTTCTATACTTCCTCGCGAACCAATTTGTGCCCCCAGAAACCGGGTTTCTTCCTAAATCTCTCGTTACCCAACGCAAAACTCATAGAAACCCGGTTTCTCGCCCTAGCTATATGACATCAGAAACCGGGTTTCTGCGTAGATTAACTGGTTCCCAGGCTCCAGCCTGGGAACCCCGATCCAGAGGCTCTGCCTCGGCTGGGAAAATGGAGGCAGAGCCTCCGGATCTTCGTTACCAGGCTCCAGCCTGGTAACGAGTAAACGAGTAAATAACATAACTACCAAAACCCTCAACAAACAGAAGTCAGCCGCGTACCGCACTTAGCACAGAATTTCGAGCTAGTTGGATTCTTGTGGCCACAGCTAGTACAAAACACAAAATCCTGCTGAGGAGAAGTCGGTGGTTGAATTGGCGGTGACGAAATACCACCCGGAGGATTAATCAAAGTAGGAACGGTATAAATGTTGTCCAATCCTGGAGGTACTGGAGTTGCAACTGGTTGAGGCGGCGGCGGAGTTTGACCCGGTTCCGGCGCAGACAATTTGTAAGTTTGGATCACCTCTTGAATAATCTTGAGCTCTCGTTTATAAACTGGACTTTCATCCCCTCCTTCTTTGTCTAATTCAGTCGCCCGCGCGTCGATATAAGCTTTCAATTGGCTGAATAGCTGTTGTTTTTGCGGCACAGTTTCCGTCGCAGTCAAGATAGCCATTACCTGTTTTTGAATCTCTTCTTTGTCAGGACGACAGGCCACAACTTCCAAAAGTTGCACCGTTTCTTCCCAGGTAGAAGCAAGATCGACATTCTCTTTACCACCAATCACATTTTTGATTGTGTAACGGATTACTTTTTCCTTGGTATTGCGGTTTTCTTCCCGTCGCAAAACATCTAAAGCTCGTGCTTGCACGACCAACTTTAAAATTTTCTCATCCTCTGGAAATACATCCCAAAAAGGTGCTTCCTTTTGAATGTGAACTGGGATCGGAGGGTCTTTGCTTTCTCCCTTGGCTTTTGCCCGTTTTGCTTGGATTGATTGGCCTTTCCAATCTTGATAAGACTGCCGCAATTCCCGCATTCCTTCAATACAGCGCAGCGAAAAACCGCCGACTTCTTGTACAAAAATAATGCGGTGGCGTTCTGCTTCTCCCAGGGGGGTAATTGCATCGCTGCTACCAACCCGTTCTTTGATCAAAGGAATTAATTTGATAGCTGCTGGTTCGGTGCTGTTACGTCCGCCAACGAGAGCGGCTTTGGTGTTGAGTGCTGGCGTAAAGCCTGCATCTTTCCCGCTCATGACTGGCCCGGAAAGCAAAATTAGGGGTTTAGATTTGTCGTAGGCGATCGCTAATTGATTGCGGATGTCTGTTTCATCATTCTTAAACATTTTGAACAGTCCGTCGCAAGCTGCCAAATCTCGCTTCAATCGACAGCTATTAGGTGCATTATCTATCACCAACCGCGTTTTTTGATCTATAATTTCCTTGAAATCTGGATCTTGGACATCCTGCAATTGTGGCAAGTCAAACAGGCGCATCACCTCATCCGCCTCCCGGTTTTGTTTCCACAGCGGACTAGCTTCTGCGAGCACTTGACTCGACAAATTGCTGCAAGTTCCATCCATCCCCAATTCATACTTACTTTTTGCACCTTCGGAAGCACCTGCTAATTGCTCGACCATATCTCGGTACAAGTCATTTAGTTGTTGGCGGTCAAACAATTTGATACCATTAATTACCAGCACATCCGCACTGGCTGCTTGTTGGTCTGCGGCTTTTTGAAAGTCATCCCGATTTTGGCGCAACTTTTGATTTAAGCGAGCTAAGCGAGTTTCCAATTCCGTCAAATGCTCTTGCAGCCTGATAATGACCTCTAATCCGAGCGATCGGCTTTTGCGCTGAATAATTGCGATCAAACTCCCCTCTAACCCGCTGAGAGCCGTAGCACAATACTTTTCCATAGCGTCTTGTTTGCTCAAACCAAACTTCTCTAGGTAATGGACAATATCTTCCAAACCTTTTTGGTATTGTTGCTGAAAACGAGCCTCATTTGGCTCCCAAATCTTTTCTCCTTCCCGGCGAAACTTCTCAACAGCATTCTCAAAGATTTGTCGGACTGTTGCGATAAAAGCATCAGCAAATTTCGGCCCTTTGTTGCGGTCTTCCAGAATCGTGTAAAACTCGGCTTCTAGGTTTTTGCGTCCTTCTTTGATAATGCGGTTGCGGTTATCGTACATTTTTTGCAAGTAATCGCCGTGCAGCCGCTCGTCCGGACTCATTTCACGCAGGTGATCGCCCCGATATTCCTCGACTTTCTTTTGTAAATAACTGACAAATTGCAGGATTTTACCCTTTTCTGAGCCGAAAATACCCAACAATCCTTGTTGAGTGGATTGCAGTTTATTATCTGCATTAATTTCATTGCGAATGCTGTTTACCCAGCCGGACAGTTCTGCTAAATAAGACTTATCGCCCGCAGCACTCAAGTCAGTCAACATTTCCATTTCTGTCAGCCGAATCCGCTTGAGGTCACTTTGTACCGTCTCCAAAAGATTGGGAACTAATACCACAGATTCGTTCATCCACCAACTCACAAAATCAGCAGCTAGACGATTGGATAAAGATGTGCGAATTTGGGCGATGGGAATTTCAATTGCTGACAGCCCAAAACTCATAAATTGTTTGGAATAGCCGCGGCCGCCCGGATCTGCTTGGGCCCAAGAACCTTTAATATTATCTCGGATCGATCGCTTGTGGGGAGCAAAATCCGAGGTCAAGTCCAGAAAGATATTCTGGCCGATCATTTCCCGAATTTGGTCGAGGGGAAATTCAGCTTCACCGTTTTTAATCCCGACTAAATAAGTGAAATCAAAGGCTGGTCTTTTATCGCGGATCTCATCGATCAAACCTGCACTGTACTGCACTGCATATTCTGTGCGGTAGTCGGAAAAATAGCTCAATTCCATTAAGGCCGCGTAGCCGTTTGCTAAAACGCGATCGCCCACATTGATACCTTGAAAAGCATTAGGCATCGGCACAATAGCCGTAGTAGTCGCACTTCCTTGTCCTTGCAGCCACTTGCGGACAGCATAACCGATGTCGATAATCATCCCGCTGCCGGTGCCACCAGAAATCGAGCCGGTGATAAACACGTTGACGGCATTACCGTTGACTTTGACGTTGTATTTGTCCAACATCCAATTTTCGTGACCTTTGACGCGATCGCACGCCGAGTTAAATGCTTGCTTAATTTTGTGATAGTTGCAGAAAAAAGCAAACCGACCGCAGGCACGAATCTGTCCGGCACCTGCTTCTAAAGCCGTCATATTGCGCTCTAATTCATTAGGAAACCAATCTGCGATCCAGGGGAAGTTGTCCATGTTAGACATGATATTTTCAACTTCATTACCGCTGACCTTAGCAAAGTATTTCTCGTTGTCCTTGAACGGAGTTCCACCCGCACCAGGATTGTTTAATTTGTATTCTTTGTCTGTATCAATGACCAGAAAACTGATAATCGGAAAATTCTTCAAACTTCCATAGGTTTCTTCAACTAAGCGCCGCACTCTTGCCAGCACCTCATTACCTGTTCCTCCTACTCCGATTAAGATAGTAGGAACCATACTTTTTTCATCAACAGCAGCCATAACTCCCTCCTAAATAGTTGATAATTGAAACAGTTTGTAGTGCGGACTTAAGTCCGCTCTTCTCTTGCGGACTTAAGTCCGCACTACGAACAAATCTTATTTTTGGCTAAGGTTAACAACCGTCACCAAAAATGGGTAAACCAACTAATTTCCAGATAATACTAGGAGTACAAGCAGTCCAGAAAAAGGCATTTCCCAATGCCGCCTTACCCGCCAAAGTCATGTTCATTTTCATGATGCCTTGAAACAACCAGCGATCGAGCGGCATAGTCAGCGTCCACATCAAGGCAATCCAAGCAGCACCCAACCAAAAAATTACCCATTTAATATTGCTATTGAGTTTGGGAAATATTTTTTCGGTGAATGAGGTATTGAGATTAACATCGGCACCGGAAATATAAATTCCTCCAGTTTGTACGGTAGCTTGTTTGAGCGGCTCGAAACTTTTACCTCCGAAAGTGATGCCATTAATTTTAACTTTTTGAGCTACGGCTTCGATGACGGTTTGTGGAGAAAGCTCAATGCCTGCATCGCTAACAACCACTATTTCGCGACAGGTACTCGGCACGGTTTTAAAAGCGTTTAATGCCTCCCGGATCGGAACATCAAGGATGTCTCGGGGTGGTTCTGGTTGGATAGATTTCGGCAAGTTGGGGTCTTGCAAAGCTCTGACTAATTCTGTCTCTACCTTTTTGGTATCTGAACTAAAGTTACTGGTTAAAGCTGGAGCTTTTCCACCGCCAATGCCAAAAACTTGAATTGTATTTGGATTGGTGCTTAATTTAGAATTTACCTCTAGATAGGCTTTGACTGCTGCCACTTCTTGCTGCATAATTGTGCCTGGAGCATTGAAGGGCTGGGGCTGGTAGGTGCTGCTGCTCAAATCGAGGGCGATCGCCACTGCAATATTTGGTCTCCCCAACCCTAATATGCCAAACAGTGCTGTGGCAATTAAACACAAGCACAGCAGGATTAACGGTCTCTGAAATAAAGGATGTTGCCACAGCGGGCGTTGATTTCTCATCACCGATCGACCTATAGTAGTTTTAACTTAGTTGAGAAACTATTTAACGGCATCGAACTGATATTTAGACCCTGGAGGGCCGTCTTTACCTTCGACAGCTTTGACTAACGGAATCTCTTTCAAAAGGTTAAATTCCTTAGCCGTTCCCGATATCTGAGTTCCTGCGGTGAGAAACTTAACTGTTCCCTCGCGGGTCGGATTGCTGCTGACTGCTGCTGTTAAAGCTTGGGTGGCATCGAAAGCAGTTGCTGTCCGCCAACTGACTCGCCCTTGCCAAATTTCGGAGGCTTGTTTGGAAAAAGGATCGTCTTTTTCCCACCTCCAAGGAACTGCTAGAACTAAATTTTTAATGGCATCTGCTCCTTTGACTAAAGTAGTAGGATTGTAAAGTTCGCTGCCTCCCATTAATGCTAAAGGCGGTACTGTATCTTTGTTGGCTTGAGCGATCGCGATCGCCTGTTCTACTTGGTCTTTGCTCATCGCCATGAAGATCGCATTGGCTCCTGCTTTGCTGACATCAGCTACAGCAGATTTAGCATCAAAGGTAGCACCAGCTTTGAGATCGACTTCTTTAACAATTTTGCCGCTAGCTTTGGGTACTTCCAGCACTAACAGTTCCTTGAGTTGCTTGCTGTAAACGCTGTCGGAATTGTAAAAAATGGCGATCGCAGCGGGCGAGTGATTTTTGTTAGCATAATTCGCGACTGTTTCCCCAAGTTTTTGGAGGTAAACTTTCAGCATTTCATCGGTTTTTTCCAGCACCTTGGTCAATTTCAAGGTGGCTTTGTTGGAAGCGTCGATGGAAACGCTGGAACTGACCGGCGAAATGGCAGCTAATCCTGCGGTTTCATAGCTTTTGATCGCATCTTGAGAACTGCTGTCAATACCGTGTCCCAAAACTCCCAACACGTTAGGAGAGTTAATCAAGTCTTGGGCGATCGACTGAGTTTTGCCAGCTTCGTCATTAACGATTACAATTTCTAATAACCGACCGGGAACAGTCGGACTTTTGTTGTATTGATCTTGATATAAAGCTGCTCCTCTCAGGACTTCTTTAGCTGCATCAGCGCTAGCACCGATGGGAACGACTACGGCGATGGTCAGGGGATTGCCTGTTTTTTGAGCCGTGGCATTGTTCAGGTAAACTTTAGTTTCGGGGTCGTTAGGGTCGGTTTTGGCTGCTGCTTGATATTTGGCGATCGCCTCATCCCAATTCTTGGCTACAAATGCTGCCGCCCCAGCTTGTTTCTCAGCATCAGCTTTGCCGCCTGCTACCAGGATTTTTTCTCCTTGACTAATCAGCGCGGCGCTTACTGCTTTAGAACTCAGGAGTTCTCCGGGTGAAGCAGGAGTTGAGGTAGTAGATGTGGGATCTCCCGTTCCCCCGGTACCCCCTGACTTTTGGCCTGAAAACGCTTTGTACAAACCAAATCCGCCACCGCCGATGACTAATACTCCTGCTACAGCCATCAGAATTTTGGGCCACGGCGGATCTGGCCTTTTATCGACATCCATAGCCTCTTTTGGCAAATAGCACTCTTCGCAGAATGGTGAGGAGTTGTCCCGCGGTGGGTGCTGACCACCACCGTTATATGCTTGTTTAGTATTTTTGGGTACGCCGTCGCAACTCCAAGTCATTTTTGCTACCTTCCTCTTTTACCCTTTTGGGTATTGTACAGCTTGACATCTGTCTTGAGAAAGGCTAATCAAGCACAATACCAAATCTTTAAAATAGGCTGAAGGGAATCGCCCCGCGGCTTCTGAGTTGTTCCTCAAGACGATGGTCAACCCGGTTAACAGCCAGCCTTAGGGTGAGGATGCAGTTGTCGGTTTTTTTCCTGGCGGATGGCTGAATTGGGAACAGGAGTTTGTCGGGACTTGGGAGTCGGCGGCCCTGTTGGCGAACAATGAAGGTGCGATCGCCACTTTGGGAGTCAAACCGAGTTATGCTGCCACTGGCTACATAATTTCTGCTAAATCCAACACAAAACCAGGCAGTACATCTTCCCCCGAAATAGTGGCGGGATTTTGGAGAATTTCCACATCTTGACCGGGGCGATAAATTTCTACCCGCCGATTTTGCCTGTCAATTAACCAACCCAATCTCGCACCGTTATCTATATATTCTTGCATTTTGTCTTGCAGCTTTTTGAACGAATCAGTCTTCGAGCGCAACTCGACAACAAAATCTGGACACAACGGAGCAAAACTGTCTTTTTGTTCGGCGGTTAAAGCATCCCAGCGTTCTTTTTTGACCCAAGAGGCATCAGGAGAGCGATCGGCCCCATTCGGGAGCGTAAAGCCTCCAGAAGAGTCGAACGCAACTCCTAGATTATTTTGCCTGCTCCAGGCTCGAAGTTGATATGATAAATCGATATTGCGCTTGCTAGTTTCACTGCCTGTCGGTGGCATAATAATTAATTCCCCTGATGCTGTACGTTCAAATTGATAATCGCGGTTGTTCTGACAAAGCTGAAAGAATTGCTCGTCAGTTAAGTTGATGGATAATTCGATCGAGGTTGCAGGAAAGTTGGTTGCAATCATACTCTCTATCCGATTTGAAACAGTTTGAAAATAATTTTTAAATTACTTAATCAGTCAAGTTTTCGAGATATTTTTTTAAAGTAAATCAATCTAATTACAAGCAGATTATTTCTATTTAACCTGTATTTTAGCATAAAGAAGCGGTTTGAGCTTGACAAAGAGCGATCGCCCTTCAACAAGAAAAAGAGCGATCGCCCTTCGCACAAAAAGGCGATCGACCTGAAAAATTACTCTTTCCAGTAACGGGTTAAGATCCGCATTATCTCACCTGCGATCGGCGATGGTAAAGGCGGACTCCACTCGTCAACTTTTGCAAAACCCAAAACGTGCAGCAGATTGATGATGCTTTCTACTCCTTTGGGAATACCACAAATTAGCAACCGGATGGGTTGTTTGCCGGTAGGCGCGTCGGGAATTTCTTCGCGAAGCAGTTCGGGAACAGACTTTGGTGGTGATATCATTGAGCTTCCTCCTGAATGTGGGAGTACCAGCCCCCACCGAACGATTGCAAGTCACAGCGGTGGGGGTTTGGTTTGTTTGTCAACTCCAAACTACCACGGTAGGCACTCCGAGTCAACCCTTCCGGGTAAAATAGACGCTGTAGCAGGTTAAAACAAGGTACAATAGGGTAGTAATTGCAAAAACAACAGCCTTGCCAGCCAAATTACCAAGAATAGTTGTCTATCTTCCAGAAGAAGTCAAAGCAGACCTAGAACTGCTGGCCAAATCGCACTATCGGCCGATTTCAAATATGGTGCTGTCACTAATCCAAGAAGCAATAGAACAAGCTAAATCTGAGGGGAGAATTCCCAGAGACGATCGATTTCCACAAAACAGCGACAGTGACAAATCCTAAAGATTGGGAGTTCTTTAAAAGAATCATTGAACCCAAAGACAATTAAACCGCTTTCGTGCGATTTTCCCCAAAGTTATTCCTCAAGACCAAGGTCAGCCCGGTTAACAGCGCTATCCTAGTAGTTATATAGCCCTTAAACCCGATCGACCCGGAGGCCACGTGTTCAGCCTAGTTCAAAACACTTCTCGCAAAGGAGAAATTCTAGAGGTCGTCTTCCGCAACGGTTGGGACTACATGAAAAGCCTCCTAACCGGCCGCAAAACCGACGCCCCCAGTCTCCCCACTCCCGCAGTTCTCCGCAACATCCTAGTCGAATTAGGCCCGGTTTTTGTCAAATTGGGGCAATTGCTGAGTACCCGCCCCGACTTGTTGCCGGCTTCCTACATCGAAATCCTCTCCACCCTACAAGCGGAAGTGCCGCCCGTACCGTGGTCGGAAGTCGAAATTATCGTCCGCAAGGAACTCACGCAATCTCTCGAAGATACCTTCGCTAAATTTAACACTCAGGCGATCGCCGCAGGGTCGATCGCCCAAACTCACAAAGCTACCTTAAAAGATGGCCGCGAAGTCGCCCTCAAAGTTCAGCGCCCCGGTATCGATATTGTCATCGAACAAGATATCGCCGTACTCAGAGGTTTGGCAGAGCTTGTCATGCTCACAGACTTCGGTCAACAATACGATATTGTCGCCCTAGCCGAAGAATTTGCGATCGCCCTGCGTGCAGAATTAGACTTCATTCAAGAAGCCAACTATACAGACGAGCTGCGTAACAACTTAGCTAAAAGTAAATGGTTTGACCCCAAACAAGTTGTGCTACCAGAAATTCACTGGAATTTGACTACAAAAAAACTCTTAGTCATGGAATGGCTGAACGGAGTGCCGATTTTGTTAGGCGATTTGCAAGGAATTGGTCACAAAGGAGATATTAATGCCGAACGCGAAGAAATTACCACGCTGCTTTGCCGCGTTTTCTTCCAACAGTTGTATATCGACGGCTTCTTTCACGCCGACCCGCACCCCGGCAATTTATTTTATCTCAAAGACGGTCGGATAGCTTTACTCGACTGCGGTATGGTCGGCAGATTAGACCCGCGCACCCAGCAGAATTTGACAGAAATGTTGCTGTCAATTGTCGATTTAGACGCCCAGCGCTGCGCTCAACTAACATTGCAAATGGCAGAATTTGCTCAGCCTAAAAGTTTAGCTGTTCTCGAAAACGATTTGGCTCGAATGCTTCGCAAGTATTACAATGTCAGCTTGTCGCAAATGAACTTATCGGAGATTTTTTATGAGGTGCTGGAAATCACCAGGAGCAATAAAATTAGACTCCCCAGCAACCTCGGTTTGTATGCAAAAACTCTCGCTAATTTAGAAGGACTGGCGCGCTCTTTCAATCCCAGATTCAATATTGTAGAGCAGGTAAAACCGCTGATGACTGATATGTTTCGGCGTCAGTTATTGGGAGATGACCCGGTGCAAGCTCTGCTGAGAACTGCCCTGGATCTGAAAAGCTTATCTTTGCAATCTCCGCGACAGGTGGAAGTGCTTTTAGACCGGGTTACTTCAGAAACTTTGAAGTGGAACTTGACCCTAAAAGAACTCGACCCGCTGCGCCGCACTGTGGGTGATTCTGCGAACCGACTTTCTTTTAGTATTGTCGTAGGTTCGCTGATTGTGGGGGCGGCAATTATTTCTTCTAACGCGCAAACTGCTCAGCTATCTTTTTTGAGCAACGGTTTGTTTGGGGCGGCGAGTTTTTTGGGTTTTTGGTTGATTATTAGTATTATGCGATCGGGTCGTTTGCGGAGTTGATTGGTACAAGATAGGTATATGTTGTGGAACGGGCATCTTGCCCGTTCCTAAGAATCGTGGGAGATGTAGAATATACCCAAGTGCAACAACCGCATAAAGATAGGCTATGTCACAGCATGATTCTTCTCTCCCAAAGTCGGCAATTAGAGACAACCGCCACCGCGGAACTGTGGGCGATTTTTTGAAATCCAAGGTCGAGGAAAACTCAACCCTATCCATTGTTTCTGCTTACTTTACAATTTATGCCTTTGATGCTTTGAAGGAACAACTTCTAGGTATTAAAAGCTTGAAATTTCTGTTTGGCGAACCGCGCTTCATCAAATCCCTTGACCCCAGTAAAACTGATAAAAAGGCGTTCCAAATTGAGGATGAGGGCTTGCAGCTACAGAATCGGTTGCAGCAAAAACAGGTTGCGAAAGAATGTGCAGCATGGATTGAAAAAAAAGTCCAAATACGGTCGGTCAAGCAATCTAATTTACTGCACGGCAAAATGTATCACATTGCTCGTAACGGAACTGAAAATGCTATTATGGGCAGTTCTAATTTTACCATGCGGGGACTGGGATTAGGTAGGAAAAACAACAATATTGAACTCAATTTAGAAGTAGATAGTAAACGGGATACCCGCGACCTTAAAGCCTGGTTTGATGAACTCTGGAATGATGCCGAACTAATCGAAGATGTCACACAAGACGTGCTGCTGTACCTAGAGCAACTTTACCAGAATAATTCTCCTGAGTTTATCTACTACAAAACTCTGTTTCATATCTTCGAGACCTTCCTAGATGACCTAGAAAAAAGCGATATCCTCAGCGAACAGCTACACCTATTTGATACAGAAATCTGGAAAGCTCTATTTGAATTTCAAAAAGACGGAGTTAAGGCAGCCATCAATAAAATCCGACGATATAACGGGTGTATTATTGCTGACAGCGTTGGTTTAGGTAAAACATTTGAAGCTCTAGCGGTGATTAAACATTTTGAACTTCGCAATGAAAAAGTTTTAGTTCTTTGTCCCAAAAAACTCCGCGAGAATTGGACTGTATATCTAGCACAGAATAATAGCGATCTCAATCCTTTGGTTAAAGACCGCTTTAACTATACAGTCCTGTCTCACACCGACTTGAGCCGTGACTCTGGCTACTCTGGGGACATTAATTTAGCAACGATTAATTGGGGTAACTATGACTTGGTAGTTATTGACGAATCGCACAATTTTCGCAATAACATCAAGAGCAAACGGGACGAATCTGGCAATCTAATTAGAAAGAGCCGTTACGAAAGGTTGATGGATGATATTATCAAGAGCGGTGTCAAAACTCAGGTGCTACTCTTATCAGCAACTCCGGTTAACAATGATTTAAAGGATTTGCGGAATCAACTTTATTTTATAACAGAAGGTGGCGACGCTGCGTTTCGCGAATCACTGGGAATTGTCAGTCTGCGCGATACACTAGCTGATGCTCAGGGGAAATTTACCAAGTGGGCTAAGAAAAGTCGCGATCGCAAAACTAGCGAACTGCTGGAAGAACTAAGTTCTGCTTTCTTCAAACTGCTTGATGAACTGACAATCGCGCGCTCTCGCAAGCACATTAAAAAATACTATAAAGATGCGATCGCCCAATTAGGCGGCTTTCCAGAACGGCTCAAACCCATCTCCGTATTTCCTGAGATTGACCTAAAGGGTGAGTTCATGTCTTACGAACAGCTTAACAGCGAAATTTCTAAGTATCAACTCTCCCTGTTCAACCCTTCAAAATATGTTCTGTCGCCATACCGATCGGTGTATGAAAATAAAGGAGTGCGAAATTTCAAACAGAGCGATCGCGAACGGTGTTTGATTGGTATGATGAAAGTCAATTTTCTTAAACGCTTAGAAAGCTCCATCCATTCCTTTGCGCTAACAATAGAGCGCACAATTACCAAAATTGAATATCTAGAGACCAAAATTCAAAAGTTTCAGCAATTGCAGCAATCTCGTGACGCTAACGAGACAGTTATTTTCAGCGATTTGATGATTGAAGACTTCGACGATGAAGAGTTGCAAGATGCCATGCAAGTAGGTCAAAAGCTGATATTTCAAATGGCGTACCTCGATGTCGAAACGTGGTTAAAAGACCTGAAACGTGACAAGGAACAGCTTGAAAAAATCTACAATTCTGCCCAAAGCATTTCTGTTGAACGCGATGCCAAGCTGGCTGAGTTAAAAGCACTGATCGCCGAGAAAGTTAGGAATCCTACAACTAACAAGCAGGGTCAACTAAATCGCAAGGTTTTAGTTTTTACTGCCTTTGCAGATACGGCAGTCTATCTCTACGAAGGATTGCGGGAATGGGCAACATTAGACTTGAAAATTAACTTAGCTTTGGTGACTGGTGGTTCGGCGGCAAATAAGACTACCTTTGGCAAAAATGAGTTCGATCGCGTCCTGACAAATTTTTCGCCTTTCGCCAAGAAACGCGCTCAAATGCCATCTATGCAGCAAGACGGCGAGATTGACCTATTAATTGCCACAGATTGTATATCAGAAGGGCAAAATTTACAAGATTGCGATTATCTGATTAACTACGACATTCACTGGAACCCAGTCCGAATTATCCAGCGGTTCGGTAGGTGCGATCGCATTGGTAGCCCCAACCACACGGTACAATTAATTAATTTTTGGCCTACAGAGGACTTGGATCAGTACATCAATCTGAAAAATCGAGTAGAAGCACGGATGGCTTTAGCGGACATAGCTGGTACATTTGAAGATAACCTGCTGGAGGTAAAGGAGATTCAAGAACGGATTGAGAGTGATTTGAAATACCGATCCAAGCAGTTGCTGCGATTGAAAGACGAGGTGCTGGATCTCGAAGATTTCACCGAGACTGTAGCCCTAACGGAATTCACTCTCGATGATTTCCGAATGGAACTAGCCAAATATATTGAGAGCAACCGCAAACTACTCCAAGATGCCCCTTTAGGACTCTATGCAGTAGTTCCAACTAACTCGGAGTACCCGATAATTGCTCCGGGCGTAATTTTTTGCCTCAAACAAAAAGGCGATTGTCTTGATAATAAAACCGTCAACCCGCTGCAACCATACTTTTTAGTCTACGTTCGAGAAAATAAGGAAGTGCGATTAACTTTTGCTCAACCCAAACAAATACTTGAAATATATCAGTTGCTGTGCGCGGGGTGTACTGTTCCCTATGAAGAGTTGTGCAACTTGTTCGATCGACAAACTAACAACGGATTTGATATGAGTTTATATAACGATTTGCTGAAGCGGGCGGTTGATTCAATTGCAGGTATTTACAACAAGCGGCTCATCGGAAATTTGCTGTCTAGCCGCAGTGCTGTGTTGGTTGAGCAAGCGCATCAGGTTAAAGCAACAACTGATTTTGAACTGATTACCTGGCTGGTGATTAAATGAGCGTCAGCGAACAACAAGCCAAAGCATCTATCAATCAAGCTTTAAGTAGTTTTGTCAAGGGAAAACTAGCCGATAACGCCCGTAATTTGTTGTTTGCTCTTGGCTACCGCAGTGATAAAACTCTTCCGTTTTATCCTAATAGTTCGGAGAATTTTATTGCAGAATTTGACATAGATCACAAGCTCAACTCCCAAAAAGCTCTCTTAGAGGAATGGCTGTCGGTCGATTTCCTCTTTCAATTTACCGGGACAGAAATTGCAGATAATGACCAGCTTGTCGAATTTGATACTAGCAGTGGTAAGAGTGCCTTTTTTACTTCCTACTTGTTTTTCGCGATCGCACTGCGGAGGAGTGCGTACACTATCGAAGAACTTGACGGCATTATCTGCGAGATTAATAAAATTTTAATGATGCCGGCGCTCGTTCTTTTTCAGCATGGAGAAACTCTGACTTTCTCAATGATAAACCGTCGCCAACACAAACGCAATGAATCTAAAGATGTATTAGGAAAAGTCAAACATATTAAAGATATCCCATTCGCCAGTCCGACAAACTCTCATTTAAAAATGCTCTTCGAGATTTTTTTGACAGAGTTGCATGAAAATCATGGCTTTAGCAACTTTGACGAATTTCATGAAGCTTGGCATCAAACCATTCCTGACAGCATCAAATTTAAAAAAGACCGTATACCGTCAGATTCGCTTCGGGTTTACCTGCAAGAAATCTGTCGAATTCCCATGCTCAAAGCTGAGGAAGAGATTGAACTAGCTCGTGAAATTGCTGAGTTAGAGGGCAGCCGAAAAGCTAAAGACAAAATGGTAGAGTCTAACTTGCGGCTGGTAGTCTCAATTGCTAAAAGATATCAAAATCGAGGGCTGGATTTCTTAGACTTGATACAGGAGGGAAATCTCGGTTTAATCAAGGCTGTAGAAAAGTTTGATTGCACGAAGGGCTACAGGTTTTCCACCTACGCATATTGGTGGATTCGTCAGGCAATTACGCGGGCTATTGCCGATCGATCGCGGACTATCCGCCTACCAGTTCACGTTTATGAAACTATCTCGAAGATTAAGAAAACTACCAAACAGCTTTCTCAAGAAATCGGCCATAAGCCTACGGAAAAAGAAATCGCGACTAAAATGGAGATAACAATTGCAAAATTGCGCTTTGTTGTTCAATCGGCTAAATCTATCATTTCCTTAG
This sequence comes from Microcoleus sp. Aus8_D2, assembly GCF_036702665.1. Taxonomy (NCBI): domain Bacteria; kingdom Bacillati; phylum Cyanobacteriota; class Cyanophyceae; order Oscillatoriales; family Microcoleaceae; genus Microcoleus; species Microcoleus sp. Aus8_D2. The sequence continues at coordinate 42,724 of NZ_JAUBUN010000026.1, forward strand.
ATACTAAAATGGGTGAGGATGAAGGTTCTATATTGGGAGATTTGATTGAATTCGATGGAGAAACACCAGAAAAAAAAGTATATAAAAAATTGTTTTGCGAAGATTTAGAAAGCGTTTTAGATACTCTGGACTCTCGACAGCGTGACGTTATTCGGATGCGATTCGGATTGGATGACGGCCGCCAGAAGAGTCTACAGGAAATCGGCAATATATTTGATGTTACCCGCGAGCGGATTCGGCAAATTGAGGTTAAGGCTTTCAACAAGTTGCGATCGCAGCTTCGCAGCACATTGCTAGAAGATTATATTCGCCCGCCAGCAATTGACCAAACTCAGACAAAAAGATCGATCGCCCAACCGATGCAGCCAAGACAGTTCCACTTTTCAGAAAACTTGTCTCGCAGCCGCGACACTTTCTTACAGGAGCCTGTTGGTGATAAAATAGTTGATATAGCTAATATGACCGAACCATTAGTTTATTTTAACAACTTCACAGACAAATCAAATATAGAACAAGCAACGTTGGCTCAGAGATACCTGTCGAGGGCTGATGAAAGTGAAACTAATTTTATTGAGGCAAATTTTTATGAGCATAATTTTCCCATTCCCGAACTAACCGAAAATAAATTGCATGGAGTGATTCAACCGATGCTTCAAAATTCAACAGACTTACTGCAACAATTCGCCGAACTGGAGCAGGTTTTTTGCCAACTGGAGCAACGAGTATCAGACGCGAGTCGAAAGTTGCTTGACCCTGGTACACCTATATCTCAACAGCTTATTCAAGAACTTGACGAGTCCCGTAAAAACTTTATTCAGCTTCGCGACAAGGTGCTAGAATTGGCTGAATCTTTGGCAGTATCGTCAATGCTGCAAGCTGAGGAAATTGGTTCTTTAGCAGATATCAAGTCTGTACTTGACCGTGTTGATTTGGCCCAGAAGCAAAAAAGTGCGAGATCCCTTGTCCGCGACTCTGCTTTGAGGGTTTTGGAACGAATTTTAGCGATCGCCCATCGAGTAGAGAGCAATTTTCAGTCATTGCTGGAATGTCAGGAAAAAGCGCGCGAACTTCAACGCGCCATCTCCGAATCCCACGAGTCTGACTTGCATCCAGACACCCAACTCTTGGCTGATGGCTATCATCCATTCTCCAAACTGCTAACACTAATTGCAGAATGGGAAGCAGCAGATGATGAGCATTTGGCTTCTTTACAGGATGCCGTAGCAGAATCATTTGGAAGAACTCTGGCGATGGCAGCAGTCAGAGGTAAACTGATTATTCAGGCGGAAGCAATACCAGATTTGCCTGCTGTTTCTACTAACAATAATTTAGAGGAAACTTCCTTAGTTGATGAGCCGGAATCTGAAACTGTGCTTATTGTCGAACAACCACCCGCAGCAGAGTTGAAATCGGTATTGACAAATGAGGCGATCGCGCCGAAAAGCCCTGAAGATATCCCACATATTCAACAACCAATAGAACTGCCAATTTCAACTCACATTGAGCGGTCAAATTCTGAAAATAAGCAAGGAAAAGAAGTAGAAAATCAGGGTAATAAAAAAATAGAAGAAAAACAGCCTCTTTACAGCTCATCGCACAATGATACCGCTCAAAAAATCGCTAAATCCATCTTGGATGACCCCGATCTAGAACGCCCACCACTTCTGCGCGACTTAGTTTGGCGGCTGATTCTCGAACAAAAACTCAGCCTTGCCTTTCATTTAGCTCGCTGCTTAAAAAAACAATATCCACACTTCGCTCCGCACCTGCCACCGCAGTTAATTCGAGCAATATTGCTGGGAAAAAACCTGCGCTATGACATAGGCTCTGGACAACTGGCAAATCTGCTTAAAGATGACTTCATTGGTTACAGCGAAAGCTATGTATTACCAGATAAAAGTGAATGGACTCAAGCTGCAAGCTTGCTCTTGGCAGCAGCAGCACTGCGCCCATCTTTGCTAGCGCCAAATACTGGTGCCAAGCACCTTCTCCAGGATATTCAATTCGGTAAAGCTGGACTCGATAAACTGTATGATTATTGCCAAATTATCGCCAAACACGGCGATGGGCAGCGGGCCCTAGATACAAAAGCCATCAAGAAAGCAAAAACTCTGGCAGCCTTGCAAAAAGATTTAGACGATTTGTATATAAAAATCGAGGATTGGTGGTCTCAAGCGCCGCAACAAGATTTGATTTACGGTCATGCAAAGAAAGTTTGGGTCGAGTGGTTAAATCCCGGTGAACTTTTTTACACTCTGTGGCTTCCCATCAAGCAAAGAGATTTGAGCCAACTTCCCTTTCTCAAGGAGAAGATCGAGCGATTGTCTAATGAGTCCAATCTAGACTCGGAAATTCAGCGAACAGAGCGCAATATTCGTCGCCCTAAAGGTGCTGGTATCATTACAGGTAAAGCCCTCATTCAGCTTCGCTCTCGCGCTCGGCAATTTTTGAATTTGGTCGGTCGCTGGGTTAAGGAGCAAGAATCGCGCTTAGCTGAAAGCGAAAATTATCTTCAAAAAGAAGCCAAACAGTTAAAACAAGATATTGAGAATCTTCAAGATACTGTTCTCCAAGAATTGGATAGCTTTGAGGCGACAAAACCTCCAGTGTTTATTTTAGCTGGTATCGTTTGTTGCCGAAAAGCTGTGCAAGATATCGGCAATATTTTCGATCCAGATACTGAGTTGCCAACCGCAGAACCTTATCCAAGACATATCCTGCACGCGGATATTTTAAGAATTCCGTATCTGCCTATCAACGATGACTGGGAAATGGATATCGCTAATCCTGAAGCGGGTATAGATGGAATTTTGGAGTTGGTCAAAAATGATATCTGGGATTGGCAACAAGCATTCGATATGCAGAGTTATCTCTGTAGTTCAAAAACTGTCGGAAATCATGAATTTACGGCGCACATCATCGAATACCTCGAACACAATCCCGAACCAAAATTAGACATCGCTCAGCTAAATGACGAACGCAATAATCGGATTGAAGAGTGTAAAAAGATTTTGCAGGAGCAGGTGGAGACTACTAGCAAACAGCTCGAAAGTGCGGTAGCTTTTGGTTTGCTAAGAGAAACAGATAGAACTGCTTATGCAGCACAGATTGAAAGCATTAAAAATGCTCTGGCAACTACCAGGCGGTTTTCCGAAAAGATTGAGCTGCTTCGGGCGATCGGTGAAGCAATTAATGCCAAGCGCCAGGAACAGATCGATCGAGTATCCGAGCAATTAGAGAGTCTTCAGCAAACAGGTATAGCAGATGCCGATCGTACCAGAATTTGCAGTGTATTGGAGCAAGGCGATATCCTGACGGCTAAGGAATATATATCTATGCTGCAACGGGGGCGATCGCTTCCCGAACGAGAGGAAAAGAGAGATGCTTTTAAAGACTTCTTCGAGGATAAGTATGCTGCGATCGAAAAAGTGCTTCGGGATTACAAAAAGCAAGAGCTAATTGCAGACATTTCCAAAGGGAGAAATATCGCCAAAATCCAGATGCCACAGGGGGCCCAAGCCAAAAAAGCCGCTGAAATGCTCGACGCTTGGTTGGCAGCCAAGGGAAGGAATCAAGCCACAGAGAAAGATGCTCATCAAATTCTCAGCAACCTCGGTTTTAACCTAAAATCTCTTACATTTAAAAAATCAGGACAATATACCTGGATTGACGTTAATGCCGAGCCGATATTTGACCAAAATCGCTGTCCTGTGTCTGCCTATGGTTCAGCCGCCAACGGTTATTACCGGATTCTTTGCCTATGGGATATACCAAACGAACAGGATATCCTGAATGCGGTTGGAGAAACTGCTCTGGGTTCTCCAGTGTTCGTCTTTTATTTTCAGCGAATGACCGTAAAGAAACGCCGAGATTTGGCTGATTTTTGTCGGCAGCGTCGGAGCACTTTCATTGTGATAGATGATGTGCTGATGCTCTACCTTTGCGGAGAAAAAAAAACACGCCTACCTGTATTGTTTGACTGTACCTTACCCTTTACTTTCCTAGAACCGTATAAAACCGCAGCAGGAGTGGTTTCTCCTGAGATGTTTTACGGGCGACTACGAGAACGGGAATCTATAATCGATGCTCTTGGTTCTTGCTTAATTTATGGAGGTCGGCAGTTAGGTAAAACGGTTTTGCTGAAGTCTGTAGAACAGAATTTTCACGCAACCAACAAGGGATGGAACGCCCTATGGGTGGATATTAAAAAAATTGGCAGCGAGCAACATTTAGATGAAGTTTGGGTGCGACTAAACGAAGAATTGAATAAATTGCGCATTCCCGATCCCCACCCGCGCAATTCCGTCAGCCAAAAAAGCTTGCAGCGGATTAAAAGTTGGCTGGAATTGGACGATCGGCGGCGCTTTTTACTGTTGTTGGATGAGGCAGATAATTTTCTTGAAGCTGATGGTAAGGAGGATTTCCGGCGCTGCGATGAACTCCGAATATTAATGACGGAAACTAACCGACGTTTTAAGGTGGTTTTTGCCGGATTACACAATGTTCTGAGAACTACTAGACAAGCAAACCACCCGCTGGCTCACTTTGGCAGCCCAATTTGCATTGGGCCTCTACTGAATAATGGTGAAATGCGAGCTGCAACAGCTTTAATAGAACGTCCGCTGGCTAGTCTTGGCTATCGTTTTGAATCGCCAGATTTAATTCCCCGAATTCTTTGGCAGACAAATTATTATCCGAGCTTAATTCAACTCTATTGCGAGCAGTTACTCAATCACATCACTAACCCAGATGTCGCTACTTTTGATCCGAAAATTAGTCCGCCTTACGTGATTACTTCTCGCCATGTAGAAGAAGCTTATCAAAGTCAAGACCTGCGCAACAATATTCGCGATCGCTTTAAGTTGACACTGGGACTAGATAAGCGCTACGAAGTAATTGCCTACTCGATTGCTCATGGCTCTCAGGAGAATGAAACAGGTATGGAGGATGGGTTTCCTGTATCTTGGATTCGGGAGCAAGTCTTGTATTGGTGGCATGAGGGATTCAGGGGAAGGTCATCGGAAGACGAGATCCTTGCTTTACTAGAAGAAATGGTCGGATTAGGAGTTTTACGAGAAACCGATGCAGGTTACTTCACTCTGAGAAGTTCTAATTTAGCCTTACTTATGGGTACGCAGCCAGAAATTGAAGCAGAACTTCTCAGAGATCGCGAAGCTTCACCTGAATACGAACCTGCTACTTTTCGGTCTCCTCTGAGCGTGAAAAATAAAGCTGATTCTCGGCGCAGTCCTTTAACTGTTAAACAGGAATCTGATCTGCTGCTGCGCGAGTACGGTGTCTCTATTATATTTGGCTGCCAAGCAGCAGGGATTGACGATTTGAGGGTTTTTATGGAATCAGCATTTAGTAAGAGAAATTTCCCGTTCTACTATTTAGAAAACCTCTCAGATCGATCTGATTTTAGCCAGCATTTGAAAGAAATTAGTACCCGCCGCAAGAAAGATACCACGACGATTGTTGTTGTGTCAGCTAGCACTCTTTGGACTAAGGATTGGGTTGATGAGGCAATTAAGAAAGTCAAAAGATTGAATAAAGAAGACTCTTTTATGCAGCTTGTTTTTGTCGCAGATCCTCAGAAGGCTTGGCAGTTAGTTAATCATAATTCCACAGGTTTTGATTACTCTAAGGAACTGAGATATTTAAGTCTAAAACCTTGGCACGATGCCGCGCTGCGACATTGGTTGGAAGATGTTAATTTGCCCAGCGAACTAGAAGTTAGAAATAAGATTACGGAAGTCACAGGGAATTGGTCAAACCTGCTGCAAGAATTCTATCAATTTTCCCAAGCCGATCCGCGCTGGCAAGATTCCTTGGCCCAACTGAAGAAGCAATTTAATAAATCCGATCGATTCATTAATTCAATGGGCTTTGACGGTTGCGAACCTCAAAGAAAACAGGTCATGACAGATTTTGCAAAATGGGGTGAACCAGCAACGGTTGAGGACTTAATTGAACTTGTTCCTGATGTATCGCCTGAAGTTGTCAAGCAGACTCTCAGATGGGCGGATCTCCTCAGTCTCGTCTCGTGTTCGGGCAATAAGAAGCAAGACGGTAAGGATTACTGGGAGATTGACTCTGTAGTTGGCTGTCTGCTCAAATCTATGGCAGATTAATGCACACTGCTGTGCGATGCACTTAAGCACATCTCTGACTTAAGATAGGCGATCGCCCGCAGCAACTAAGTCTAAACTAGAAACTATAGTTAGATTCAGGTTTGTAGTGGGGACTTTAGTCCCTCCAAATTTCTAACTAAGGACTAAAGTCCTTACTACAAACCTATGTTAAAATAAGATTAGAGATAGATTTTATTAGGTGAGAAATGAGCAATATTAACCAAGTGTTATTAAGTAAAAAACAGCCAGAATTAGGATTGGTCTGTATCACCACATCCGATGCAGTTCGTTTCCGCACAGTCACGCGGAAGCGGCTGTTGCAGCTAACAGAAATCGAACAAGAAAAAGTGTTGCGCGAGTTGTATGCAGATAACTTAAAAAGACTTGACAAAGCGATCGACTTCTGTGCTGCTAATGGGATTAAGCTCTACCGCATGACTTCTGCACTCTTCCCTTTTGCAGATACTGATTTGGGGGAAGCGGTGCTACACTCCATGACTGAGGAATTGCGCCATACGGGCGATCGCGCAATTTCCCTCAACATCCGTTTGGTACTCCACCCCGATCAATTCGTCGTCCTCAGTTCCGACAAGCCGGATGTCGTGGAAAACAGCATTAAAATTCTGGCAACTCATGCTTTAATTTTAGATATGTTGCAACAGCCCCGATCGCCCTACGCACTAATGAACATTCACGGCGGTAAGGGCGATCGCGCCACGCAACTCAAATCAGTCATCCGCGACTTACCCGAATCTATTCGATCGCGCTTAACCTTTGAAAATGACGAATACGCCTACAGTTCCTCAGAAATCATAGAAGTTTGTCTAGATACTGCTGTACCGATGGTTTTTGACGCGCACCACCACGTCATTCACGAACATTTAGAAAGTTACGACGATCCAAACGTCGCCGAAATGCTCGCAGCAGCCCGCACTACTTGGTCAGTTCCTGAATTACAATTAGTCCACATATCGAACGGAAAAGAATTTTTTGCCGATCCGCGCCACAGCGATTTAATTACCGAAATGCCTGAGAGCTATTATCAAGCTCCTTGGATTGAAGTAGAAGCTAAATTCAAAGAATTAGCTATTGAAAAGTTGCGCGCAGAATGGCTGGCTGCGAAAATTCCCGAATTAAGCACAATCTTGTAGTTACTAGGAGAGTTCGACAGGCGCAATCAAATAGGTTCGTATAGGTTCGTAGTGAGGACTTTAGTCCTTCTCGGGATGCGGACTAAAGTCCTCACTACGAACCGTATTATCAACTATAAATAATGTGAGCAATTATGTGTGGACGATACACTTTAACTACATCAGCTCAAATCATCGCCGAATACTTCAAACTGTCGGAAGTTCCCGACATTAAACCGCGATACAATATCGCCCCAACTCAATCAGTAGCGACAGTTACAGCTTCTCCTCAACTTCAACGACAGTTCCAATTTATGCGCTGGGGTTTGATTCCAAGTTGGTCAAAAGACATGAAAATAGGCAGCAAGACGATAAATGCGCGATCGGAAACTGTAGCGGAAAAACCTGCTTTTCGCAGCGCCATCAAGCACAGGCGATGTTTGATAGTTGCTGACGGTTTCTACGAATGGCTGCCGCTCTTAAAACACAAACAGCCTTATTATTTTCAAATGGCCCAGGGCGCACCTTTTGCTTTTGCCGGTTTGTGGGAAAATTGGGAATCTCCAGAAGCAGAAAAGATTGTATCTTGCAGTATAATTACTACCGCTGCTAACTCCACAGTGCAGCCAGTCCACGATCGAATGCCGGTGATTCTCCCTGAGGAAGCTTGGGAAGAGTGGCTAGATCCTGCTGTTAGCGCTCAGCAAGTTTTGCCGCTATTAAAGCCCTATACTGCCGCAGCCATGACAGCAAATGCCGTAAGTGCGATCGTCAACAATCCCACCAAAGACACTCCTGAGTGCATTCAAGTAATTGAATAAAATAGGTTCGTAGTAAGGACTTTAGTCCTCTTCCAAGTCAAAGGACTAAAGTCCTCACTACAAACCTTAATTAGTGATGACTAAATTAACTGTCGTACATCCGCGCTTCGGCCGCGTCGGGATTCTCCTCGCAATACTCGTCAAAAGCCGTTTTGTCAAGCTTGATCGATCGCTGGTGAGCGGCCTCAGCTTGCATTTCCTCTACGATGTCCCAAGCTACAGCACACTCTTTAGATGTAGCGCCTTTCTGGGAACAGACTGTTCTAGCATCCGCGATCGCCTTTTGAATTTCATCCTCAAAGACAACACTCTTCGGCTTCTCAACAAAATCGCTTTTTGTCAATATATCCGTTACCGAAATAATGCCAAGCAGTGTGTCCTTAATTACTGGAGCTCGGCGGATGCGGGTATTGGCGAACAACCTCGCCACGTATTCGACGCCCAAGTCTGGATTTACGGTGATGCAGGGTTTGGTCATAATCTCGAAAACGCGGACTTTTTGCGGGTCTACTCCGTAGGCTGTTACTTTGTAAACAATATCCGTTTCCGTGACAATGCCGTAGGAGTCCTGTTCGTGGCGGCGTTCCACGATTAACGCGCGCAGACACAGTTCGCTCATCATCGCCACTGCTTCAGCTACCGTTGCCGAACCACGAATGGTGACAACTTCCTTTGTCATAATATCTTGGGCTTTCATCATCATTTTTGCTTGCTCCCAGCTCATCCACTTTAGTCTATCCCGATTGTGGGACGGCGGATTTACGATCGCGATCGAAACTTACTGCTGGGCTCCCTCCACCTCCGAGAGTCCGCGAGTTCAGGATCGGGCGGGGCTGTGTAGGACGATCGCCCGAGCAAGAGTCAAGCATTCGGGCGATCGAGCCTTCAGCTTGTCGATCGCCATTTCTCACGCCCCAGTCTCAAAGAAGCAAAAGTTAACACAAACAAACCAACTGCTTGCGCTCGCAGAGATCCCCGCCTCTGATAAACTTGATGGCTGGGAGTGCAACAGAGCACAAGGCACGCAGGACTTAGTTGGGAGGATCTAATTCGTGGACAATGTAATCGGTTTAGAGATTATCGAAGTAGTTGAGCAGGCAGCCATTGCTTCCGCTCGCTTGATGGGCAAAGGCGAAAAAGATGAAGCCGATCGCGTAGCTGTAGAAGCCATGCGCGAACGCATGAACAAAATTCATATGCGCGGCCGCATCGTGATCGGTGAAGGCGAACGCGATGACGCACCCATGCTTTACATCGGCGAACAAGTAGGTATTTGTACTCGCGAAGATGCTAAAGATGTCTGCAACATTGATGAATTGATCGAAATTGACATCGCTGTTGACCCCTGCGAAGGTACTAACCTGGTTGCTTACGGTCAAAACGGTTCGATGGCAGTTTTAGCAATCTCCGAAAAAGGTGGTTTGTTTGCTGCACCTGATTTCTACATGAACAAATTGGCTGCTCCCGCGGCTGCGAAAAATCATGTAGATATTCGCAAAACACCAACTGAAAACCTCAAAATTATCTCTGATTGTCTCGGCCGCAGTATTGAAGATTTGGTGGTGGTGGTCATGGATCGCCCCCGACACAAAGATTTAATTAATGAAATTCGGGCAGCGGGTTCAAGAGTTCGACTGATCAGCGACGGCGACGTTTCGGCAGCGATTTCTTGCGCGTTTTCTGGTTCCAACATTCACGCCCTGATGGGTATTGGCGCAGCACCAGAAGGTGTGATTTCCGCAGCAGCAATGCGCTGCTTGGGCGGTCACTTCCAAGGACAGTTGATTTACGATCCGGCTGTTGTCAAAACTGGTTTGATCGGTGAAAGCAAAGAGAGCAATCTCGCCCGCCTTAAAGAGATGGGTATCACAGATCCAGACAAGATTTACAATGCTGAAGAGTTGGCATCTGGAGAAACTGTGCTGTTTGCAGCTTGCGGAATTACTCCCGGAACGCTGATGAACGGAGTTCGCTTCTTTGGCGGCGGCGCTCGTACTGAAAGCTTGGTAATTTCTTCTCAGTCGAAGACTGCTCGGTTTGTGGATACAATCCATATGTTTGACCATCCGAAATCTCTGCAATTGAATTAGTCATTAGTTAGCGGTTAACAGTTGAATTTTAAATGTTAATTTTTAAATGTTAACCGTTGATGGTCACCGGTGATTAACAATTAGCGATAAACTAAGAGTTAATCACAGGTGACTGTTGATAACTAAGAAATAAATAGTGACAAATCACAAATATGAATATTGCAGTCGTAGGTCTCAGCCACAAAACAGCGCCAGTTGAAGTTCGCGAAAAACTCAGCATTCCAGAACAAAAGATTGAAGCGGCGATCGCCCAATTGCGCGGCTACCCCCACATCCAAGAAGTTGCCATCCTCAGCACTTGCAACCGCTTAGAAATTTATATTGTTACCAGCGAGTCGGAGCCTGGGGTGCGAGAGGTGATCCAGTTCCTTTCCGAATGCAGTAAACTTCCGTTGCAGTCTTTGCGCCCTCACCTGTTCATTTTGCTGCACGAAGATGCGGTAATGCACTTGATGCGAGTGTCTGCTGGCCTCGACAGTTTGGTGCTGGGAGAAGGACAAATTTTGGCTCAGGTGAAACAAACTCACAAACTCGCCCAGCAATACAAAGGTGTTGGCAGAATTTTAGAGCGCTTGTTCAAACAAGCTCTCACCGCCGGGAAGCGGGTTCGCACCGAAACTAGCATCGGTACTGGTGCGGTTTCAATTAGTTCGGCGGCGGCAGAATTGGCTCACATGAAAGGGCAGCATTTAGCAACCAGCCGGATTGCGATAATTGGTGCTGGGAAGATGTCGCGCTTGTTGGTGCAGCATTTGCTCTCGAAAGGAGCGAGCCATATTGCGATCGTCAATCGATCGATGCGGGGCGCTGAAGAATTGGCGGGATTGTTTAAAGATGCTACATTGCACTTGCATTTGCTCTCGGACATGATGCAGGTGATTGCGGATTCTGACTTGGTGTTCACCAGTACAGCCGCTACAGATCCGTTGTTAAATAAAGCTAAATTAGAAGCTGTTTTAAAACCCGATCGCCCTTTGATGTTGGTGGACATTTCTGTACCGCGCAACGTTGACTCGGATGCAAAGGAAGTCGCTAACGTCAAGTCGTTTAATGTGGACGATTTGAAAGCAGTGGTAGCTCAAAATCACGAAAGCCGCCGCAAAATGGCAATGGAAGCTGAAGGCTTGCTGGAACAGGAAGTAGAGGCTTTTGATGTCTGGTGGCGCAGTCTGGAAACTGTGCCTACTATTAGCTGTTTGCGAGATAAAATCGAATTGATTCGGGAACAAGAGTTAGAAAAAGCTTTATCGCGTCTGGGTTCGGAATTTTCGGAAAAACATCAAGATGTGATTGAATCTTTAACAAGAGGGATTGTGAATAAAATTTTGCACGATCCGATGGTGCAGTTGCGCGCTCAGCAGGATATAGAGGCGCGCCGACAAGCGATGCAGACTTTGCAAACGCTGTTTAATTTGGATGTGGATGTGAATCAGCAGTATAGTTAGTTGGTCATTAGTCATTGGTCATTAGTCATTAGTCATTGGTCATTGGTGATGTTTTGCATAATTAGGACTTATATCATGTCCGGTCGATTGAGAGCGATAAGATTAGTTCGTAGTGCGTCCTGGCGTCCGCAGCCTGAGAGCGGACGCCAGGACGCACTACGAACTTTTATTGTTATGCTAATCGACCGGACATGATATTACCCATTTGCTCATTAAGTAATGGGGTTTCTTAACTCAAATTTAGGGTTTTACTTGTTACCAGGCTCCAGCCTGGTAACGCAGATCCGGAGGCTCTGCCTCCATTTTTAGATGAGGCAGAGCCTCTGGATATCGGTTCCCAGGCAGAGCCTTGGAACCAGTTTAAATGAGTAATGACTAATGACTCTTTCCAACTAATGACTCTTCCCAACTAATGACTAATGAGTATTAAGCGAATTTCTCAACTAACTTTACTGCTTCTAGGGCTGTGGTTAGTTTTTGAATTTTCTACCCGAATTGCGGCAGAAATGCTGTGGTTTGAGGAAGTTGGATATCTTCAGGTTTTGTTGTTAAAACTGAAAACTCAAGGATTGCTGGGCGCGATCGCAATTTCTGCATCTTCCGCCTTTCTCCTGGGAAATTTAGCCCTAGCCCACCGCCTGCAAAATCCCACCGAAAACATCAAACCACCTGTTTTGTGGCAGTTAATCGCTTCAGGAAGTGGCAGAAACACGGGGAAAAATTATCAATCGCCTGCTGCTAAATCTCAAATTGGATTTCCCTGGCTGCTGTTGGCGGTACTTGGATTAAGTGCGATCGCAACTTTTACAGTAATTTACTGCGGGCTCTTAGCTACCGATAGCATCGGCGATTTTAGGATAGTTGGCGGTTTGTCTTCACCGCCAATTGAGTTTGGATTTAAGTCAATCCAGCTTGGGGTGGTGCAACTATTTGCTAACTCGTGGCAGTTGGGCTTGCTGCTGGGGATGATGTTTGCTGTAGCAATTAAGCCGGATTTGTCGCTGCGGGCGATCGCCCTCGTGCTCAGTTTGGCGATCGGGCTAATTGTCGCCAGTCGCTGGACAAAACTTTTGCAATTTTTCCACCCTAGTAACTTTAACATCACAGAGCCAATTTTTAGTCAAGATCTGAGCTTTTATGTCTTTATTTTGCCAACCTTAGAGTTGTTAAGCTTCGGGTTGACGGTTGTATCTTTGTACGGTTTAGTATCTTGCGCTTTAACCTATTTGCTGGCGGGAAACAGCCTGAGTCAAGGCATATTTTTGGGGTTTTCGCGATCGCAACAGCGGCACTTGTACGGGCTAGGCGCCGCTTTCATGGTAGCCACCGCATTCCGGTACTGGCTGGGGCGCTACGCCTTGCTGTACTCGCGTGGAGACGTTACCTACGGGGCGAATTATGCTGACGTGACAGTGCGGCTTCCTGTGTATGGATTTTTGAGTGTGGTGGCTGGGGCGATCGCGCTTTTCATGCTTTGGCCTGTTTTCCAATTAAAAATCAACAATAATAACTTTAAAAACATCATTTTAGTATTTTTAACTTTAAGTTTATCTCTAGGTTTGCTGCTGCCCAAAATTGTGCAGCAACTCGTAGTAAAACCCAACGAACTAGCGAGGGAACAGCCCTACATCCAGCGCAGCATCGCCTTTACCCAAGAAGCATTTGACCTCAAAAAAATCGAAATTAAAACTTTCGATCCAGTCGGAAAACTTACATATCAAGACTTAGAAAAAAATAAACTGACGATTAGCAACATCCGCCTCTGGGACAAGCGACCGCTGCTGCAAACCAACCGACAGTTACAGCAAATTCGACCTTATTATACATTTCCTGATGCCGATATCGATCGCTATACAGTTAAAAAAGCATCTGAACAAAAGCAAGATGTGGAAAGCCAGCAAGTAATTCTGGCGGCGCGGGAACTAGATTATGCAGCAGTTGCGCCGGAAGCTCAAACTTGGGTAAACGAACATCTGGTGTACACTCACGGTTACGGCTTTACTCTTTCTCCCGTAAACACAGTCGGCGTCGGCGGCTTACCCGATTATTTTGTCAAAGATATTGGCATTAATGCCGATGGTGGCGAAAGTCCTTTAGATGTAACTAGCGATCGCATTCGGGCCAGTATCCCGATCGGCTATCCGCGCATTTACTACGGCGAAGTCACCGATACAGACGCCATCGCACCGACAAAAGTCAAGGAATTCGACTATCCCAGTGGCGAAGACAATGTTTACAATACCTACAGCGGTAAGGGCGGAATTGCGATCGGCTCAATCTGGCGGCGCTTGCTATTTGCTAGTTATCTCAAAAATTGGCCAATCGCCCTAACCCGCAATTTTACGCCACAAACTAAGGTGCTGTACCGCCGCAATATTAACAAAAGAGTCCGGGCGATCGCTCCATTTTTGCGCTACGATTCCGACCCGTATTTAGTAGTAGCCAATGCCAATCTCAGTAAAGGTGAAATAGAAAAGAAGTTAGATAAAAGTAGCAACCAAACTAAACCGTCACCCTCCGTAAATAATAAATATCCCAACTATCTTTACTGGATAATCGATGCCTATACAGCCAGCGATCGCTACCCCTATTCAGATCCAGGAAGAAACGAATTTAACTACATCCGCAACCCCGTAAAAGTCGTCATAGACGCATACAATGGGTCTGTAGACTTCTACGTTGCCAATCCTTCCGACCCGATTATTAAAACTTGGATAGCTATCTTTCCCGGACTGTTCAAACCGCTTGACAAAATGCCTCCCGCTCTCCGCAAACATATCAGATATCCCATAGATTTGTTGAGCATTCAATCGGAACGGTTAATAACATATCACATGGAAGACCCGCAGGTATTTTACAATCGGGAGGATTTGTGGCGAGTTCCCAACGAGATTTATGGTGGCGAACAGCAGCCAGTAGCACCGTATTATTTGATTACCAAACTACCGACGGAAACATCAGAAGAGTTTATTTTGCTGCTACCATTTACGCCAGTCAGTCGCAATAACTTAATTGCTTGGATTGCAGGGCGATCGGACGACGATGATTACGGTAAATTGCTCTTGTACCAATTCCCCAAACAGCGCTCAGTTTATGGCCCGGAACAAATCGAAGCTTTAATCAATCAAGATCCGGTTATTTCCGAACAAATATCTCTCTGGAACCGGCAAGGTTCAAAAGCAATTCAAGGAAACTTATTAGTAATTCCCATTGAACAATCTTTGCTGTACGTAGAACCTCTGTATTTAGAAGCAGAACGGAATAGCTTACCAACATTAATCAGAGTAATTGTCGCCTACGAAAACCGCATCGTCATGGCCGAAACTCTCGAAGCCGCACTTAAGGCACTTTTCCCCAAAAAATCTCCCAACAAACCCGCAATTGTGATACCTGTAAAAGGAACAGCCCCAGCTTTGAATTGATAATGTAGAACCCATTTGAGATATATTCTGCGTAAATCTCAGAAACCGGGTTTCTCTCGGTATTTCTCGTCATCCAACCCAAAAACTCGTAGAAACCCGGTTTCTTGCCCCGGGCGTAAATCTCAGAAACCGGGTTTCTCTCGGTATTTCTCGTCACCAAACCCAAAAACTCAAAGTATTATCAACCCAAGTATTTGTAGGGTGCGTCGCCATCGAAAATATCTATAAAAAAACGAAAAACCTCATAGCGACGCACCTTAAACATAGGGCGAATATAAAGAAATTAGGACTTACCAAAAGAAACCGGGTTTCTCTGAAAAATCTTAGTATTTGTAGGTGCGTCGCCCTCGAAAACATCTCAAAAAAGAACAACAATTTCAGAGCGACGCACCTTAAAAATAGGGCTAATAAGCTGTTGGGCATTTAAAAGACGATAGTAGGGTGCGTCAGTACATAAAGCGTTTCTCTTGTCCAGTCAGTGTTCACTCCTGACGCACCCTACAAGCTTACAACATAGCGCTAATATGAAGTAAGTCCTTACCCAAAGAAACCGGGTTTCTCTGAAAAATCTTAGTTTCTCAACTAGAAATATACGAAGAAACCCGGTTTCTGGCCTCGGCGTGCGTGAGTTGTGCAAGTATTAGGTTTGTTTCCACAAGCCCTTGAATAGCGCAGGTGCGTCGCTCTGAAATTATCGTATCGCATTCAAAAATCCCCTATACCAACACACCCTACAGCTATAATAAAAACATTGTCACCCCACAACCTCGTCAATGTTTGACAAAATCTGGCAATTCCTCAAACAATTATTTCAGCGAATCTTCCCAAAAAATCGCCCTTCAACGGAGATTGAGCCGCCTCAAACGCCTCACCAGCCACCAACTCTGACGGATGCGGAATTTGAGGCGAAGTTGATGGAACTCCTGGAAGGGGTAAATGCCGGCTGGGGGAGTGGCGATGTTAAGGGATTTTTACTCGCAAAACGCCTCAGAGATACTGAATTGGCTGACTGGTTGCGACGGTTTGGGAAAAGACGGTTAGCAATTGATGGAGAAACAACTGAGGAGGGCGGGTACGCGGCATCGCTTCGGGAATTGGCGCGGCGGCTGGAGTTGTTGGGGGGAATTTGCGGCGGAGAATTGGGAGAGGCGGCGGGGAATGTTGGTAGGGAGATATTGGTTAAGTTTCGGATATCTCCGGTTGGGGAGGGTGAGGGAGAAGGGGAAGTTGATGGGGAGGCTGAGGTTTGGTATAAGCGAGGGATAGAACAATATGAATTAGGTGATTTTGAAAGTAGTCTTGCTTGGTTCAAAAAAGCATTGGAAATCAAACCAGATTATGCCGAAGCCTGGAACGGTTGGGGCATTGTACTCTATAAGTTGGGAAGGTTTGAAGAGGCGATCACATCCTACGACAAAGCTTTAGCAATTAAAGCAGATTTTTACAAAGCCTGGTACAATCGGGGCATTGTACTGATTGATTCAAGAAATTTAGAAGAGGCGATCACATCCTACGACAAAGCCTTAGAAATTAAACCAGATTTACACGAAGCCTGGATTAGTCGAAGTATTGCCTCCAGTAATGCCTCTATATATAACCACTTTATTTATGAAATGTTGCAGTTCAAATTCCCTGCTTCTCCACCAGTAACTCGCACCATTTCAAATCCCAACCTAAATAAACGCGGCTATGAAGGGCAAATACTCACATTAGAAGCAGGCTTGCAGTATTGCCAAGAAAAAACCCATCCCGAAGGCTATGGAAAACTGCATCAAGCACTAGGAAATGCTCACTACAATCGAGGCAAACTAAATTATCCTTACACCTATTGGAATCAAGCCACTACCAGCTACAAAGCAGCACTCAAAACCTTAACTAAAGAAGCTTTCCTGCAATTGCATCTAAAAGTCTTGCAGGATTTAATCAAAACCTTAGTCGGCTTAAAGGAACTTGAAGAAGCGAATAAACTGCGACGAGACGCAACAGATTTATTACATCGCTTACTGACAGATAAAAACTATTCCCAACTCAGCGAAGAAAAACTCGCCGACAAATTGGTTAGGTTTGAACAATTAACCGTAAATATTTTGATTCAGTCTGGCAAATTAACCGAAGCCTTAGAAACCGCAGAACAAGATAAAAATGTCTGCCTGTCTTGGCTGCTAAACGCCTTACCAATCCCCGATTACCAAGAAGAAACAGAAGCAACAGTCACTCACCCTCAAATTCAGCAACTTCTCAATCCCACAACCTGCGCCATTTACTGGCATCTCAGCGATGCAGCATTAACAACATTCATCATCAAATCCGATGGCTTGCTGTCGCCAGAAGACTGTTATAGCAAATCCCCAGATGAATTTGAAGCATGGGTGAAAGAATGGAACCAACAATATGCCGATTATCAAGAAAAATCCAAGGAACCAGCCAACAAACAAAACCATCCTTGGCGCGCGGGAATGCCCAGTAATTTTGCACGCCTCAAAGATATTTTGCAGATTGCAAACATCGAACAGCAATTACAATCAAGCGGCATTACCAACTTAATTCTGATTCCTCACCGCGACTTGCACCGCTTCCCGATTCATGCTTTATTTAGCAGTGAGTTTGTAATTACCTATTTGCCTAGCGCTCAATTTGGACTGAATTTAAAACATCGGTTGAACTCCGAAATTTCTCGCTTATCTCCAAGTTCCGATCCCCCTAAATCCCCCTTAAGAAGGGGGACTTTGAGTGCGCCGATTTCCCCCGACACAACAGAGACTTTGAACACTCCAGTCTCTCCCCCCGAAACAAGAGAGACTTTGAACACTCTTGTCCCCCCCTTCTTAAGGGGGGCTAGGGGGGATCAGACACATGATACAAACGATAAAAACTCTATCCTCAGTATCGAAAATCCCGACAGTATAATCATTGATGAAAACGGCAAACGAAAAGAATTGCTTCCTTTACCTGCCGCCGAGATAGAATCCGAAATCATTTGCCGAATGTTTGCCAACTCTACCCGACGCGGAGAAAATGCAGCTACCCTCGATGAAGTCACAAAAATATTGCCACAGCCGCACCACATTTTTCACTTTACGGGACACGGTAGCTATAATTTTGACAATCCTCAACAATCAACTTTATACTTAAGCGATACTCACCGACTCACAGTCAAAGAAATCATCCAACTCAACCTCAGTAACTACAAATTAATCTGCCTTTCCGCCTGCGAAACGGCTGTCACAGACAAGCAAACAATTCTCGCGGAATATGTAGGATTAATCAGCGGTTTCATGCGGGCGGGAGTTGGCTGTGTCGTCAGTACCCTGTGGCCAGTCGAATCCGGGGCGAGTACGTTATTAATGATAGACTTTTACCGACGCTGGCAAGAAGGCGGCGATGAGTTGCCCGTCGCTTTAGCAAATTCTCAAAAATGGCTGCAATCAGCCACAGGCGAAGATTTAGCCGCTTGGTGTCAGCGGGAAATTGACAAGATTTCCGAAAACAGCAGCGAACTTTCTGAAGTTGAAGTTAGCTTGCGCCGATTCTTTAAAAGCAATCGGCAAAACTTGGCTAAAATGGAATTAGATCGACCTTATCAGCATCCGTATTACTGGGCAGCTTTCACTCTAACTGGATTATGATGAAAAACAATAATGACGATATTTTTACAGCTTTTATTGGCGCGGTACTCCAACAAACAGAACCGCTACCCGCAGCAGTTCAATCAGAGTTTAATAAAATTGATGAAACTTTCACAATTATCGATATCGAAAGACTTGCCGAATTGCATCCCCCTCTGCTAGCTGCTTATGAAGATACTCATAATTGGTTGATGAATCATAGCAATGAACGTAGCAAAGGATTAGATGTTTTGCCGGATAGCGAGTTTGAAAAAGAAAACACTACTAACCCCGAAAGTGATAACGCCGCCAGCGATATCAGCGATTTAACAAATTTGCCAAAAATCATCAATCAAATCGATACTAAAGTTAAGCCGCGAGGGTTAAGACAATTTCTCGGACAAATCTTGCAAGCTGGGGATTCAGTGCAAGCAAGTCGGGATACAATTTTATCGTCAATCGCAAACAATTTCGCCCATGACTAACGAAAATTTGCTGATTTACCCTACAGTAGATTTATTTGTCTACGATTTAGCCGACGGTATCGGGCAAACTGAGGACAAAATCAGCCAAAACCGCCAGCAATTTTGGCAAAAAATCTATGGCGAAAAACTCTCGCAGCCCCAACAAACACAAATCGAACAAGCTGAAACCGAAATCGGTGATTATATCGATTTACTACTCGGTGACCAAAAAGTAGCACCATTTGAATCTCCCCTCGATGGCTATGCTTATCCTGTCAAATTCGGCGATACTTATGCGGTGCAGTTTGACTTATCCGGCAAAATAGAACCCGACACCGACAAGAAATTTGCAGCCAAAGAAATCGACTGTTTGGAATGGCTGAAAGAAACAATTCTCTCGCGCTTGACTCAACCTGCTACTATCGGTAAAAGTTGGCTAGTTTGGGGTGAATTGACTGCTAATGACCAAGATGCTTTAGAAACAGCCAAAAATTGCTACAACAAACTTAAGTTAGTCCCAAATGCTAAATGGGATAGAGATTTAAAAGCATCCGGGCAATTCTTAGGAGCAAATTTTTATGAATTGTGGCTACCTCCGGGAGATAGAGGCAATATCAGCCAAAATTATCATGTATTAATTTGCTTGTTTCCTAACAGTGGCGAGGCATCAATTGCTACTACCAGTCAAACAATGACTAAACTTTATCCGCAGTTCCTCCAATTATTTAGATACCGCAATAAGGTGATTTGGGCTTATCAACAAAGCCGCCAACTTAAATCTGACCTCAAGGATGCTTCGCGGAAGATTCAAGAGATTGTCAGCCAACTGCCAGAACAAGTCAATGCTGCTAAAGTTGACCTCAAACAATTACAGCAAAATTTGGTTAATTGCTTGACAATTTTCTCGATTTATGCTAACTATATTAGTCGATTGGAAGAACAAGAAAATACGATTAAAACTAATCTCAACAACTATAATAAACGGCTAGAAACCATAGCCGAAAGAATGGGAAACAATCAAAACGAGTTAAAGTTTTTGGCGAGTTTCAGCGATTTTGCTGAGGAAAAGTATGTGACACAGGTTGAGGCGGATAATAGAAGTTTGAGTGCGGGATTGCGGTTGTTGGAAAATGCCATAGAAACTGTGGAGGGGATTATCGAGATTGAGAGGGCTAAGGGCGATCGCACTTTAAACTTTACCATTGGTACAGTGGGCGTAGGAATTGCGACTAGCGGAGTCGCCGCCAGCATCTACGCCAGCCAAATCAAAAGCCCCGCTAGCCCGCAAAATCCCATGTCGGCCCATCAAGTTCTGGTGTTGAGTCTGTTTCTGGGAATTTTAGGAGGTTTAGTCAGTGCGGGTTTATTAAAATTGCTTGACAGAAAGCCCGGAGGGAAATGAACAATTCTGAGGATTTCTGTTAGTTAGCAGGCTTGACATCTTCCCACCAAACCTGGACATAAGGCCACATTAATTTCTCGTCATCTAGTTTTACTGTCACTTCATAACGGTCAATCTGAGTGAGTTCGCCTGTTTTACCATTGAATTGCAATTGTTTGGGATCGTCAGTGTGAATTTCTACCTTGTGATTCAACAGCGGTAGCATTTGCTTTGAAGAACCATGAAACGGATTTTTGCCTCTGAGCACATAGCCACCAATGAAAGATATGTACATTAAAGTTAGGAAAAATACTGTACACAAACTCACAATCAACAGTGTTTTTGGTTGTGAAAAATTGGTATAAACGCTCGCAACTCCTACTATCATTGTTCCGCAAAACAACAGACTCGGCAGCAAGAGTCCATCTCCCAGAAACTCGCTACAAAAAAGCATCAGGGGTATCTGAAAACCAAATAATGCAGCTACCCAAATCCACCCAGTCAGCAAGGATTCAGATAGTAGCCAATTCATTGCTACCGTCAGGCAGAGCGCAATTCCTATCGCCCAAATTGGTGCTATATAATTGTACTGTCTGAAGGGAAGAACCACAAAAAAAAATGTAGCATAAACAAAACCCGCAACAGCTAAGACAAGTCCACTAATTATTTCGTTCCAGTTCAGCATTTTTAAATTAGGCGCAAATAGTGAAATCTTAATTAATATTATGTCCAATCGAACAATTGTCCGGACAATTTTTCAGCGCGAACGGTATAATAAGGGTTCCAGCTTCCTCACAGGCTGAAATCTTAACGGTAAAATGACCGTTTCAGCCACCACCCCAAAAAACTGTCCGGATTATTGCTCGAATAACCGCTATACAATAGGTTGGATCGTTGTTCGGACTTCAGTCCTCTTATTTTTGATGCGGACTGAAGTCCTCACTACAAACCTCATAAATGATAAAATTTAATAACTCAGAAATATCTTAACTTTTAACTTTCACTTGCTCGTAAATTACAAATCCAGCCTCCGGTACAGTCAGCGAAATACATTTTCTCTGTATGTCCTCAACCTGAATTATACTGTTAATTTGCACGCTGTCCGTGGAGTAAATGCACTTAAAACTGTCCCCAACTTGGTGTAAATTGTAGTCGATATTTACCCAAACTGTCAGCGATCGCTCGTAATTGGTATTAATTGCCAAAACCATCTCATCTTTGTCCAACAAACGCGACCAAGGCACCACGGATCGAATCTCGTTTCCCACCATTTGTGGCAAACCAAAATCTTTACCATTACCCGAAATTGGTCGCAAATATTGCCGTCCCCGGCGCAAAGTGATTTTTTGCTGGCGGATTTCCAGAATTTTTGCTAATTCTCGATAAACCGGATTGTCTTCATTAAAAAAGTGCCTGTCTCGACTTTCAAAAGAGCCAAATTTGCCACCAAACATGGTCTCTCTAATGTAGCGGTCGCTATCTCCCGCGCCATTAAAACACTGTTCTGTACCGTAATAAATGCAAGGAATTCCCAAAGTCGTCGCATTCAGAGCTAAAGCGTTTAATACTACCTTTTCACCGTTTTCACTGGCACAAAAACGCGCTTTGTGGTTGCCTTTTTCTACCATGTCGTGGTCGTCAAACATCGTGACCACTTTATTCTTAAACCAAACGTGAGATTCTTTTTGCAGCAGCAGAGAGTTGCGGAACAAAGAAAAATAAAGATTGGGATCGCGATATCCTTTTACCATGTAGGCGAGGCGATCGGGGATTTCGCTAATTCCTAAAGCCGCATTCAAACCAGTCACTTCTAATGTATAAAATGCTTGTTGGCGCCCTCCGGTAATCTCGCCGATCAAGTAAAAATTTTCCTTACCAATTAACTGAGCAAATTCGTGGATAATTTCCGCAAATAACCGAGTTGCACCCAAATCCACGTGCTTGACTGTATCAACTCGAAATCCATCGATATCTGCATAAGCCATCCAAAACTTGTAAGCTTCGCACAGATTTACTAGCGCCTCAGAAGGTTGGTAAAAATCAGTGCTTCCTTCACCTGTATGGATATCTTTGAGATCGAAAAAATCTCCTTCTACATACTCAGGGTAATTATCCCAATTCCTGATGTAACCTTTTTTGTTATAACTGGATGGCTCTTGAAATTCGGCCGGCCAAATTGCTCCGTCTGGGAAAGCTTCGGGATATTTTGCTAAATCGATCGCCCTAAAAGGAATAGTCGGTTTGCCTTCTTTGTCGTTAAATCCTTTCACTGCATAGGGCCCGGGCCAAAAAGTGTTGTCAGCATCGTAAGTAAATACATCCCCAACATGGTTGAGAATGATATCTAGAATCACGTAGATGCCGTTTTGGTGGGCGGTTTCCACGAGTTCTTTCAAATCTTCGCGACTCCCGAAATGACGATCGACATCCAGGAAATTTTGAATGCCGTAACCGTGATAGCTTTCTTGAAAAGCAACTTGTTTAAAAATCGGGCTTACCCACAGCGCTGTCACGCCCAAGCGTTTCAAGTAGCCAATTTTACTTGTCAGTCCTTTGAGAGTTCCTCCCAGCCATTGGACGCCAGCTTCCCGCCACTGCTGCGCCTCTTCTGGGGTTTTAATCGCATTCCCGCTATCTGAGGGGGTAAACATCGGAGTAGTCCCGCTGGTGACGACTTTTCCCCGATCGTCCTTATAACCGTTTTCTGTGCCGTCTGAGAAGCGATCGAGCATTAAAAAATACAGCACTTGGTCTTCCCAAGCCACAGGAGAAGGAAAAAATTTGCGATCGCGCAAAGATGTAAAATCTAATTCCCCTAATGTTTTTTCGCTCATTTTTATATGCTCCCAATCTGCGAATAGTTTGCAGTCAACCTGGTTGGCAATTTCAGATTAAGGCTATCACAGACTTTTGCTACTTGCTGTCGAGGGTTATACCATTTTAGATTTCGGATTTGAGATTTTCGATGTGGATGACTTATGGTATCAGGGTTTGGAGCTTCTAAGCCAGTTGCATTCTTTTTTGAAACGGGTGTTAGAGTCATTATTGAAGGTAGAATGCAGAATTTTTTGAACACCAGATCATTTAGGGTCGATCGACTTAACAAATTGTTGCACAGGCTTCGGTAGAGCTGGCACAAAAGTCTTTCTAAAACCATTAACATCAAACACTCGCCACAAAATACCCACCGCTACAGTCAAGAAAAATAACGCTCCCAACAGATTGAACGCACCAGACAGAAAACTACTGTCCCTTTTTTTCGGAGGCGTAATATGTTTCATGCGATATACAGCCGGCTCGTAATCTTTGGACTCCTCGCGACTGCGCACCGGCTTTTTGGCGCGCGAACTCGCACGGGGACTCCCACTCAACCCCGTTTGATTAGTTTTAGTAGAAGTGCTGGGCGACTTTAACTCAGAAGCGCCGCGCGTCGTTAACTTGCTAGCAGAAGTCGCGGTTTTCCCAACAGCAGCATTTTGAATTTTGCTGTTAGAGCGTTGAGTTGATTGGCGATCGGCGATCGTCCGCATCAAACTTTGCAATTGCTGAGTCGCCGCCGGCGGGCGTTCCCCTTTCCTCGCCCAATTTAACAGCATCGCCGCAGTAATCCCGCACAGATTCGCAGCCCCCACAGAAGCTATCCGCTTCAGCAGAGGCTGACTGTTGGACACAAAAACCACCAGTGAATCGGGGTGTTCCTGAGCTAAACCGTAAACGCACTGAGCTGTAGCTACGACTAGCATTGCTTGTGCGCTTTGATTTTTAATCGAGGGTTCTAGGCCCCGATGCGTTTCTTGAGCATCAGTCACAATCCAGCCACTGTCTGCAAAAAAGCGCATAAACTCTCTAGCCACTTGCTCTTGAGCTTTTTCTACCGCTTTCCCTGTCAGATAATCTATTTCGTCATACACTACTTCCGGGAGATAGCAACTTCCCACCTTGGCATATTCTTGCCAAACTTGGGTTCTGCCAGCCATCAAAACATCCGCATCAAAAGTTACTAATACAGGAGGAAGTTGATTAACCATAACTTTAGCCTAAATGCTCAGATCAGTGATTTTTACTTGCTAAATTAAGTTTAAACAAATTCCGAGCTTTTCAATTAGGTCAATTTAGAAATATCTGGGGTGCGCCCAAGCGCACCCAGCCCACCAATAATCTGATGATTAGTTTCCAATTCCTAAACGCCCAGCTAAAGCCGGAGTCAACGGCAACAGTACAGAAATCATCAAGAACAAAGCCAACAAACCCAAAGCTGCGCGAGCATCGTCAGGCTCAGTCAGCTCGTTGAGGCTCGGCCGCTCCAGATTCCGCTGTAAAATCAGAATCACGATCGCCCAATACAGAGCCGCCTGATTAACTAAAGAAGCGATCGCCAGCACCACAAACGTCGCCAAAGTAGCGCGACTGGCAATTTTCCGCCCGTAGATTGCTTGCACGATTCTACCCCCGTCCAACTGTCCCGCCGGCATCAAATTAATCGCCGTGATTACCAAGCCCAACCAACCGATAACTACCAGCGGGTGAACGTCAACAATCTGCTGCAGCAAGGCCGAACCCAAAACCACTTTTGCCAAAGTTCCCACCAAAACCGAACCCTTGAAATATTCTGCGGGAATTTGAAACAAACTGCCGGGGTGAGAAAGCAGCAAACCCGTTACCAGCATCAGCAGAGAAATTATTCCCCCAGCGGCTGACCCCGCAAAAGCGATGTCAAACAAAACTTGACGGTTGGGGAGCAGCGACTCAAAACGGTCGATCGCCCCAAAAGAACCTATCTGGAAAGTTGGTATAAAAAAAGGCCAACTCAAGCCAACCTTGTACCGATTTGCCAGCACTCGGCGAGCAATTTCGCCTGAGCCTAAAACCGCCCAAATTCCCGCCGCAATTGGCAGAACTTCTAGATATCTACCAGGCGAGTTAAAGAAATCGAAACCCAGCAGCAAACCGCCTGTTTCCAAGCTAGTAGCAATTGTTACCAGCAGCAGCACGACTGCGAGGATTTTTTGAGATAGGGTAGTTGGCTGCGGGTCGTTTGTGCTGGGCAAGATAATAACTACCGGCTTGTCGTCCTGATTTTCTACTAAAAACAGGCGGTAGCGATCGTTTAATCTTTCTTGCAAACTTGCCGTCAAACGCGAGTGTACTTGTTCGGGGTCTCCTCGGAGATTGCCTTTCAAGATTACCCCATCTTGATAAGGAATCGTTTCTGTGGCAAAGAAAGTATCGATCCCAAAGATGCCTTTAATTGCCTTGAGGTCGTCCACTGGAACGGGAATTATTTCTAATTCATTAGTTGCAGGCGATGTGACGATTTTAATGATTTCTTTGGCTGGTGCCGGCTGTTCGTTTGGGGCGGAGCTGCCATCACTTTGGGATTTTACCTCAGCACGACGCGACTCCAGCATTGCTTCGGCTGCGGCCTGACGCAATTGCCTGCCCAGATAAATGTACAATCCCGTGGATGCCACGAGCAGCAACAATACTGCAACTAGATTGAGGTAAATCCCGGCGGCGAACAAACTAAAGAACAGCAGCCAGGGACTCATCAGCGTCACTGACTGCAACCAAGCCAAAATTCCCAGTTTGCCAAAAGGTCTGGCGCGATAAAATCCCCAACCCAGAATTAACAGAGCAACCAATAGGAGTGCAATTGTTGCGGTATTTTCCGATGCAACGATCGGCATTCCGGTGGCTTGCGCCAATACAGGCTTTAATCGGTCGATCGCGCTGCGGTCGAGTAATAGCATTAAATTTTGGGGAATATGAAATAGAGTTGCTGGGAACATTATCCAAACCTGTCCGAAACTAGCCTGATCACAACAGAAAAAGTGCGGTATGCGGGAAGCTCAGTCTACGAAAGAGCACAGAGGAAAGCGGCTCGTGGGACTTTAGTCCCCGTGGCATTTCTGCTATAATTGTTGCTTGAGTAAGAGAACTCGACTACGTGCTGAACCATTCCTAGTAAGGTGCAATTCCTGATTTGCCTCACCCCCAGCATGACTGGAATTGGGCAAACAAGCAATAGCAGCATGGGGAGCGTACCTATCTGGCGAAAGTGTCTGAACTCTTGAAAGCAAAAAAGTAAGCGCAATACTAGCAATAGTGGAGCGTGTAGAGGCATCTTGACAATGCCTTTGGGAATCTATCGATTCTTCCAAGAATCTCAGTCTCTGAGCGAGCTGAGAGTGTCAATCAGGATAACCCCTGATGGCTAGCTGACAACCGGCGGCGGCTGTTTTAACATCGCAGGCGATCGGCTATTGACACAACAAACTTTTTACGAGCGCACATCGGCTGTGCCAAACATATACTCAAATGGGTAGCAGGACGCAGAGCTTGCAACATACCGATCGCTAACTCAATCAGAGAACTCGGCAACGGTCGGAACCGATTTGTCAAAAATAGAAGCAGCCAAGCTACTTAACCAATTGAAAGGCAAACGGAAAAAGTCGAAGACAGACTTGGCGGACGTAGAGGCGATTTTAGCGATACTGCTGTCTTGACCGATGACCCTTTCGGTGAACAAGTGAACTAAAAACAAAAAAGTGGTATATACCGCAGTGGTGCATATACCACTTTTGTATACCACTGCCTATAAAACTGCACCTGTGGCTCAGAAAGCTGATAGCGTCAAAGCCTTGTGGAGTAAGGAATGTACGGAGAGGGTGGGATTTGAACCCACGTTAAGGTTGCCCCTAAAGTAGATTTCGAGTCTACCGCATTCAACCGCTCTGCCACCTCTCCAATTGACTTGAGATGCGAGCTACAAGTATCTTACCTCACGGTGCGCCACATTGTAAATGCTTAAAGAAAAGAAGTTTGATTTTCTTCCGATTCCAGAGTCGTCTTAAATCCGCCTGTTGGCGTCCACTGAAGAGCTCCGTCGCGCCCTG
Organism: Microcoleus sp. Aus8_D2; assembly: GCF_036702665.1. Taxonomy (NCBI): domain Bacteria; kingdom Bacillati; phylum Cyanobacteriota; class Cyanophyceae; order Oscillatoriales; family Microcoleaceae; genus Microcoleus; species Microcoleus sp. Aus8_D2. The sequence continues at coordinate 70,112 of NZ_JAUBUN010000026.1, forward strand.
TCCAGAAAATCTGGGTTTTGCTTTGGCGCAGTTGGGCAGCGGTTTCTGGGTCGATTTCGTCTGAAGATGCGATCGCCACTTGCGGCCCAACTGCGCTCAATAACTCGGCTGTCAGGGTTTTTCCCGACCACCACAGCACTTGAGCCGGCTTTAATGTTCCCGTGGCTGCCAATTTTTTTTGCGCTTCCGGTGTCATTTCACCGACAAGCAACCAAGTACGCGCGGCGAAGCTATCCCGAAGGGAATCGCCCACCAGCAATTCTACCACCGGGGTTTCCGCATCCACCAACTGCAACCGCGCCGAACCCAGATCGATTTTGCTGTTAGTTTCTAAAGGAAAGTAAACGCCGTGGCGAGATTGCACAGCCGTCATAAATTCCTGATTGCTGCCGCGGTGAATTTGTTTGGGAGCGTTATTATCATAAAATGTTTTAATTGGCAAGCGTTCTAGTAATTTTCCCCAACCGCCGCTCAAACCTAAATGACCGTGAGTGGCGATCGCAAAATTCACAGAATTAACTCCTTGCTGCTGCAAAAAAGGCAATACAGTAAACCGCACAGTATTTTCATCACCGCTATTAATTAGCGCCACTTTTCCCTGATCTTGAATCACTAAAACTGGTTCATCAGATGTCGTCGCCAGTAAAGTAACTTGAAACAAAGATGCTTGAACGTGCCAAGCTGGTAAAACTATGATACTAATTCCCGCCATCAGCGCCAGCGGTAAAATCCAAGCCGAAGAAATCCGCAGCGCAAAAACTCGGCTTTTCCCTTTCTTCCCTCTCCCCTTTCCTTGATTCTTGCCTTTTCCTAATTCCTGTTTCCCTCTTCTATCTTCCTGTTTCCCTTTTCCCTCGGACTTTTTCCTTCTATCCGTTACATCCGTTAAATCCGCTACAGAATCCGTTGCCGAACTTCCTCCCAGCCAAACCCAGCAGATTAAACTATAAAGCGCGATTAGCTGAAACACCGATACTTGACCGACAGCTACCGAATTACCTGGCAATTGCGAGAAATATTGGGCGATCGCAATTAACCCCTTCGCCGGATAGTCAAGCAGTTGCGCTAACACACTCCCAGCCGGCGGAAAAATCAATCCAGCTAAAGCGCTAACCATCCCGCCAATACTCAAAATCCACAGCAAAGGAGCCGCAATAATATTGACTAAAATGCTGTAAGGTGATACCACACTAAAAACGTAAAGTAGCAGTGGCAGCACCCAAACTGAAGCGGCGATGGGAACCACAAGAATTGAAGCGATCGCCGGAGGCATCCAGTCCAACTTTGCCATCAGCGGCGGCGCTGTCACCACTAACCCCAAAGTTGCCAAAAAACTCAGTTGAAAACCTAAATCCCAAATCCACAAAGGGTTAACTAACAGTAAAATAGTCCCAGCGATTAACAGCAATCCCAGCGGCTTAACTTCGCGACTTAGCAGCAAAGCAAATAATGTGCCAAATCCCATCAAGGCGGCGCGGCAGATTGAAGCTTCAAAGCCTGTTAATCCGACGAGCAAAAATAAAGAACCGACGCCAAAACCAAATTGTAACTGTTTGGAAAAACGCCTGGTTAAAGCTAGAACTAAACCCAAAACCATCGAAACTTGAGTGCCGGAAGCTGCGATCGCGTGTGCCAATCCAGCTTGCACAAAAGAGTCGCGGATGTTGTAAGGTAAATCAACTGCTTGTTTGCCCAGGGCGATCGCACTGATCAGCGGCCCAGAGGGAACATTTAACTGCGATAGTTGCGATCGCACAATCCGCATCCGCATCGCTTGAATTGGCGACGGCTGCATCCCGGTTGACTCCCAGAAAGCAGCCGTGTTGCTGTTAAGTCGATTGACATCGGCGATCGCATTTTCTCTCTTCCAGTCAATCTGACGCCCTTTGAGCCCTGCAAAAGCCCCTTGTCCGGCTAAATATGCTTGAAAATCAAAAGCCCCTGGATTCGACGGCGGCTGTGGTTTGTACAACGATCCCACAACTGCGATCGTATTGTCGGCGTACAAGCCCGTTGCTTGCAGCAGGGGAACTGTAACGTAGAGTTTGCCGGATACTGGGCGGTTGACGACTACTCCTCCTTCGCCGCCGTTGATTTCGCTAACTACATCTGTGTCTAGCCAAAATTGCGATCGACCACTTCGAGTTAATCGGGGCGTACTAGCCAGTCTACCGCGAACTGTCACCGCCACTTCTTGAGTGTTTCCGCCAACGGGAATCAGTTTGCTGATGTCATTCATTGCCGGTTGGGGCGATCGAACTGCAAAATAAACACTAGCTAGAAATGCCAGCAAACCTGCCACAGCCCACACCCATTTTGCTCTCGGCAGCCTCTCCCACCAGCTCAATTCTTCCCTCGTCTCTAAGGGTTCTTCAATAGAATCTTTTTTGGTTCGGCTGCGTCTTTTCTTAGTATTTTTGAGAGAATTCCTAGTATACCTTAATAACAATTTCGGTACGGCGAACGCGACCGCTATTCCCAAAGCAAGTATCCCATATCTACCCCAGGAAAACCCTGTAGAAATCAATCCTACAATGTAGGCAAGACAGAAAATGACACCCGTTGCTTGATTCATTAATTAGCAAGTATGGAAGAAGTCATTGGGAATGGGGCATGGGGCATGGGGCATGGGCCGCATTGGCCGCATTGGCCGCATTGGCCGCATTGGCCGCATTGGCCGCATTGGCCGCATTGGCCGCATTGGCCGCATTGGCAAAACAGGGCATTGGCAAAACAGGGCATGGAAGAAGTCATTAGTCATTGGGCATTGGCAAAACAGGCCGCATTGGCAAAACAGGCCGCATTGGCAAAACAGGGCATTGGCAAAACAGGCAAAACAAGGCATTGGGCAGAATCAAGAAAAGCCATGGTTAGCGCAATTAATACGGCAGATTCCACGTTGATGAAGTACACCGTCAGAGCGATCGCTCCCGTTAGGGAAACGGCACTGCCGTGTCCTCTATCTGTGCACCGACCTACTTACCTGGAATCTGCTGTATCTCAATGAAAAAAGACTGGTACTACATTAAATCGACAAACCCAATTTTAAACCGAAAGCAGCGTGCAGCACCATCAGTGCTAAAGCCGTCGTGCCCAAATAAGCGTGAACCGCGCGCAGTGCCAGCTTATTGCCTCCAAAACCCGTCAGCGAAATCAAGCTTCCAGCAGCCAGCAAAACCAGCACTCCCGAACCCGTCCAAAAATGCGGGCTTTCCATAACAGGCTTGTGCTGCATTACCAGCGACAGCAAGCCGCCTGTATAGCCTAAAGCTAGAAACAGAAACATCCACGGTGCTAGCTTGCGGTGATCCGATCGACTTTTGAGCGCAACATCCTTATCGGCGGCCAAACGTCCCTGCCATCCTGTATACCCGACAAAACTGCCCATCGCCACAACCACAATCCCCATCATGACAGGATGTCCCCAATGGGTAATCGGTTCGGGAATTCCCAGGCTGCGAAATTGACTGGCGATGGGTTCTAGAAGTTCGCTTACATTGACCATTTGATTTTGATTCCCAGCTTGGCGATAAATATTTTTGGACTAATTATTAAGATATTATAAAATATTTAGTGTAGCAACTGCGATCGCCCACTTCAAACAACAATTTAACCAGACTGCAACCGCGCCCGAAGGTGAGGACGTTCTCGAATTGCTAAAACATGAGCTTTTATTGCTTCTGGCTTCTGACGGCCCGACGGCCCGACGGCCCGACGGCCCGACGGCCCGACGGCCCGACGGCAGGAGTTTTGCTATAAAGCCAAACATTGCCAAAAAGCCTATATTTACACAAAACTTAGCCGGCTAAAGCCGGCTGTGAGATTTTTACAGCAGCGATGCTGTTTCAAGTTAATTATTAGCCTTATCCGCTAAATCGACAAGCAAAAATAAACGCAATTCGCCCGCACGTCACACCCCGGGGTGGCTTTTCACCCAATCTTCACAGCCTCATCCTCACTCTGGATGTTAAATTTTACCTGCCTACTCAAAGTTAATTTAAATTCCTTGACTTTTGAATGCCAAAGTGGGAAATTAACATCGTAGCCGACGAGCAGTCGCACTTCTAGATTTTGCCAATCGCTCTCAAGGGAGAATCAACTGCTGCAAAAAAACTAGAGGTTCCAAGTTTGAGACTTCTTCCATAAACTATGCAGTCAGCCCGGGCGGACTTCGATCGACTGAGTGCTAAACTGAGCGCATAAAGGCACTCTGAAAGCATCCTTGTCTATTGAGCTGCCATCGCTGTGCCACCTGTGAATCCTCTCAACTAACAAAGCTGGGGATTCGGTTGTAGCAGACAAGCACCGACCACCCAAAAACGGATACAAGCCTCCGACTTAAGTGGTGAAGAGATCAAAATTTTAGACTCGTGTTCCTGCTCCCAGATTAATCTGTGGAGTGAATCTCAAATCGAAAAATGGAAAATCTCAAATCGACTGACTTTCGCGCTTAGCCTGCCTCGGAACCGTGCAATCGTTAAACTCGCTGCGCCGTCGCTACAGTAGCTTCCGAAGGTTGGATGTGGTACTTTACGAGATTTGCCAGTTCTTGTAACTGACTAATCGCTTCTGCACCTTCTAGTTTCATCAGTTCGCGGTCGTCCCGCATCTCAGTCCAAGTGATACCGTAATCTGACACTAAAAATCGAATCAGATGGTTGTCCGTCAAACTGACCATAAATGAGGCACTGTTCATCTGACCCCCGCAAGTGTAGCAGGATGCCAGATAACCTCGATGCTCTAGCACGATCGCCAAAGCTTGGAGGTTCATTACCAAATCTTGGACGAATTTACGGTGTTGTTCTGCAAGTCTCAGAAACACAGTTTTCCTCCTATCACCACACCGTGTATTTTACACCCAATTTAATAATTTCTTAAGCATTGGGCTTTTAGGTGTTGGTTCAGTATAAGTTTAGTATGCTGAAAAAAAATCGAATTAGCGACCTCTTCAGCCTACTTATACTAGATTAACCGAGTTGCGATCGAAACTAAGTATCAGCAGCGACATTCAGCCAAAACACGCTGTCATCCGGGACTCCAGCCCCCCAAATCTCCTGCTGTGACGGCTGATTCAGGCGTCGGATAGCCCAAAGATACAAATAACTAATGATAGCAATCGAGTTAGTTAAGTATAATAGTTCAATCGCCCTGAGGATACTCTTCCCAAAGCGTAGTCGTCTGCCGCAAGCTCCGAAAATCGCCATTTCCTAAAATCAAGTGATCGAGCAGCGGAATCGACAAAAACTGTGCTCCCGCCAGCAACTGCCGCGTCAAAGCAATATCCTCCGGGCTCGGCTCTACACTCCCGGAGGGGTGATTGTGCGAGATAATCGCCCGCGTCGCCCCAAGGCGGATCACCTCCCGAAAAATATCCCTGGGGTGAGCTAAAGTTTCGGTAGCTGTGCCGATCGTAATTACCTGAGTTCCCAGCAGCCGATTTTTCACATCCAGCAGCACCACAGCAAAACGTTCCTGAGACTGCCACATCAAATCCTGACTCAGAGCATCCGCAGCAGCTTGCGGAGAGTCAACCACCGCCATGTCCGGCGGCCGCGACTGAAATACCCGCTTCCCCAACTCCACCGCAGCCAAAATCGAAGTAGCCTTCGCAGGGCCGATCCCGTGAATCTGCGTCAACTCCTGCACGCTAATGCTGCGCAGCACACCCAGAGGGTCACGGGAATGCAAGCTCAACTGATTTAAAATATATTGTCCGAGTCCGACGGCCGAAAGTTTGCCTTTTCCCTGACCGGTACCGAGCAGAATCGCAATCAATTCCGCAGTCGCCAAACTTTTCGGGCCGCCGGCCATCAGCCGTTCCCGCGGCCGTTCACTCGTTGGCAAATCGACAATTCTCAAGCTGTAAGTCATGGATGCACTCTTTACCGCAAGCTCAACAGTTACACGATCTTAGCCGATCGATTTCCCTGTTCAAATCAGTACGATCACCCAAAAAAGCCAACGGATTAACCGAGGCTTTGGGCGCGTGCAAATCTAAGGTATAGCGGTTCGATCGCGTGGTGAGGTATGCCCACGGAGGCCACGGAGGCCACGGAGGCCACGGAGGCCACGGAGGCCACGGAGGCCAGTCGTACCTCATCTTTCTGAGAACCGCTATAGCGTTTCACAAGCGATCGAGTCTCGATCGAGATCGAGCGCCAATTCCCTGCCGGGATATGCCTCTAACAGGTAAAATTGCTGGTAACTGCGCCATTCGAGCCTGGTGCGCGCGCAGCACCCGCTCGTTCAGTGCAAAGGTGCACGCTAAATTCTGGCCGTTCTGTTGAGGCAATCCGCCCCGAGGAGATAGGCTGCGGCGGTTTAGGTGCTGCGATGCCAACCAATACAAACGAAGCCACCATCAAGACGCCGTAAACAGCGACAGATAGCTTGCGAGTTCCCAGTCCCACCCATTGAGGATTTACCAAACCCAGACAAAACGCTGGCGTTGAAAACATGAAAGTTAAAACAAACAAGCTGGACATCAGGCACCTCCGACTGGCAAACTGCACCGATCGATCGATTACTTGTCTCTCCAATTATCAGCTAAAAAATCCGCTTTAAAAGTTGCGATTAAGGATTTATAACTTGAGGATTATTGCTGTTTATCAAACAATCATAAAAATTGTTTAATCTACTACTTAAGGTAGTTGTTAAAAACTAATATAGCGGTTCTCAAAAAAGTGAGGATAGCCCTATGCCCTATGCCCTATGCCCTATGCCCTATAGTACCTCATATGAGAGATCGAAAGGCTATAGCTTTTTATATAAGCCGAAAATCTAGCTTAAAATAGAAACTAAATTCTTCACTCAAAATATGCAAGTCCGCTTTAACGTAGTCCGCCAAAATCAAAACGAGGCTCCCCGCGTTCACACTTACACCCTAGACGTGGAAGAAAGCAATACCATCCTAGACTGCCTCAACAGCATCAAGTGGGAACACGACGGCACTTTAGCTTTTCGCAAAAATTGCCGCAATACAATTTGCGGCAGTTGTTCGATGCGAATTAACGGGCGATCGGCCTTAGCTTGCAAAGAAAATGTCGGTAGCGAACTCGCAAGATTGCAAAAAATAGCCCATTCGAGTTCAGCAGAACAGCCTGCTGATTTCATCCCAGAAATTACCGTCGCCCCCATGGGAAATATGCCAGTCATCAAAGATTTGGTTGTTGATATGACCAGTTTTTGGGATAACCTAGAAGCTGTTGAACCTTATGTTAGCACCGCCTCGCGAGCAATTCCCGAACGGGAATTTCTGCAAACTCCCGAAGAGCGATCGAAACTCGACCAAACCGGCAACTGCATCCTCTGCGGCGCGTGCTATTCTGAGTGCAACGCCCGGGAAGTTAACCCGGAATTTGTCGGCCCCCACGCCCTCGCCAAAGCTTACCGCACGATCGCCGATTCCCGCGATAGCGAAACCGAAAATCGGCTCGAAAAATACAACGAAGGTACCGCAGGCGTCTGGGGCTGCACCCGGTGTTACTACTGCAACTCGGTTTGTCCGATGGAAGTTGCGCCGATGGATCAAATTGGTAAGATTAAACAGGAGATTCTCGATCGCAAAGACGACCAAGCCAGTCGATCGATCCGCCACCGCAAAGTCTTGATCGAGCTCGTCAAAGAAGGCGGCTGGATAGACGAGCGCAAATTTGGCATCGAAGTAGTCGGAAACTACTTCCGCGACGTTCAAGGTTTGCTGAGTCTGGGCCCGTTGGGTTTGAGAATGATCGCCCGCGGCAAATTCCCGCTGTCTTTTGAGGCTTCAGAATGTACCGAAACCGTGCGAAATCTGATCGAATCGGTGCAAAGTTTAGAAAAGTCGGCAGATTAGCGATCGGCTGTCATTTTCCTTGTAAATTAGAAGTTGTGCGATCGCAAAGCTTCCCAAAAAATCCTTACTCAAAACTCGCAACTCAAAACTTGTAAATGACTGCTAAAACTCCTCCATCCCCAAAACCGACAACCCCAAATACCCCAAAACCAGCAGAACCAGCCTTTGGCTGGAATGCCTACGCCGAACAAATCAACGGACGATTTGCGATGGTGGGATTCGTGGGACTTTTGCTGCTAGAATTTTTCACCCGCCAGGATTTTTTCACCTGGCTGGGCCTGCGTTAAATTCAGAATAACTCGGTGGATAGCCACTGATTGCGTAATATCATGTCTCCTCAAACAACACAATAAAATTGGTTTGATCGTTTGGAATGCGAGTCCTCAGATCATCAGGACTCGCATTCCGAACGCTCAAAAACCTCGCTCCCGGTAATTTACCAGACATGATATAAATCAATAGAGTTCACGATCGACCGCTCCCCCCTTAACTTGCCCCCTACTCCCCCGAATCAAGGGGGAAGAATGCTCTTAAAGTCCCCGCAACGATGCGGGGGAGTAGGGGGTATGCGAGGGGGATCTCCAAGCATAAAGAGTATTAACCCAAGCGTATTGTGCTATATAAATCCTCTTCATAACAAAAGCTGGTTAAAAAATAGATAATTATCCATTTTTCACCAGCATCCCAGCTTGTCACAAGCGGAAATCGAGTTAAGTTGTTGGAGATAATTTAACCTGTACTTGTCAGGCAGGGCAAGCAACCCGCCACTCAAGGAATTATAGAAATAGATCCTCGATTTCGGGCCAATTAATTTCCAGTTACTTCACGGACTGTCAAACTGTACTTCCCTCTACCTTTTGGAGGTGGATCGTAAGCATTGACAATGACGCGGTAGCGACCGCTAGCAGACAAGGTAACAGTCAGCTCAGAATTGGAATTTTGCTGCGTGACGTCATCATTTTCTCCAAGTAGTTCGCCCTGGGAGTTAAGAATAGCGAGATAAGTATCAAACTCGGTACTTTCTACGGTAACAACCACTTTCTGACCCTGAGTGCCTTCAAAGGTATACTCGTCGTACAAACTGCTGTCCGAGGGGAGTACAGAAGACTTAGCAGGGGTGAGTTCTCCATTTTGCTCTAAAATGACCTTAGACGAGCCCCCAGCAGGACTCGGCGCAGGTTGTACAGTTGGGGTCTGAGTTGGCGAACTCTGTGGTGATGGCGACGGAGATGGCGACGGCTTGGGGCTTGCTTGAGCTAAAATACCTTTGCCAGCATGACTCGCATCATGTGAATTTTTAGGAAATTCTGCTGAAATTAGGGTGGAACTGCTGTTAGTAACTCCACTTGAATTTGACAGGGTAACCGAGAAAGTCGGCTTGCTAGAAAAAGTGGCTAGGAGAGCAATTGGCGCGAGCGCCCAAAATCTAACTTGACGCATGAATTACCTCGATTTGCAACGAAGGAAGAGTTGACAGTTGACCTGTGACAATTGACCTGTGTCAGTTGACCTGTGACAGTTGACCTGTGTCAGTTGACCTGTGTCAGTTGACAGTTGGGGCGGTGCCAAGAGTGCCCGCCCTCTCTCAGTTAACAGTTGACAGTTCTCAGTTAACATTTGTCATTGGAAGCAATTACCAATTACCAATTACCAATTCCAAATTCCCAATTCCCAATTCCCAATTACCCATTCCCAATTACCAATTACCAATTTTCAACGGATAGTTAGACTGTAACGACCCCGACCTGAAGCATCGTAAGCATTAACAATCACGCGGTAGCGACCCGTAGCGGGCAAAGTAAGACTCAGAAACGCATTTTTAGTCGAATCGCTCGCATCGTCATTTTCTGACACTAATCGGCCGTTAGGGCCAAAGATAGCCACGTAGGGATCGAAATCTGTACTTTCGAGGGAAATTGTTACAGACTGACCCGATCGACCTTCAAAAGTATACTCGCGATACAGACTGTTATCAGAGGGCAATACCGGGCCACCTGCGACTAAAGCGCCTTCTTCTTGCAAAATCGCCCGAGAAGGCTGGGTAGGAGCACTCGCTTTCAGTTCTAACGTATAAGCCCCCGACTGCCTAGCTTCGTTGGAATTTGCCAGTAACGTGTAAGTGCCATCTGCTGGCAGCCTGACTGTAATTCTGGCGTTTTTACTGCCCGCTCCGTTATCATCTTGGGCGATTTCCCGCTGGTTGGGCCCGAGCAAAATTAAATAAGGGTCAATCTCTTGACTTTTCATTTCTATTGTGATTTCCTGGCCTGCTCTTCCCTCAAAGGAGTAGAGGTCAAAAAAGCTGTTGTCTGCGGGCAGAACGCCAGACTTGTCGGTAAGTTTGCCAGTGACGGCGGGCCCGTTTAACGCAACTTTTTGAGGTGATTTGTTGCCAAAGGGCGATCGCCTTTGGGCAACGCGGGGAGCTCGTCCTTCTCGCACCGCTGTCAGGAAAGCGGGCACTTTGTCTACTGAAATTGCAAAACCGATACCGATATTGCCTCCGCCCTGACCGCGAGTAAAAATAGAAGTATTGACGCCGATTAATTCTCCAGAACTGTTGAGCAGCGGGCCTCCTGAATTGCCGGGATTGATGGCGGCGTCGGTTTGAATTAAGCCCCCCTGCGGGTCGATGCGGCTGACGATTCCGACTGTAAAAGTACCTTGAAATCGACCGAAAGGATTGCCGATCGCAAATGCTTGTTGTCCGACTTTCACCGAACCGGGACGGGCTAAAGGAATTGTGGGTAAATTGTTTTGATCGCGAATCTTCACCACGGCTAAGTCTAAACCTTCTTCCCCGAATCCGACCACATCGGCGACAAGTTTTCTGCCGTCTGACAGAATTATATTTACGGTACCGCCTGCTGAAACAACGTGGGCGTTGGTTAACACCATGCCGTCGGGGCTGATAATTGTGCCGCTACCGTTAGATTTACCCGTATCGATGCTAACAACCGCCGGACTGGCTTTTTCGTAGACTCGAATATTGGTTTGTTCTTCGGCATTTTCGGCGATCGCACCTGGGGAACGCACCGAGTTAAATTCCGTTAAATTTGCCTCCGGCCGCCCCGGGGGCACCTTAACAACCGCAGCAGCGCTGGCTGCAACCCCAACAGTTAAAATTCCTGATACCGCTAAACTTAGAAGTTTGAAATTCATAATCGTGAATTAGTATTTTTTAACTATCAGCAGGTAGCAGTTAGGTTTTCGGGCTAACTGCTAACTACCGCCTGTAATTATTTTAGGACTTGCGCAAGGGTAGTCAAAATTTTAGCTTGAGATTGCTTCGAGATTTCTTGGCGGCTGGGTTTTGAAAGAATTGGTCGATCTCCTGGGCCAGTTTTTTTGTTGGTAAACTACGATTATCCAGCAGTTTCGGCAATTCTAGAATCCTGCGGGCGATCGGCGACATACTTAAAATTAGCGTCCCGCACCAAAGCATCCTCATCGTCGTAAAAAAAGGACAGCAAAGCAAAACGCTGCCCGCTAATCATCGCCGTCGCTTCATGCAGCAGAGAACACGAAAAAATAATCGCCGTGCCAGAATCCCCTTTATAAGCGTGCGGTGCGTACTCCGGGAACCGCAAAAATCCCCCCGTGTACTCGCCCACATTCAAGTTCAAAGTCATCGCAAACCTGCGGTGCAGCGTACCTTTGCTCGTATTGTCGCGGTGCGCCTGAAAATAACCGCCGCTTTGAGCATCGTAACAAGCTATCAAATACCGTTCAAACCTGGTGATTGTAAATTGGAAAGCTTTTTCTACTTCCGGCACCACCCTGCGCAGAATAATCGCACTCAATTGTCGCTGCAAATTCTCGTCTTTAATAAAATAATCTCGGCGTTTCTTGAAATTCTCGTCGTCAATGCCAACAGTTTTCCCATCTATTTGCCTCATAAAACCTGAGGGGCTGCCGCCGTCAGCTTTGTATATATCGATCAAACTGCGGCAAAATTCTTTGTCCAAAACGTTAGGAATTACCAACACCGGGGCGTGCCGAGTCGCGGGTCTGGGTTCCTCAATTGGGGGCAAAGTTTTGATAAAATCAAATACTTGCTGGGGGTGTTGGTCGCTTTCACCCATCGGTAAAATGTTAATTACCTGAAGATTTTCGTTGAGAACAAAAGTTTGGGGTGCATAGTGAACTCCGGTAAATCCATTTTGTTCGACATCTCGGCAAACACCGTACTGCTGGCTGACTTTTTTGTCGAAGTCCCAGAAAAAGATGAATGACGGAGCAATTGTTGTCGCTCTGTTTTGTTCTTTGTCTGCTGCATCTATGCTCACTCCAAACAGCGGTACTTGCAAAGTCTTGAATTCTTCTGAAAGCTCTTGAAACTTTTTGAGCATAGCTTGGATTTGTTCAAAACCTGCGCTGGCAAAGAAAAACAGCACGACTCGCCGACCGGCAGCCATCGAGAAATGAAATAAGGGGTTATTTGTCGAAGCAATGGAAAACCAAGGCGCCGGATCTCCTATTTCTAGTAATGGCATATTGCTGATTTGAGATTTGAGATTTGAGATTTGAGACTATTGTACTTTTGGTTGGTTCCGCAGGTTGTATTTTCTGCGATCGCACAGGTTCGTAGTAAGGACTTTAGTCCGAAAAAATTCTTCAGGTTCGTAGTGAGAACTTGAATCCGCAAAAACCACAATAGGTTTGTAGTGAGGACTTTAGTCCGCAATCAGAAGGACTAAAGTCCTCACTACGAACCTGACAAGGGTTATTTTATAGGCATACTATTAAATATATTTAAATAGTTTTTTTATTAGCTTTTATTGGTATTTTGTATTTTACTTCAGTGAGCTGCCTTTGAAATCTTATTTTATAGTTATTTAAACATTCTAATATCTGAGAATAAGTAGATGGTCATCAAACGGAACTTGATTTTTTGCCTTGCTGGCGGGAGAAATGTTTAGTTTCACCCACCTACTTATCTTTGCCTATTTGTCGAAATTGGGGGAACTATCCGGTTGGTCTTCCGGGTATTCCACTGGTCGATACTCCACGTAGTCTGACGGTGGTGCTTCCACGTCGCGGTTGCTGGGGCGAGACCTGGATGCTTCCGCAGGACGGGGTTTTTTGGTTCTCGGCGGCGCGTCTGAACTGCGGTTTTCCGAAGTTGGGGGGCGGTTGCTGCGGCTGCGGGCCGGTCTTTCTTCGGGGTTGTCTGAAACGTCCCAGTTGTCAGAGCCTTGGGCTGGCGGGGCTTCTGGGCGGGCTGGACGTTTGCGCGAGGGCGATCGATCGATCGACTCTCTAGATGTGTTAGCGCTACCGTTACGATTCGACGCAGGACGGCGGCGGGGCTCATCGTCGTAGGCTTCGCGCGAGGAACGATTGTCTTGACTACCTCTAATCCGGGGACGCTGGGGGTAGTCTTCCTCTGGTTCTATCTGGTCGAAATCGTTATCGTAGCCGTCGTAAGCGTAGGCGTTGCTGACAGGTCGCTCTTCATCTACGTATTGGGAGCGACTTTTAGCTTGGGCTGTGGTCGCGCCGCGCAGTTTAATGCTTTCGGCTGCAAAAAATATGGCGGAACCTGCAAGCAGAAATTGACCGAATGCCAGAATAGGGTCAAGCCGCCATCCTTGAAATAACAGAATACCGCCACACAGCAAGCCGACTGCTGCGAAAAAAATATCGTGGTCTCGGGCTAGTTTGGGACGCCACGATCGCAGAAAGTACAGTCCTGCCCCTGCTACTGCTAGGATGATCCCTAACAGGCTGCTCAAGTTCAATCCTAAATTGACCATTAGCCTATCTCCTATGTCTTTCCTATGTTAGCGAGTTAGATTTTACATCTATCAATAAGTCTGTTATCCCGACTGTGCTTTCACAGGGCAGCGTCCGGTCAGGCTTTCAGAAAAGGGAAGCGCACCTTATAATAATGAGTTTAACGGGAAAAAACCTCAGCAGAGCCGTCAACCGAAGGTTTTGCCTTCACAGTTGCTGGTAGCCGAGGTTTCGCAAGCGGGGAAATGCCCGACGTTTAGCCCAAAATTGACTCGCGCGCCGGACTTAGAAATCCGCCGATTTTTTAGGTGCGCTTGATTTTGTCTTTTTGGCTGATAAAGATCAGGGCGATGGTTGCTGGAATCACTACTACCGAAACGCCCACCAGCAGGCTGTACAAAAAGTTCGCGAGTGAAGGAGTCATAAATTCAAGACCTTTGTTACAACAATTTGATTTTTATTAATTTTATCAGCAGTCAGTTCTCAGGGAGAAGTTCGGCAACGGATTTTGCAATGGATGTGGTCGCAGAAGCAATATTTTTACCCTCGAAAACTCGAAGCCTCGCACCCTCAAACCCTCTAACTCTTTCCATCCGGGCGGTGGGAGCGCAAAAATTCTGCTAATTCTGTTCGATCGCACCCGTGAAACGGTTAAAATTATGAAAGGTTGACTTAACAAAACTTAAGATTTCGAGATAAGACCCATGACTGGTATTACCGTTGCAAGTTGGATTCTGGGCTCTGTTCTAGTGTTGATGACTTTGCTATTTATTTTTCGGATCGTTCTGACTTGGTATCCCGAGGTGAACCTCAGCAAGTTGCCGTTGAGTCTGATTGCTTGGCCGACGGAACCTTTTTTAGCCGTAACTAGAAAGATTGTACCGCCGATCGGCGGAGTGGACATTACACCGATTATTTGGGTCGGTATCTGTAGCTTGCTGCGGGAAATGATGCTCGGCCAGCAAGGCATCTTGACGATGATGATGTAAGAGTCAGTGGGCATGGGGCATTGGGCATGGGGCATTGGGCATTGGTCATTGGTCATTGGTCATTGGTCATTGGTCATTGGTCATTGGTCATTGGTCATTGGTCATTGGTCATTGGTCATTGGTCATTGGTCAATAGTCATTGGTAATTAGTAGATGTTTATTGCCAGTTGGCGATCGCACTCGAGGGGGCTAGAAACCGGGTTTTTTACCCGATCTGCGGGTTTTAGCGCATCTTTTGCAGAAAAAACCCGGTTTCTCGACACCCGTGCGTCCCAGACTAAAGTGATGACGGATGACGGATGACGGATGACTAATGACTAATGACTAATGACTAATGACTAATGACTAATGACTAATGACTAATGACTAATGACTACTAACCGTTTTGGTTCATGAACTGTTCCACGAAATTCGTGTAAACCTCGCCACTGAGAAATTCGGGGCTATCGAGGATTTTTTGGTGGAAGCTGAGGGTAGTGGGGACGCCGGTGATGGCGCATTCCCGCAAGGCCCGTTTCATCCTGCGGATGGCGGTAGGTCGATCGCGCCCCCAGACAATTACTTTACCGATTAAAGAATCGTAGTAAGCAGGTATTTCGTAATCAGTGTAAACGTGAGAGTCCATCCGCACCCCGGGGCCGCCGGGAGGCAAATAACCGCTGATTCTGCCGGGGTGTGGCCGGAAATTGCGATCGGGATCTTCAGCATTGATCCGGCACTCAATGGCGTGCCCGCTGAGAATCACTTGGTTTTGCTTGATTTGCAGTTTTTCGCCTTGGGCGATGCGAATTTGTTCGGCTATCAAATCCATGCCTGTAATCATCTCCGTCACGGGATGTTCCACTTGAATCCGGGTGTTCATTTCCATGAAGTAGAACTTGCCCGATTTGTCAAGCAAAAATTCGACAGTACCAGCACCAGTGTAGTTGATGGCTTTGGCTGCGGCGACGGCGGCGTGACCCATTTGATCTCGGAGTTTCTGGGTGAGGGCGGGACTCGGCGCTTCTTCCAGGAGTTTTTGGTGTCGGCGCTGAATCGAACAGTCTCTCTCGCCGAGGTGGATGACGTTACCGTAGTTGTCGGCGAGGATTTGGATTTCGATGTGGCGGGGCTTTTCGATGAATTTTTCGAGGTAAACTCCGGGGTTTCCGAATGCTGCATCGGCTTCGCCTTGGGCTGCATGAAAGAGTTTGGGGAGTTCGGATGCTTCTCTGACTAGCCTCATGCCGCGGCCTCCTCCGCCGGCGGTGGCTTTGACCATCACAGGATAGCCGATGTCGCGGGCGATCGACAAAGCCTCATCTTCGTCTGCCAGCAATCCGCCGCTACCGGGAACTGTGGGGACTTTCACCCGCTGCATGGTTTCTTTGGCGGTGGATTTGTCGCCCATCGCCCGCATGGCTGCCGGAGACGGGCCGATGAAAGTAATTTGATGGTCGGCGCAGATTTCGGCAAATCGGGCGTTTTCGGCGAGGAAGCCGTAACCGGGGTGAATGGCTGCGGCGTTGCGCGTCAGGGCTGCCGAGATGATGTTAGGGATGTTTAAATAGCTTTTGCTGCTGGTGGGGGGGCCGATGCAAACGGCTTCGTCAGCCAACTGGACGTGCAGGGCCTGTTTGTCTACGGTGGAGTGAACGGCGACCGTGGCAATCCCCATTTCCTCGCACGTGCGCAGTATGCGGAGGGCGATTTCCCCCCGATTAGCGATTAAAATTTTCGAGAACCCCATCTTCGCTGCTTAATTCACTCAATATTCTGTACAATAATGCCTTTCGGTATGTTCTGGATAATCGTTTTTCAGAAATTGTTCACAAAAATTTATTTTACATTTTGCTGGTAGTTGTGCTATCGTTGGAAATCGGCGGTGCAAAAGGAACAGTCGGAAGTTCAGGGTCACAGATTTCACAGGCGTGAATCTTTAACTCGCAACCCAAAACTCCCGGAGACTTGCCAGAAAGAGCGGATGTGGCGGAATTGGTATACGCGCACGCTTGAGGTGCGTGTGGCATTATGTCCTTGCGAGTTCGAGTCTCGCCATCCGCATTGAATATATAAAACAACTGTTGATAGCTTTTGCTGTTAGCAGTTGTTTTATTTTTGATTTTGATTGTAGGTGGCGAGAAACCGGGTTTTTGCGACAGACTTTGTTACTGTCGGTAGAAATCATAAAAACCCGGTTTCTTCGATCGCGCGCGGGCGGCCA
>NZ_JAUBUN010000026.1:86976-115758 GCF_036702665.1 Microcoleus sp. Aus8_D2
GAAACCGGGTTTTTTTGAGATACTTCGTTACTGTCGGTAAAAATCGTAAAAACCCGGTTTCTTAGATGGTGCGCGGGCGGCCAGAAACCGGGTTTTTTTGAGATACTTCGTTACTGTCGGTAAAAATCGTAAAAACCCGGTTTCTTAGATGGTGCGCGGGTATCCGGCCGATGAAGGACTGAAGTCCGAACGATCGAACCTAATTTTGAGCTAATTCCGGTGGGCGGCCCATTAAGCCGGTCATCAGGCGCAAGGCTAAAAACCTGACTGGGGGAATTGTTCGCAAACACCACAATCCGAAGCGGCGAAATCCGACAATTGGCAGCCAAGTATTGGAAAATAATCTATCTAGGAAATCGGTAAATCCTAACACAACTAAATTCTCATTTTTGCGCCAGTTATGATATCTTTTTAATACTCGAAAATCGCCGATGTCTTCGCCTTTTTGGTGGGCTTGCTGCAAGATTTGGGCGATCGCCCCAGCGTCACGAATGCCCATATTTAAGCCCTGTCCGCCGACGGGATGGCAGCAGTGGGCGGCGTCGCCAACGAGTGCTAATCTGGGCAACACGTAGCGATCGCTCTGCATTAACTGCACCGGAAATAAAAAGCGATCGCTCTCCAACTCCAAACGCCCTAACAGCCCGCCCGTGCGCTGTTCTAACAAAGTCAAAAACTCTTTCTCATCCATTGACTGCAAAGCTTGTGCTTCCGCGTGGGGTGCTGTCCAAACTACTTGACAGCGGTTCCCCGGTAATGGTAATACTCCCATCGGGCCGCTCGGCCAGAAGCGCTCAAAAGCAATATCGTTGTGCGGTTTTTCTGCTTTAATGGTGATAGCAACGCAGGATTGCCAGTATTTCCAGCCGCGAGTGCTGATGTTGGCGGATGTCCGGATGCGCGATTTAGAACCGTCGGCGGCGACTAATAATTTAGTGCGAATTGTGCGAGTTTCGCCGTTTTGTTTGAGTTGAATTTCGGCGGAATTAGTTAAATATTTTACTTCGACTACTTCAGCAGGACAAACCCAACTAAAATTCGGATTTTTTGCTAAAGATTCTTGCAAAGCTGACAGCATGACTCGGTGCTCGCCAACGTAACCTAAAGCTGTTTTTGGTACGGGTAATTTGCCAGTATTTCCTAAATCGGGACGGTGGAATTCGACGACACCGGGATAGTCGCCGTCGCAGAGGCTAATTTGCTCGAAGGTAGTGATTTGCGGCAAGATTTGCTCCCACACACCGAGGCCTTCTAAGATCATTCCCGATAGCAGGGTAATTGCATAGGCTTGTTTTTTGGCGGCGGCGGCGGCGGGGAGTTGAGTTTCAATGATGGCGATTTTTAATCCTGAATCTTTGAGGGCGCACGCTAAGGTGGCGCCGACTATTCCACCGCCGACGATCGCTATGTCAAACTCTAATTCCGGTGTTTGGGTGGAGGCTGTGGTTGCAGAAAGTTGGTTTACAGGCATTTTCAAGGGATTTTTTTAAGTGAACAATCATATTTACCATCTAATTGTAAAGAATTATTTCGATTTTGGGTTCCCCCATGCGTAAATCTCAGAAACCCGGTTTCTCGCGATATTTCTCGTCACTCAACCCAAAACTCGTAGAAACCGGGTTTCTCGCCCCATGCGTAAATCTCAGAAACCCGGTTTGTTTCTCGCGATATTTCTCGTCACTCAACCCAAAACTGGTAGAAACCGGGTTTCTCGCCCCACGCGCGACTCTCAGAAACCCGGTTTCTGGCGCCCTGCGTAAATCTCAGAAACCGGGTTTCTCGCGCCCTGCATAACTCTCAGAAACCCGGTTTCTCGCGATATTTCTCGTCACTCAACCCAAAACTTGTAGAAACCGGGTTTCTCGCCCCATGCGTGACTCTCAGAAACCCGGTTTCTTTCGATATTTCTCGTCACTCAACCCAAAACTTGTAGAAACCGGGTTTCTCGCCCCACGCGCGACTCTCAGAAACTAATGACTGATGACTAATGACTAATGACTGATGACTGATGACTAATGACTAATGACCATTTCCTTGATGTTTTCCGTCGCAGATACTGATAGTTTCTGGGAAATGGGAATCTCGATAATAAACTCTGCACCGGCCCCGGGAGCGGAAATACATTGCAATTTGCCTCGGTGTTTTTCAACTATAATTTGATAGCTGATTGACAGTCCTAAACCAGTGCCTTTGCCGACAGGTTTAGTAGTAAAAAATGGGTCGAATAACTTGCGGATGACCTCTTGATTGATTCCCATTCCGTTGTCGGCAATCCGGATAGTTACTGTGTCTGAAGTCGCACTGGTGCTAATCCGAATTATGTTGGGGCTAGCATATATTTCTTTGGCAGAACGCTTGGTGTTGTATTCTTCGAGGGCGTCGATCGCATTTGCTAACAGATTCATAAATACTTGATTGAGCTGACCTGCATAGCACTCGACTTTTGGGAAGTGGCCGTAGTCTTTGATAATCTCGATCGCCGGACGAACGGCATTAGCTTTGAGCCTGTGCTGCAAAATTACCAAAGTGCTTTCGATTCCTTCGTGAATGTGTACTCGCTTCATCTGCGATTCGTCGAGTCGGGAAAAGTTACGCAAGGACACAACTAAGTCGCGGATGCGATCGGCTCCTACTTTCATTGATTCCAAAATTTTCGGAAAGTCTGTCATTAAGAAATCGATTTCAATCTCTTCGGCTGATAAAGCAATTTCCGGGGCGGGATTTGGGTATTTTTCTTGGTAAAGGTGGAGCAAATCGAGCAAGTCTCGGGCGTATTGGCTGGCGTGGGTGATGTTCCCGTAGATGAAGTTAATTGGGTTGTTAATTTCGTGGGCGACTCCGGCGACTAGCTGGCCGAGTGAAGAGATTTTTTCGGTTTGGATTAGTTGAGTTTGGGTTTCGTGCAAGTCGCGGAAAGCTTTTTCGAGCTGGGCTGCTTGCTGGCGGTACTGTGAGGCTGATTCTCGCAAGGCTGCCAAAACTTGCACCCGATCGCTAATATCGGTGTGAGCGCCCACCCACTCGCGAACGCTGCCGTCGTCGTCGTCGCCGGCTGCCAAAACGGGGACGGCGCGCACCCAGAAGTGCCTGTAGCTGCCGTCTGCGGCGCGCAAGCGGTGTTCGACTTCGTAGAGACTTTTTGTTTCTAGGGCGCGCATCCAAGCTTGTGTTGTGCGATCGCGGTCTTCTGGGTGCACTGCTTCTGCCCAGTTGTCCCTCGTCTGTTCAAAGCTCATACCCGTGTAAGCCATCCAATCCGGCTGAGGCTCAGAGGGGATGCCGCTAGCGTTTGTCGTCCAAACCATTTGTGCGGTGGCGATCGCCAGCGATCGGTATCTTTCCTCGCTCAGGCGCACAGATGCTTCGGCTTGGCGGCTGGCTGTCACGTCACGCAAAATTGCTGTGAAGATGATTTCCCCTGCAACTTCGAGTTTGGAAATAGAAGCTTCGGCCGGAAATTCGGTACCGTCTCGGCGGCGGGCGAAAATTTCTTTGCGGTTGCCCATTTTTCGGGCTTGTTTAACGCCGCCGCCGAAATTGGTGACAAGGTGGCTGTGAGAAGTTGCAAAAGCTGCGGGCAACAGCAGGCTCAGGGATTGCCCGATCGCCTCTGCTGCTGTCCACCCAAAAATGGTTTCTGCACCTTGGTTGAACAGGATAATTTTTTGGTTTGCATCCACAGAAATAATCGCGTCGTCAGCAATTTCTACGATGCCGGCGAAACGAGCTTGAGACAGTTGCAGTGCTTGCTCGGTGCGTTTGCGATCGCTGATGTCGCGGGCGATCGTAGAAATGTATGCGAGTTGGCCGTCGGGTGCTGAGTGGGAGATGATGACTTGGCTGACGGGAATTTCGACTCCCGAGGCTGACACAAAGGCGGTTTCTCCGCTCCAAACGCCCTCAGAAATAGCGGTGGCGATCGCGCCTTTCAATGTGCTGCGGGCTGAGGCTGCCGAGAATTCTCCAACTTGCATCTGGGATATATCTGTGTTTTCGTCGATACCCACCATTTTTCTGCCTGCTTTGTTGATGTAAACGGCGTGTCCGTGGGGGTTGCAGATACCTACAAAATCGGGGGTTGCTTCCAGAATTGCTGCCAGACTTCTGTTGGCGACTTCGGCTTGTTTGCGATCGGTAATATCCCGCGCGATGCTAACTATACCGCCGATCTGTCCTTGCCCGTCCCGGTAAGCGTTTTTTGTCGAAAGAAATGTCCGCATTTTTCCTTGAACTGGCAGTTCTTCTTCGATGACTTGGGTTTTTCCCGCTGTCACGATCTGGCGATCGGTTTTGACAATATTGGCCGCAATTTCCGGTGGAAATAACTCGCTGTCATCTCTGCCGATAATGTCCTCAAAAGACTTACCAATGATGCTGGCTCCCGCAGAGTTGAGCATCATGTAGCAGCCATGAATATCTTTGACAAATAAAGCTGTCGGCGTACTGTCGATCACTGTCAGTAACAGGTTATAGTTTTTTTGAAGCACCTGCTCTGTGGCTTGAGAGTCGAGAATTTGCTGCTGCAATCGCTCGTTGACGTGTTGCAGTTGGAGAGTCCGTTGCTCCACTTCAGTTTCTAAGTGTGATTTAGCTTCGATCAGTCTGTACTCGGCTCGATAGCGCCTGCGGTCTGCGGTGCAGAGAGTTTTCGCATTCTGCCAAATCAAAACTGTAAAAATCATCACGTTCAATACGCTTAGCAGCGATATTCCTACTTCCGGCGAGTAGGCTTGCAGCCGCTCTCCCGACATGATGAAATAACCGGCTATTGGCGGGATAATTATTGCCGGCGGCAATAACCGCCTCGCCATGATGCCGCCCGCGCGATCGCTCGCAATTACTGCTATCAATCCTCGCTCTGGATTTGCAAATAAAATCCCCAAGCTCAGCAATATAAATGCTGTGGCGGTGTGCAAAGCCATTCCTGTCTGAGCGCCCATTGTGTAAAAGAAAGGTTTACCGTAGAGGTAGCCCGTAAAACCCAGAAATGCAATTAAAAATGCACAACAGCTTAAGATTTGAACCCGCAGGTATTTAGGGCGGCGTACCGATAGCAGCAGCAAGGCAACGCCCAGCAACAAAAAAGCAGCAGCCGTATTGGGTGCCATGCGTCCCGGTAATGAGGAGCTGGTGAAGATGGAACTTTCTTTAAATAGCAGTTGGTCGATGCCTAAGTCTAAATTAAAGCTGTATTGAATTAGTGTAATGAAACTAATTAATATCATTAAAAATGAGCAGGAATAAATTAAAAATTTATCTATTTTTTGAGGCTGGATTCTTGTTAATTTGGCGCGGCTGCGCTGTTGGAAAAACAGAGACAAGCCGCCTAAAATAAAGCAAACGGCTGTATTGACTTTCATGGTCGCGAGTTCGGGCAAAATGCTTTTTAAGATTGGCTGGTCAAATATCCAACCCAAAATGACTGTACAGCCGATCGCGATTACTGCAATTCCAGCTTTTTTGGAAAAAGACTGAAGCGCAATAATTGGGCTTGAGGGCGGCTGCACTTGTTGTGCTCGTTCAAAAAATACCAATTTCTTGCTCCCTCAAATGATGTGGGTTTCTACGTATCGAAGGTAACAATCAACACTGTACTTGTATTGTTGCCAGCTATACAAAGCTGCTTAAGATATTGTTAAACCTGCTTATTTAGCACATAATACTCATGATTTTATCTAACTTGAGATAGAGTGTCAACTAAAAGTAGCAGGCTCCGATCGCTCTGCTATTCGTCAGCATTTAATAATTATTCTTAATTATTAGTTAAAATAAAACAATCTTGGCTCTTAATTGCCTGTGGCGGATTGTGGGGAAAAAGTACGATCGCCCGATGTACCAGCAGCACAGAGTGTTTTTACTCAGTTGTTTGAGGGGAAATGGTAGCGGATCGCGCGATCGACTTTGTTGGCGTAGCTCGCATAGGGTCGAGCTGCGGTAACGGCAAAAAAAATCAGATTCCGCAGTTAAAACATATCCTACACAAACTTTCGTCCGCAAAGGCTGACTCGATAGGGAGTATTGTAAAACTTCATTGAGTTTATAAGCAATTATAAACAATAATGGTATTATGTTGTTGTGAGTATTGAACAAGGAATACGCATAGCCCAAAGAACGGAAGTCTCAAATGCAACTCACAGAGAGGCACATCATTAAATCAACGGAACACCGTTTTGCCATAATTGACGAACTAGCTTTCAAGTCCAAAAACCTCTACAATGCCGCCAATTACGTCATTCGTCAGAGCTTTATTTATGGATGGGGTTATGTCAGTTATAACGAAATGAACCGATTGATGAAGTCAATCGAAGCATACAAGGCTTTGCCTGCTAAAGTAAGCCAGCAAATCTTAATGGTGTTAGACAAGAATTGGAAATCGTTTTTTGAAGCAGTTAAAGCTTACAAGGCTAATTCTTCAAAATTCACGGGTCGCCCAAAACTGCCGAAGTACAAAGACAAAACCAAAGGGCGAAACCTTCTTGTCTACACAATTCAAGCGATTAGTAGCAAACAGTTGAAGAAAGGAATCATTAAACTTTCGGGTACTGAACTTTTAATCAAGACCAAAGTCGCTCCCGATAAGATTTGCCAACTCCGGCTGGTTCCGAAATGCGATTCCTATGTAATTGAGGTAATTTATGATGAACCGGAGTCCACCATTGACGACACCAATTCTGTAGCTAGTATTGATTTAGGACTGAATAATTTAGTGGCGTTAACTTCAAATCAACCGGGATTTACCCCACTGTTGATTAACGGGCGACCATTGAAATCAATTAATCAATTTTACAACAAACGCTTTTCACGATTACAATCCCAGTTAAAAGGGAACCGCAAAAGTTCACCCCGGATTCAGGGCTTAACTCGGTGTCGCCATCAAAAAATTGATAATTATTTGCATCACGCTAGTCGCCTAATTATTGACATTTTAACTACTAAGCAGATTGGGACGCTAGTAATTGGCAAGAATGCACAGTGGAAAACCGAAATTAATCTCGGGAAGCAAACCAACCAAAACTTTGTTGGTATTCCTCACTCTCGATTAATTGAAATGTTGGAGTACAAAGCTCGGTTGGTAGGAATCAATGTAATTGTACAGGAAGAGTCCTACACGTCGCGGGCAAATTTTCTGGGTTTAGATTCAATCCCTGTCTGCGGGAAAACAGAAAAAGAACCGATGTTTAGTGGTAAGCGTATTAAGCGAGGTTTGTACAAAACATCGATTGGTCAGTTAATTAATTCTGATGTCAACGCTTCGTACAACATCCTCAGAAAAGCAATCCCAAATGCGTTCAGCAATGGGATAGGGAGCTGCGTAGTTCAGCCAATGCGGGTTAATCCGCTCAAAGTAAAAGAGAAGGGGGAGGGACTTGAAGCCTCCCATGTCTATAAATGACTATACTTTTACCAGCTATGAAAGCCGAATTTGGTATCAAATATCAAATCAATGGATGGCGGTTTTGTCGATCGACAACTGACAACTAACAACCAACAACTGATGACTAATGACCAATGACTAATGACTAATGACTAATGACTAATGACAACTGACTGCCAAGTTTTGAAGTGCTTCCCAAGCTTCGGTTGCTGACGGGTAACGCTGGGGGAAAGCGTACAACACCATCTGGTCTAAAATGCTAGCAAACTCCGGGCTCACAGTTGCATTTTTCTGCCATATAAGATTGCCTAAATTATCGACTTTGAGTTGTTTCGGGCGCATCCCAGTCAAGGCTTGAATCCCGATGATTCCGACAGCATAGATGTCGCTGCAAAATTTCGGCGCACCGATAGCTTGTTCGGGAGGAATGTACTCTTGCTGAGTGCCGCCGCCGCGCGACTTAGTTTGACCGCTGCTATTTTGCGAGGTGTTGATTTCTTTGACTGCCCCAAAATCAATTAATACAATCTTGCCATCTGGTGAGCGCTTGATTAAGTTTTGAGGGTGCAAGTCGCGGTGAATTACATTTTGTTTGTGAACGAATACCAGAACTTCTAAGATATCTTTCAACAAAGCAATAACTTGATGTTCTTCCCAGGGTTGACCTTCGATGAGTTCTTGATACAGCGGTTGTCCTTCGATGAATTGATAGACTAAATAAAAATATCCATCTTCTTCAAATCGAGCTAACAATTCCGGTATCCGCTCGTTTTGGCCCAAGCGATATAACACTCGCGTTTCTATATCGAATAGTTTGCTGGTTTTCTCTGACTGGCTTTTCAGGCGCTTGACGAGACACAAAGGTCGATCGGGCAAATTTTCATCTTCAGCCAAATACGTATCGCTGTACTCGGTGCTGACTAAGTGTTCTTTGATTCGGTAACGCATCCGCAGCAGCTTTTCCAAGGGCGGATGGGAAGTTTTATCCGGTTGTGTGCCTTTTTGTAAAGTTCTCATCATGCAGTCCCAAAGATTTGCTCCCACTACTCTTTCTTCTGGTTCAATAATTTCTGCTTGCTTCAGTACCTTGGTGAGGTCTTTCCACAAGTTGTAGCCGACATACCGCCCCAGATAGCCCACTGAATAGCCGCGGGCGATCGGATCTTTTTCCTTAATTTCTTGGTACGTCAAACCTTCTAAAACGCCTAGAATTATCGACTGTTGCAACCGACTCAGGCGTTTTTCTGTTTGTTTGTATACCAGATTGTCTAAACAAATGATTGCTTCTTCTACGGTCATAGGTTTCATCGGTTAAGTTGATTTGGCTGCATATTTTATTTTGATCTCTCTGTTATATACGGTTTCCTTTAAATTTACAATTTTTTTGAAAAATAGAAATATATCTTGATAAATATGACTTTTATGAAACTAAAATTATGACTTTTATGAACTTGATAGACTTGACAAATCCTTGAAAGATGAGTGGGAATTCACCGATTTCAAGTGGTGGTTGCAAATAAATATGAGATGGGCACGAGCGAGCGAGCAATGACAACAGGATTTACCCGCCCGCGTCCAGAAACCGGGTTTTTTGTTGAAATTGAAGGTTTTAGGCAAATATTTTGGTTAAAAAACCCGGTTTCTAGCTACCCGTGGGCCGAGAACAAGACTATTACAGCATTGTCAGCAGACATCTTGCAAAAATACCTGGGACGCTGCTCAAAGCCCATCCCACAATTTTTTTATAGTGGGATGGGCTTTGAGCAGCGTCCGAAAATTTGATTAAAAGGAGTGAGGCAATTCAAGTCTAATCACTAGCAGCGATCGCAAATTTTGAGATCGCTGCGCCCTGAGTGAGGAATGACAATTACAGCAATCTGCTGAGCATCCAGAAAACGCTTAATTTTTAATCTTGTTCACGTAGCCCCACAAACTATAATCGCGACTCAGCCAACCCCGGAAAAAAGCCATTTGACTCGGATCTTCTTGCACCCGTTTGTAGCGATAAATAATCCGTTCGTTAATCATTTGTAGAGCCGTATTTTTGTTATTAGCGGCTTTCAGTGCTTCCCTGGTGCGCGCGTCAAAAATGCCGCTTTGCGGCAATCCCAAGGCTTGCTGCAAAAATGTAATAGAATTGTTAATACCAAAATTAACAGCAGTGTCAAACATGACGATCGCCAAAGCAGGCTGCATCGTGTCCGAAAGGCTCGAATCCCAGTAATATTTATAAATTTCTAGGAGCTCTGCTTCCGACATCTGCGTCACATCGAGGGGAGGCAGCCCGCGACTGTAGCGGTAGGAGTTGTATTCCGTTTGCAGGATGCCCCGATAAGTTCTCCCGCCCTTATCTGCGGGGTGATTGCTGAATCCGCCCTCAAAATATAGGGTGAAATAAAGAGCCGTTTGAAATAGTCGCTGCCCAAAGTCGGCTGTCTGCTTTTGTGCGAGAGTCTTTTGGGCAAAGGGTAAGGGGATTGCTAAGGCTAACAAGAGTATCCCCAGCAGGAGGTTTGGTTTCCACTTGATGTGATGTTGGCGCGCTGAAGCTTGCTTGTCGCTCATAAATTCTCTGTGACGATCGCCCGTAGTTCCGCTAAAACTGCTACTCTGCAAAATAATCTCGATTCAACCTTTAACTTGATAGCACAGATAGGCCGCCAAATGAATTCCGATTTTCGCAATCAATCCGACACACCCGAATTAGAAGATGCTGCATCGCTGACTGTCGTTGCAGAAACCTATTACTCCCAAGGCAATTTACCAGCAGCCGACGCTGCTTGTCGGCGAGCTCTGGAATTGCAACCGGATTGGGCGGCGGCTTACGTGACAATGGGTAACGTGCAGCAAGCAAGCGGGCAAATTGAGGAAGCGATGCGGTTTTATTCGGAGGCGATCGCCCTGAATCCCGATTTTGCTGAGGCTTATGCTAATTTGGGGAGTATGCTCTACAAACAAGGGCATTTGTTGGAGGCAATTGTCAATTACTCCAAGGCGATCGAACTTAAACCAACTTTGGCTGCTGCTTACTGGAATTTGGCAAGCGCACTGAAGCAGCAGGGGCAACCGGATGCAGCCGTAGCCTACGAGCAAAAAGCTCTCGAACTCAATCCCCATCTAGCTCAGGTAGATTTTCACATAAATTTAGGCGATCGATTGGCGCGGCAGGGAAGGTTAGATGAGGCGGTGGCTGCATGGCAGCGGGCGATCGCCTTTAAACCGGATTTACCCGAAGCCTACTGTCAAATTGGCATAATTTTGCGCCACCAGGGCAAATTTAAAGACGCCATACCCAACCTTCAAAAAGCCCTAGAAATTAAACCAGATTTTATTTCCGCCCACCAGCATTTGTGCGGCATCCTCAGAGATACTAGCGATTTAGAGGTCGCGCGGCAAGCCGTACACAAATACAGCCAAATGTGTGCCGAAACCGATCCAATTATGACGGCGATTTACTACGTCAGCACCTATCAAGTCTCGGGATTGAATCAAATTGCAGGCGATCGATTTTTAGAACTAGAATCGTACTTGCAACACAACTTAGAAACGGCTATCTCGGTAGAAATAAAATCGCTTTATGCAAACTTATTATTCAGCACGCCCTATTTGCGAGATGACTTGGCAGCCAACTCCAAACTTTACAGATTAATTGCCCAAAAGTACATCGACAAATGTATCAAACCTAATTTTTCTCAACCGGCAAATTACAGTTTAAAACCAAAAGCCCCAGCCCGTAAGTTAAAAATCGGTTTTTTGTCCAATCACTTCAGCCGCCATTCTGTAGGTTGGTGCAGCGCTGACATCATTCGCGAATTGTCCGACATCACACCCAATTTGTATTTGTACGCTTCCGAAAGAATTACTCCTGACGATCGCACTCAGCAATTTGACAATTTGGGTAAACTGACTTTTCCGCAAACTTACCCCAACGGACTGGCAAATTCCGCAGAAATTATCACCCAAATTCAGCAAGATGAACTAGACGTTTTAGTCGATTTAGATTCTCTCAGCGTACCAGTTCACGCTGAGATTCTCCACCAAAAACCCGCACCAGTTTGTGTTTCTTGGCTAGGATTTGATGCCCCTTACATATCCTCAGAAAATTACTTTCTGACAGACTGGCACTCGCACCCAACTGGCAGGGAAAAATATTATGAAGAGCAGCTAATTAGGATGCCGGATTCGTTTGTAGCGGTGTCAGGTTTTCAGAGGCAGGGAGTCGATCCGGTGGCTTTGAGAAGGTCGAATCGGATCGGTTTGGATCAGATAGTTTACCTGTGCGTTGCTCCCGGCCGAAAATTCAATCGCGAGTTAGTAAAAGCACAAATTGCGATTCTCAAACAAGTGCCGAACAGTATCTTAATTCACAAAGCTTTGGGCGATGCTGCGGTGTTTGAGGCTGCGTATCACCAAGCTTGTGAAGCTGAGGGAGTCAGCCGCCACCGAATTAAGTTTTTGCCGAGGGTTGCTACGGAGGAAGAGCACAGAATTGTCTATTTGTTGGCCGATGTTTTGTTGGATTCTTATCCTTACAATGGAGGTACTCACACTTTAGAGGCTTTGTGGTTTAATTTGCCTGTGGTGACTCGCACCGGAGAGCAGTTTTTGTCGAGAATGGGTTATTCGTTTTTGCAGGCTTTGGGGATGGAAACTGGTGTGGCTTGGTCTTGGGCGGAATATGTGGCTCTGGGTGTAAAATTGGGTAAAGATGGTGAATTGAGGAAGTCAATTCAAGCACATTTGGTGAAATCTAAAGACGCTGCAAGTTTGTCGCCGCTGTGGAATCCGAAAAAGTTTGCTGGTGATATGTATGCGGTGTTTGAAAAGCTATGTAAAATCTGAATGAATAGTATGATTTCCACTGGAATGACCGCGATTAAATAGGTTTGAGCGTTCGGACTGAGCGTCCGCATCAATCAGAGGACGCTCAGTCCTCACTAAAAACAAACCGAGAAAGGTTATTTACTCGAAGGCTATTTAACTACTGACTACTGGCTAATAACGTTCGCGAGCGGGGACAGCACTATGACAACTGACAACTGACAACTGACAACTGACAACTGACAACTGACAACTGACTAATGACAACAATTAAGTTTTTGAAACAGCCGACTTCGCCAGCTTGGATCGAACAGGCGATCGCCCATTTAGATACAATCTTATTAGATCATTCTCACTGCGAGCGGAAAGCGGCGGGAGTAGCGTTAAATTTAATGTTTCGCTACCCAGCGCGGGAAAAATTGGTGCGGATGCTAACAGCCATCGCCCGCGAAGAATTAGAGCATTTCGAGCAAGTCAACCAGCGCTTAGAAGAGCGCGGGATCGCTTTGGGCCCTTTGGCTGCGCCTCCCTACGCTGGGGGTTTGTCCGCCAAAATTCGCAAGCAGGAACCGGAGAGACTTTTGGATTCTTTGTTGGTTTCTGGTTTGATTGAAGCGCGGAGTCACGAACGGCTGGGGCTGTTGGGCGAGTATTGTCCAGACGCGGAACTAGCTAAGTTTTACCGCAGTTTGATGGCTTCGGAGGCGCGCCATTACGGGGTATATTGGATTTTGGCAACAACTTATTTCGATCGCGCTCTTGTTATTGAGCGGCTGGAGCAATTATCATTGATAGAGAGCGAGTTGCTAGCAACTCTCGATCCTGAACCGAGAATTCATAGTTAAAGGTTGGGTGCATTTCCAGGCTGTAAAACACTAATTATCAGTAAAATTACAGTTGCCAAAGTCCAAAAATAAGTATAATTAGCAACAAGTAATGAGAACCCAACATCGGGATTTTTTAATTCGTTCCTGGGAAACGCGCGATCGGGCTGAGGCATTCCATTTAATTCAGAATGTTTTGGTAGAGTACGGCTTACAATGCGAAGTTCATGGCGCAGATCGAGATGTCTATGATGTAGAACTACACTATCAAAAGAAGGGCGGGGAATTTTGGGTAGTTGAAAAGCACGATCAAATAGTCGGTACGGCGGCTTACTATCCCATTGAGCGCGGGAAGAATGCTGTGGAAATTCGCAAAATGTATATTTTGCCAGCAGCAAGGGGACAAGGTTTGGGGAAATTTTTACTGCAAGAATTGGAAAGTAAAATTATCGCTCGCGGTTTTGATGAAATCTGGATCGAAACTGCTAGCGTACTCAAAGAAGCTGTTAAAATGTACGAAACTAGCGGATATCTACCGACAACGGGTGTGGAAACAGCAAGGTGCGATCTGGTTTACGTAAAATCGCTAGGTATAAAAAAGCCTGAATAGAGATTTACGATCGTTTGGCAACAGTAATGATGCTTTTATCATTCCCGTAAAACAACAAAAGAAGGATAAAAACCAATGACTCTCATTACAGAAAACTCTCTATCTCAAAATAACACTACCAACAAATTTCTAGACGGCCCTAAAGAGGGGAGATTTGTTCAGACAGTGCTGGGAATTTTAAATCCTCTATATTATTTAGAGAAAAATTATAATAGATACGGCGACATTTATACCAGCACATTCAGCAACTTTCCACGCCAGGTAGTTATTAGCAATCCTCAAGCAATTCAAGAAATTTTAACAGCAGATTCTCAACTATTTGAATCCGGTGAGGGCAACCAGGTAGCGCTACCTTTAGTAGGCCCGAATTCCTTATTGTTGCTAGATGGCGATCGACATTTGCAGCAGCGCAAACTTTTAATGCCACCTTTGCACGGTGAACGCATGAAAGCTTACGGAAAAATTATCCGCGACATCACCGAAAAAGTAATTAATTCTTGGATTCCGGGTAATACTTTTGTCGCGCAAGAAACTATGCAAAACATTTCCTTAGAAGTGATTTTGCACGCGGTTTTTGGGCTGAGCGAAGGAGAACGTTACGAGCAAATTCACCAACTAATGGTTGATATGTTCAGCGTGTTTAGCAATCCATTAAATGCTACATTTTTGCTTGTCAAGTCGCTACAAAAAGATTTAGGTGCTTGGAGTCCTTGGGGAGGATTTTTGCGGAAAAGGCAGCGTTTAGATGAACTGCTTTATCAAGAAATTCGCGAACGCAAAAATCAATCTCAACCTTTGGGCGAAGACATCCTGAGTTTGTTGATTTCTGCGCGCGACGAAGCGGGTGAAGCAATGAGCGATGTGGAATTGCGAGATGAGTTGATGACAATGCTGTTTGCGGGACACGAAACTACGGCCACAGCTTTAGCCTGGGCTTTGTATTGGATTCACTATCTCCCGGAAGTCCGCGAAAAACTGCTGCAAGAACTCAATTCTATTGATGTCGAAAATTGCGATGCGATGGAAATTGCTAAACTGCCATATTTGAATGCTGTCTGTTCCGAAACGCTGCGAATTTATCCGATCGTGTTTTTTGCATTTCCGCGCGTTCCGCAAGCTCCAATGCAGTTAATGGGTTATGATATTCCCAAAGGAGTAATGCTTTCTACTTGCATTTATTTGGTTCATCATCGAGAGGATCTTTACCCGGAACCAAAGCGTTTTAAACCAGAACGTTTTCTAAAAAGGCAATTTTCGCCTTACGAATATTTGCCGTTTGGGGGAGGGAACCGCCGCTGTATAGGCGCGGCATTTGCGATGTTTGAAATGAAGTTAGTTTTGGCGAAAGTGCTGTCGCGATACTCTTTGGAACTTGCAGAAAATCGTCCGGTTTTACCAGTACGCCGCGGTTTGACAATGGCGCCCGCTGGTGGTGTGCGTCTGGTGGTAAAGGGTAGTTTGTCGTAGTGTCGTAGGGTGCGTCAGTATGCGCGATCTTTGGTGATGTTGAGAAGCTAGTGGCTGACGCACCATAGTTTGTTGAAAGGTGCGTCAGTCGTAGGGTGCGTCAGTATGCGCGATATTTGGTGATGTTGAGAAGCTAGTGGCTGACGCACCATAGTTTGTTGAAAGGTGCGTCAGCTTACAGGATTTTCTGTGCTATTTGAATCCCTAACTGACGCACCCTACGAGTAACCAATAACCAATAACCAATAACCAATAACCAATAACCAATAACCAATAACCAATAACCAATAACTAATAACTAATAACTAACTTCTTTTTTGTCGCAGCGGAATCTCGATCGCAAATTCGGAACCTTCTCCCAATACAGAATTGCAGCTAAGCTCGCCGCCGTGTTTTTCTACGACAATAGAGTGCGAAATCGCCAATCCTAAGCCTGTGCCTTTGCCGATGGGTTTTGTGGTAAAAAATGGGTCAAACAAGCGCCGTTTCACGTTTTCGCTCATGCCGGGGCCGGTGTCAGCTATCCGCATCGCCACGCAGTTATTTTCGGTTAGTTCGGTGCGGATCGTAATTGCGAGATTTTTGTCCGTGGGTTCTGGTTTATTCATCTCCATTTCCACGGCGTCGATCGCATTAGTCAACAAATTCATAAATACTTGATTTAACTGGCCCGGATAACATTCAACTAAAGGCAAGTTACCGTATTCTTTAATAATATTAATTGGCGGGCGATCTGGTTTATTTTTGAGGCGGTTTTGCAAAATCATTAGCGTGCTTTCAATGCCTTCGTGAATGTCCACTTGTTTCATTTCGGCTTCGTCAAGTCTTGAGAAAGTCCGCAGGCTCAAAACTATGTCGCGGATGCGATCTGCTCCGACTTTCATAGATGATATCAGTTTTGGTAAATCTTCCACAATATAATCAATTTCAAAGGCTTCTCTGGCATCTAAAATTGCGGGGGAAGGCTGCGGGTATTCCTTGTGGTAAAGTTGGAGCAGTTTTAGTAAGTTTTCAGTGTATTCGCTGGTGTAGCTGAGATTGCCGTAGATAAAATTAACTGGGTTGTTAATTTCGTGGGCGACACCAGCCACTAATTGTCCCAAACTCGACATTTTTTCACTTTGAATTAATTGAGTTTGGGTGCGCTGGAGTTGGTGCAAAGTTTGTTCTAGCTTTTGAGTTTGAGCTTGAGCTAATTCGGCAGCCATGCGGGTTTGGGTGTAAAGTTCGGCGTGATCGATCGCGATCGCAATTTGAGCAATCACCGCTTGCATCAGTTCGACTTCAGAGTCGCTCCAATCTCGCGCGGACATAGCCTGATAGCAGGTAATCGCCCCAAGATCACCGGCAGCAGTGTGAATTGGTAGCGAGAGCACTGAGTTAACTTTTATGGCCTGGAAGGCTGCGCGCAATTCTGCATTTTCACAAGTGCTAACATCATCTATTCGCAGAATTTCTCGGCGCAAAATTTGCTTGACTCCTGCACTAGATGTGTCCTCTACAATATAAGTACCTAGCAAACTTGGCAAAGCTGCATTTTTGGCTTCGCAATTTACGTCCCAAATAGGAGGATTGCTGTTGGGACGATACCAAGTGAAGATGCACCAATCTGGCTTGATAAAATTGCGAATTTCTTGAACGGCGGTTGCTAAAATTGTGTCTAAATCTAAAGAAATCCGGATTTGGTTGGCAATTTGATTCAGCAGTTGTTCTCTCTGGGCTTGCTGTCTGAGGGCTTGTTCCGATCGCACTAATGTTTCTTCTGCAAGTTTGCGATCGGTTAAATCTTGGACGACTGCTTGGATAATTTTTTGATTTCCAACTTCGATGACTGTCAGCACGACTTCTGCGGGAAAATCTGTACCGTCTAAGCGCTGGTGAACCCAATCAAAACGGTGGTTTCCGCGCTCAAAGGCGATCGCCATCATTTCGTCGGCTAAGCTCAAAGAATCTCTACCGTTAGGTTGGAAAGCAGGCGACAGTTTGCCGGGATTTTTGCCGTACAACTGTTGCGGTGCGGTGCAGCCAAATAGTTTGAGGGTGGCGGTGTTGGCGTCGCAGATGCCATTGTCGTATAACATCAAAACGGGCAAACTGGTTAGTTCGTAAAGCGATCGAAATTTGGCTTCCGACTGCTGCAATTCGGCTTCTGTTCGCTTGCGATCGGTAATGTCGGCAACCATTGCCAAAGAGCCGACATAGCGCCCTTCTTTGTCTGGTAAGGGATTAGTAGAAGCCATCGTCCACAACTCGCTGCCATCTCGGCGCAGGAGCTTAAAATCTAGCTGTTCGCTAATTCCTTGACGGTGGCGGTTGACAATGGCTTGGGCGATCGCGATGCCTTCTGCATCCATGAAAGCAAATAGCGGCTGTCCGATCGCTTCCTCTGGGGTGCAGCCTAGCATATCGGCCATTTTTTGGTTGACAAAAGTAGTTTTACTCTCCGCATCGATCATCCAAATTCCTTCATCGGCTGTTTCGACAATGCACCTGTATTTTTCCTCGCTTTCCCTGAGGGCTTCTTCTGCTAATTGGCGATGGGTAATGTTTTGAGTCATCAGCAATCCGCCGGTGATTTCTTGGCGTTCGTTTCTGACTGGCAAAGTATAAGCGAGGTAAATGCGATCGCCGTAAGTAAATTCTGTAACAACTGTTTCTCCAGCCAGCGCCGCCCGATAATTTGGCTCGACACCACTGCAAAAATCCGGCTCGAATACTTCCCAGATTGTCTTACCTTCCATCAACTCTTTGGAAAGCCCCACTCCTGCTAATTCTGTACCTTCTACCAAGGTGAAGCGCATTTCGCGATCGAACAGCATCACCGCACCGTTAGGAAAGTTGCTTGCCATGGTACGGTAGAGCTGTTCGCTTTTTTGCAGTGCTGCTTCTGCTTGTTTGCGATCGCTAATGTCAATGACGACTGCACCAATGCCGATCGCCTCGACATCTTTGTCGAGCAGGGGAAAATAAGAGCCTGTAATATGTCGGACAACCCCTGGCAGTCTTGGATTGTCACCGCTCATCTCAAGGTTAATTACGGGTTGTTTCGTTCTCAAAATTTGTTCGTACAAAGGCTCTACCACTGGAGCGATATGCGGCAATATTTCGCCTACAGTCTTGCCGATGTGATCTGCTGGACTCAAGCAATTTATTTCTGCTAGAAATTGATTGATCTGCACGTACCGCAGTTGGGAGTCCAAAATGCAAATTCCTGCAGGCGCCTCCTGCAAAAAGGAATCAAATAGTGCTTGTCTCCGTGCTAATTCTTGTTCTAAAGCTTTGCGATCGCTGATATCTGTTAAATAGCCAATCATCCCGACAACGGCTCCCGTGTTGTCTTTCAACAGCGAAAGGGACAGGTGCGAGTCAAACTGTTCTCCCGACTTCCGGCGGGTGATCACTTCTACTTCGTGGGAGCCTTGTTCTTGTAGCGGTTTGATGACTTTATCTAATAAAAATTCGTGCTTTTCTGGAGGGTAAATTATAGAAATATGCTGTCCGATCGCCTCATTTTCTTGATAGTCGTACAGCCTTTGGGAGGCTTGATTCCAACTGGTAATCGAGCCGTCCATATCGGTGCAAATCACCGATTCGCGAATTTGGTCTAGAATCTGACTTTGGTGACGCAATTTTTCTTGAGTCTGTTGCAGTTCGGCAATTTTTTCTTGGAGTAGTTCCTGAGTTTTTGCGAGTTTTGCAGTCTGGTTTGCCAGCAATTTTTCTAGTTGTGAATTGCAATGCGGCGGCGTTGATTCCAGCGGCTCGCTGTTTTGATTCTCCCAATTAACAACTTGTTCAGCACTCAGCCAAATCGCGCACTCTCCCTCTGTTTCAATTGGCCGCTCGCAAACTCGCACGGGTACGAGATTGTTGCTTTTATCTTTGTATGCTGCTTCGCACGAGCCCGTGCAGCTATTTTTAGCTTGACTTTTTAGATATTTTTCTCTACCCGCGCACTCTGTTTGCAGAATTTCCCAGTAGTTGAGGTTGAGAGTTTCTGCAACTGTGTAGCCGATAATGCTTGCAAAAGCTGGATTTATGTCGAGAAAAGTCCCGTCCGTCCGGCACAATGCCAGTCCGAGCGGACTGAGTTCTAACAATTTGCTGTTGCAGCGATCGCTCCGGTTTTGTCCTAACTGGCTTTGCATCTGACCTAGCTGGGCTTGGGATACTTAATTATATCTTTATTATTTGGTTAATTGGTGTGACTTTTATCACTGTTTTCAGCAAGGAAGAAGGAAGTTCGGCAACGGATTGGATCGCGGATTTAACGGATTTAAGGGATAGATGCTGAAGGCAGAGGGCAGAAGGAAGAGGTTCGAGGTTCGAGGTTCGAGCGAAATTCGGGAACCAGCAGTGTACGGGATTTAACGCTGAGCGGCTGAGGGAAGAGAGAGGGAAAAAGAGAGGATGGGGAAGGAAAAAGCAGTAAGAATGAACGGGAAGGAGGAAACGGAGAATGAGAATAAACCAGAAAAATCCCAAAACAAGAAGTACAAAACTGCTACAAAGACCATGAATTTATACATGGCATCTTCCCTCTTCTCTCTTCTGTCTTCTGTCTTCTCTCTTCTGTCTTCTCTCTTCCCTCTTCTGTCTTCTGTCTTCTGTTTTCTGTTTTCTGTCTTCTGTCTTCTGTCTGCTTTCCTGTCAAGCGGTCAACTGTCAAGCGGTCAACTGTCAACTGTTCCTTCTATTAATCGCGGGCGATCCCTTCGGCTCGGGCTGCTAACTGCACTGCACCGGCGACAGCAATGGCAACTCTTTCGTCAAAAACAGAGGGTATAATGTGCTCTTTGTCAAGCTGGGAAGGACTTACTAAAGAGGCGATCGCGTAAGCTGCACCCAAATACATACTGGTGGTAATCGTAGCAGCTTTGCAGTCCAAAGCACCTCGAAATATCCCCGGAAATGCCAAAACATTGTTAATTTGATTCGGGTAGTCGCTGCGTCCGGTGGCGATAATCGCCGCATCCTCCATAATTAATTCTGGCTGAATTTCGGGAATGGGATTTGCCATTGCAAACACGATCGGATTCTCGGCCATGGAACGCACCATCGATCGCGTTAGCACCCCAGGGGCGCTGACACCTAAAAATACATCCGCACCGGCGATCGCATCTTCCAAAGTACCGCCCGAAGCCACAGCAAATTCCAGTTTTTCTGGGTTCATATCCGTGCGATCTTTGGACAGGACACCTTTGGAGTCGCACATGATGATGTTTTCGGCGCCTGCTTTGCGTAACAAACGGGCGATCGCCACTCCGGCCGCACCGGCGCCGTTAATCACGATACACACTTCTCCAATTGTTTTTTTGACGAGTTTCAAGGCATTAATTAATGCTGCCAAACTGACAATCGCAGTTCCGTGTTGGTCGTCATGAAAAATCGGAATATTTAAAGTTTCCCGCAATCTTGCTTCTATTTCAAAGCAGCGGGGAGAAGAAATATCTTCGAGATTGACGCCACCAAAAACCGGGGCGATATTCTGCACAGTGCGAATAATTTCCTCTGTATCTTGGGTGTCCAAACAGATAGGAAAGGCGTCTATTTTGGCAAATTCTTTAAATAACATGGCTTTGCCTTCCATGACTGGCAGTGCGGCCTCGGGCCCGAGGTTTCCCAATCCCAAAACTGCGCTACCGTCGGTAACAATAGCAACAGTATTTTGTTTGATTGTCAGGTTGTAAACTTGTTGGGGGTCATTGGCGATCGCAGTACAGATGCGGGCGACTCCCGGGGTGTACGCCATTGCCAAATCTGACTGGCGTTTGAGGGAAATTTTGCTTTCTACGCTGATTTTACCGCCGCGGTGCAGGTTGAAAGTGCGATCGTACACATCGATCACTTTGATATTCGGCAGCGCTTTCACTGCTTGCACGATTTCCTCGCTGTGCTCGGTGCTGTAAGCATCGACGGTGATATCGCGAACTGTAGTAGCGCGAGTTTGCTCGATCAAGTCGATTTGGCCGAAGTTACCGCCCACAGATCCGATCGCGCTGGTGACGCTAGCGAGCATTCCCGGCTGATTCGGCAGAGCAACGCGAATCGTTAAACTAAAGCTAGGGTTCGGTGTCAGTTTTACCATGGTGGCTTGATTTGGGATTTGAGAATTTCAATCTTAGATTTTATCGCCAATGTTAGACATAAAATTTAATAATTCAAACTTTCACCTGAAATTTTTAACAAATTCTACGAGCCTGGGATGCGATCGCACTATATATC
The DNA here is from genome assembly GCF_036702665.1 of Microcoleus sp. Aus8_D2. NCBI lineage: Bacteria > Bacillati > Cyanobacteriota > Cyanophyceae > Oscillatoriales > Microcoleaceae > Microcoleus > Microcoleus sp. Aus8_D2. The sequence goes on from NZ_JAUBUN010000026.1 coordinate 108,299, forward strand.
GCCGTAGAGTGCGTCAGTTTCCCTGTGTTTAAATTGTGTCAAAACTTGGGACTGACGCACCCTACTAACTTTGTGGTGCGTCAGTTTCAAGGTATTTTAACTGGATCGAAACTGGGGCCTGGCGCACCCTACTAACTATCTATTTTTCTCAATATTTCTGCTCGCTGCAAACTTAATGAATATGAAGCTAAACTCTATTTTGCAGCAACAAGTAAATCCACCTAACTCAACATAAAATATCTATCGCACTCAAGCTTGCTGTGTATGTCTTCTGCCTTCTTCCCTTTTCCCTTACCTTCTTCCCTCTTCCTTGACTTTTAAATCCGTTACATCCGTTACATCCCGTACCTTGCAAGGGAGGCCCAACTTCCTTCCATCCGTTACATCCGTTACATCCGCTATAAAATCCGTTGCCGAACTTCCTTCTTCCTTCGGTCAACTGTCCACTGTCCACTGTCCACTGTCCACTGTCCACTGTCCACTGACTAAAGCTGTCTGTTGAAGCGAGACACCCAGGAGAGTTGGTGCGGCTCTTTAGCGGCTTTAATTGGGGAGGTAAAAAGTAGATGCACGGCTGTTTGAGCCGGCAGGTAAAAATCAGATCGACCCACAAGCGGCCATGAAGGTATATTAATTGTCCCTGCTTATTTGACACTCTTCCATAGCGAGTGCAACCAAGGTTGCGATCGAATTACCTGCACGCTTTGCCCTGTTAATTCCAGCGACTGTTACTAATAGGCAATCTATCCCGCGCCGACCCCGGCACAGGTTTAAATTAGCACAGCGAGTTGCTGGTTGCTAACTGTTAATTTTAGCGATCGCTCGCAGCATCAGCACACATAATTGTAAAGAATTTGCAAGCGAGACAATCGGCGGGAACTTTTTCTAAGTTTTGCAGATCCACTGGTTGCTCGGCCTCGCTGCCGGCGGGAACTATGCACAGCGCAACTTGTCCGACTCCAGCCATGAGTTCGGCAACTCGCTCTAAAATGTTGTCGATTTTGCCAATTAGTTGCTCTGCTGCATCCAGACTCGGCGCGACGATGAAAAAGGTTTTGACTCCATCGGGACAAGGGGCGAAGCCGAGGCTGCACTCGCGTAATAGTGCTTGAGTCGAAAGACTCAGAGGGTCATCGAAGCGATCGATTACTGCTTGATAAAAGGCGATTGTCAGAGAACGATCGCCAAAAACAGGTTGAGATAACATAACTACTTCCTTCGGTAGAATTTTGGGGAGCATTAAAAAAATATTAACATACCTTAATGTAACTGATTTAACTAAATTGTATGGCGATCGCGATCGTTGACTAGATGTGATATTTTTTGATTGGTCTAGCGATCGGCTTTGTGATAATCTGTAACCTAAGATACGAAACGCTGTGATTGAGGTCAGGATGGAAAATATTTTCGAGGGGGCAATCCCCGGAGAAATACCGCTAAAAGTTGCCCTGTATCGACCTCAACCTTTACCGTTTAAAATAAGTATCCAATCAAAATATTAAAAAATATGAACTCGATCGCCCAACAGTTAAAAACAAGATTTGAAAAAGCCTTCGCCTCCGCATTCGGCGAGAGTTATGCCGATACGGATCTGATGCTAGCGCCTGCGGGTAATCCCAAGTTTGGGGACTTTCAGTGCAACGCGGCGATGAGTTTGGGCAAAAAGTTAGGCAAGCCGCCGCGGGCGATCGCCTCTACAATTATCGAAAACCTCGACATCGCTGACATCTGCGAAACCCCAGAAATCGCCGGCCCTGGCTTTATCAATTTGAAGCTGAAACCGGCTTATTTGGAAGCGCAGATCGGTGAAATCGCAGCCGACACCCGTTTGGGGATTTCACCGACTCAAACGCCTCAGAGAATCGCGATCGACTTTTCGAGTCCGAATATCGCCAAAGAAATGCACGTCGGACACTTGCGATCGACAATCATCGGAGATGCGATCGCCCGCACCCTCGAATTTCAAGGCCACGACGTACTCAGAATCAACCACATCGGCGACTGGGGCACCCAATTCGGAATGCTAATCGCCTACTTGCGCGAAGTCCACCCCCAAGCCCTCACCACCGCAGACGCCCTAGACTTAGGAGATTTAGTCGCATTTTACCGCCAAGCAAAACAGCGCTTTGACACAGACGAAACCTTCAAAGAAACCGCCCGCCAAGAAGTAGTAAAACTGCAAGCAGGCGCCGAAGACACCCGCCGCGCCTGGAAACTGCTGTGCGATCAATCCCGCCGCGAATTCCAAGTAATCTACGACTTACTCGACATCAAACTAACCGAACGCGGCGAATCATTTTACAATCCTTTATTACCCGCAGTAGTCGAAGACTTAACCGAGTTAGGCTTGCTAGTAGAAAGCGACGGCGCCAAATGCGTATTTGTAGACGGATTCACCAACTTTGAAGGCGAACCACTACCGCTAATCGTGCAGAAAACCGATGGCGGCTACAACTACGCCACAACAGACTTAGCCGCCATCCGCTACCGCATCCAAAATGACAATGCAAAGCGCATAATTTACGTCACAGATTCAGGACAATCAAACCATTTCGCCCAAGTATTTGCAGTCGCCCGAAAAGCCAATTGGATTCCCGAAGATGTCGAAATTGTCCACATTCCCTTCGGTTTAGTCTTAGGAGAAGACGGCAAAAAATTAAAGACTCGTTCTGGCGACACCGTGCGGTTGCAGGATTTATTAGACGAAGCAATTGTCCGCACTCGCCAAGATTTAGAAGACAGATTAAAAGCAGAAGAAAGACAGGAAACAGCAGAATTTATTAACAACGTATCTCGAACAGTTGGTTTGAGTGCCGTAAAGTATGCAGACTTAAGTCAAAACCGAGCCAGCAACTATATTTTCAGTTACGACAAAATGCTAGCTTTGCAAGGAAACACCGCGCCATATATGCTGTATGCCTACGTGCGTGTCCAGGGAATTCGCCGCAAAGGTGAGATAGATTTTGACAACTTAGATGCTGGTGCGAAAGTAATTTTGCAATCCGATGCCGAATTGGTATTAGCAAAGCATTTATTGCAGTTCAATGAAGTTGTGAATGCTGTTGGCGGCGACTTATTGCCGAATCGGATTTGTCAGTATTTGTTTGAATTAAGTCAAAAGTTCAATCAATTTTTTGAGCAATGTCCAGTTTTGAAAGCTGAGGAACCATTGCGGACTTCGCGGCTAATTTTGTGCGATTTGACGGCGAGGACTTTGAAGTTGGGTTTGGAGTTGTTGGGAATTCAGGTGTTAGAAAGAATGTGATGCTTTAACTCTTGTGAAACAGTCAAGATTCCCGGCGATGTAGGGGCGGGTTCGCTAACAATAATTGCCTGAAACCAACCATCTCGAAAACCCGCCCCGGCCTGATTGCACAACCCACATATTTATCAACCTGATTCGCGGTACATGGGGATTTATCGTTGGGGCGGGGCGGGTTTTATAGATTGTCGGTTTGAGATTGAGATTGTTGGCGAACCCGCCCCTACATTAGACAATTAATTTATCGATCGAACTCAGTTATAGCGCATCTCTCAAATCGAGCATTTACGGTTTTTTGTTAACAACCAAGCTATCTAGGATATCTTTAAACATTGTTACCGCAATTTGGCGATCGTTATCTCTCACAAAAATATCGTAGTTCGGACTTGAGTTAATTTCAATTAACCAATATTCCCCATTTGTATCTAAGGCGATATCAAACCCGGCGTAATTAATCTGAATCTCTTCAAAAACAGGGCGAACAAAATTTTCAATTTCCGAAATAATCTCTGAGTCGGTAATATGCTTAGCTTTTGCACCATCCCAGTGCAGCGGGCTTAAATTCCCCGCAAATTTAGCATCGGATTTATCTTTTTCATATAGCAAAACCAGCTTGCGATCGAAGAAAACTGCCCGATATTCGTGTCGGATATCAATGTATTCTTGAGCTAGACAAACATAGTCATAATTTTTGCTGTTGACATCAAATACAATTTCAATCGCTCCTAGAACTTGCTCGTGGGTTTCACAAAGCAATACATTGTTTCCAGCCGAACCGCGATTTCTTTTCACTATCACGGGTAGAGAAAATGTTTTGCCAACTTCGGCTGCAATTTCTGCACAATCTTTAAACTCTAAATACTTGTGATACTTTTCTTCGCAAAAAGGCGAGAGAAATCCTAGAGTTTTTGGAGTTTTAATCTTGTCTTTCAGCAATTGATAAGTATATTCTTTGTCTTTAAATATGTGTACAATTTGCTCGTTGTTAAACGGCATACTGAAATTAACGAAATAATAATATTGACCGTTCAGTTTGATTCTAACTAAGTTTTGGTTGGGTGCGATGATTTCATAACTGATATTTAACTCTTGACAAGCTTCCAGAACCAGACTGATATTTGTCTGCATAATTTGCACAGTATATTTGTTTGTGACTTGCCCGCGCTCACCTCAGAAACCGGGTTTCTTCGACTATTTCTCGTCACTGGAGAGCAAAACTCGTAGAAACCCGGTTTCTGGCCCCACGTGCAGTCTATGATTTTTTTCATTCATACTGTATCACAGCAGGAAGCACTGAGACTAAAAGGGCGAGATCTCTTTGAGCAACAACCCTATACCACTCATGCTGCTACTGCTTCATCCGAGGCAGTCTCCTCTGGCAAAACATAAAAATCTACATCAATTGCCGCATTCAATTGATGTATCTTTTCAACAATATATTTATCAAAATGGATTGCTGGCACACTGCCACTTCTGTAATAAATGACGCAAGAAATCTCTGCCTTGCAACATTTACATAACTCTACCAAAGATAGCCATCCCGGTTGAAGTTGTTCCATCACAGATTTAAGGTGAGATTCTAAGTCGTCCGACTTGCTAAGTTGAGAATCTACTCTCCAGCCATTGTACTTTTTGCGGATAGTAGCTTTTGAGTGAATTAAGTCGCCAATTTTCCAAATCTTACTTGGTTTGATGCCGACTTTTGCTGTTACCTCTTCTGGAGATAAGTCAGTTCCAATTAATGCAAAATAAGCGTAAATCTCTGATTCCATCCTCAGGCTCCTGTTTAATGTGATGAGAAATCATTAATGTTTAGATTTGTTGGTTCGCCCGGACTCATACCGCCTTTAGGTTTGACGTATATGTTTCCATCTCTGTCTTTGTAAAGGTCTTTTTTAGAGGCATTTTCTTCATTTTTGATTTCGTGGATGTCAATTCCTCCTATTTTTAATCTCTCAACTTCCTGCTTGGTAAGCAGCTTGTCTTGTCTCCAGTTTCGCTCTTATTCACTATTCCCTGATATTATTTCCGCCATTCCTTACACCAAAAAAAGCTGAGATTTGAGAATTTATCTCAAACCTCAAATTCAATCAAATTCTATCCAAACAGCCGCTGTTGCCCGTTTGCGGCCTCTTTGCCAGCATAAATCTCGCGGGTTCCCTTGGGAATGTAAATCCAGCCCAACTCTTGCAAGCGGTTGGTCAAATTGGAAATGCTCACTCCCAATTCATCTCTCATTTTGTATAAATGCGACCACTTTGTTAAATCCCGCCCCTGTCTTTTATCTTCCAAAATACATCGAGGCATTAACAAGCAGCTTGCGAAATATTGGGCTTGCCATTCGATCGACAAAACCTTATTATCCGCACTCGCGCCCCGACACACAAACGGTTCCTCGACATCCTGGGCGGTTTTTGTTCGATCGCCCAAATCTAGTTCCAACTGTTGCACAGTCCCGTCTGCTTCATCTTGATTGACGTGCAGCACCCAGTGCCCGATTTCGTGGGCGATCGTCGATTCGATGAACCCCGGCGGTTTTTCGAGAATCAATTCGTTGATTTCGATCAACCGCTGCTGGGGTAAAATCCTGGCGGCGATCGCACCTTCGGAGTCCGGCTCAATGTAGTCCCAGACTACGCCCAAATCCAGGAAATCAGCTACCGTTGTCGCTTCAAAAGGCCATTTCGGAGCAAAATTTTGCGTTTTCTGCATCTGCATCAAGATGTCATTTGCCAAACGCTCGATCGATTCTTTGGGATAGAAGCAATACGGTTTAAAAATACTCACTGTCGTAGGCCTCTGTTACGCTTCAAAAGATTGTTTGAGCCAATCTGGATTTTCTTGCATCCGCCGGAAAAGAGCCTGCATTTCCTTCGGATTCTGCTTCAGCAGCGCTTCGTACTGCTGAGGCAGTCTCCCCGCCAGAAAAATCAACTCCTCTTCGTTGATGTCGAGATTCCGCGCCAACGCTCGGATTACGTCCTCTTTGGGCGCATAATCCGCGCGATCGTTCTCCAGCTTCGACAAATAAGTAAAATCCACACTTAACATACCAGCTAGCTCACGTTGTGAGTAAGCCTTGTCCTTGCGAGCTTGACGGATCAGTCTTCCAAATGTTTGTTCCACGGTTTTTCGCCTCCTGACAAGCATTCTAGCCTGTTTTGATGAAAAGTTCAACAAAATACTTGACGGGAAAATCAACCTACGTTACTATGGGTTTAGTTGACGGTTTAATCAACCAGTGCAGCCACACCCCTGTGGTAAAAAATCCAACTCAGCGAAAAGAACACGCTACATATAGCCGTCAACTTGAGAGGAGTGAGTACCTTCGGGCATCTAAACCCTTGTACGCAGCAAATAAAAAGGAGCGATCGCAAATGCTGAGAACCTGGACAGACACACATTACAAGCTAGAAGACGATGACTGGCTATACATCGCCACCCACGAAGAACAAAGCTCAGCCTCACTCGTTTGTCCGGGCTACGCGCGGGATGGCGAAGGCTTTAGCATCCACTTCACCCCAGCGCACTTAGAAACCTTAGAACATTTGCTCACCGCGCTGCGGATTATTCAAGCTCAACAAGAGGCGATGCTTGAGTACACCTATCCAGAACCAAAAGCGACAACACATCTTATTCGGTAATCAATCGAAGGAAGAAGGAAAAAGGAAGAAGGAAAAAGGAAGAAGGAAGAAGGAAGAAGGAAGAAGGAAGAAGGAAGAAGGAAGAAGGAAGAAGGAAGAAGGAAGAAGGAAGAAGGAAAGAAGGAAAGAAGAAGGAAGAAGGAAAGAAGAAGGAAGAAAAATAATTTATTTTTGTAACTTCCCAATTTTAAATTCCCAATTCCCAATTCCCAATTCCCATGCCCCATGCCCCATGCCCCATGCCCAATTCCCAATTCCCAATTCCCAATTCCCAATTCCCATGCCCCAATTCCCAATTCCCATGCCCCATGCCCCATGCCCCATGCCCAGTAAATCAATAAATAACCAAGGAAAAACGAACAATGACTACCACAAAAGAAAGACCTACATTTTCAGTTTTCGGAGCCAAACCGACCAATGCTTTGCTAGTACCAGAAATCCCGATCGCCGTGCGTAACAACTGTCAGTCGGGCCAATGGGGTGCGATTCGTTCTCTCTAAATAAAGTGCTAAAAAAACACTTTTGGGACGAGAGGCAAGGTTCATAACCGAATC
>NZ_JAUBUN010000027.1:0-9431 GCF_036702665.1 Microcoleus sp. Aus8_D2
AATCCTGTAGGGGCGGGTTCGCCCACCAACTCAAACACAGCAAACAGGTTAAATAAACCCGCCCAACCCCACGAAAAATCCCCAATTGACCCTGGTACAAGATGTGAGTTGAAACCGACAGGGAACAATTCATTTATTCAGTCATCTTTAGATGACTTGCGCTATGAAACCGGGGTTAAAAAGAACGGCGGATCAGGGAAACAAGCGAGAGATTTAGATGTAGATTTGGATCGAGATGGTTTCGCCTTCATCCAGCGCATCGCCCAACTCACAAATACCAATGTTGCCGCATCCAAAAACCTCACCGGAAGCGCGGCAAAAGGTGGCGATTGGAAACTCGAAGCAACAACCGGTGAAATTAACACACCGCTAGTATTTGCACCCGAAGTGTTAGCGAGTTACGAATATGTTTTGAATAGTTTTAGTACGCCAAACAATATTCCTGTGGGGACAAATCCCAACGGTATTGCTTCGGGAGATTTTAACCTTGATGGCAAACCAGATCTAGCTGTAGCAAACCAAGGATCTGACAGCGTTTCAATCCTGTTAGGAAATGGCACTGGTGGCTTCGATCCCGCGCCTATTGCTACCTTGACGGCTTCAAGTGCCCGATCGATCGCCGTCGGTAATTTTAACAACGATAATTTCCCCGACTTGGCAGTAGTGGGTAGCGGCAGTGGCAGCGCCCTCTCAATTTTCTTAGGAAATGGTACGGGCGGTTTTGGGAACCCCACACCATATCCTACAGGAATATCTCCTATCTCCGTTGCAGTTGGGAAGTTTAACAACGATAACTTTTCAGACGTAGCAGTCGTCAATGCCAGCCCTGGCAGTACATCTGGCACTGTCACAATTTTGCTAGCAAATGCAAGCGGCAATGGCACCTTAAACTTCAGCACAAACTTAACCGCAAAGTCAATTCCAGCTTTGATGGCAGTCGGCGATTTTAACGGAGATACTTTTTCCGATTTAGCTGTGCCAAACAGTCTTTCTGGCGGTGTTTCCATCTTTTTATCGAATGGTGCGGGCGGATTTAGCGCGGCTACTAATATTGCTGCTGGGACAAATCCTAATTCGATCGCCACTGGGGACTTTAACGGAGACAGTAAAGTTGACTTAGCTGTAGTTAACGGTGGCTCTAAAAATGTCTCAATTCTCTTAGGAAATGGTACTGGTGGCTTCAGCGCGCCCACTGATTTTACTGTGGGTACAGGGGCCCAAAGTATCGCCACTGGGGACTTTAACGGAGATGGCAAGCTTGACCTAGCAGTAAGAAGCAGCAGCGGTGCTGCAATTTTATTAGGAAATGGGGCCGGCAGTTTTAGCACTGCGAGCAACTTTCCTGCGGGGACAGATCCAACTTCTATTGTGGCGGGCAATTTTAACGCTGATACTGTCCCGGATTTAGCACTAACGAACAATGGTTCTAACGATGTCTCCGTTCTACTCAATACACCCAGTACGGTATCTTTTGTTCAGCCCAAAGTAGGTGGTACTTACAATGTAAATGAAGGTGCTACCGACACAGTAATTGATATCCCAGTTACGATCAGCAACAGCAGTTCTTTCGGGGATGTAGTTGTACCAATTGTCATCGACCCCAGCAGCACAGCTACTCAAGGTGCTGATTACACTCTTTCAACTACATCCCTGACTTTTCCTGCCAACACTACTACTCTCACCCAGAATATTTCCGTCACTATCAAAGCTGACAATATCGTTGACAGTAACGAACAAATTGTTCTAAACTTTGGCAAAATTACAGGTGCCGTTAGTAGCAGCAGTCAAGCTAAAGTGGCAATCTTGGACAGAAATAGTTCTTATACTATTGCCACCAATACTCCTAGCATTATCGAAGGCAATTCGGGCAAAACTCCGGCAACATTTACGATCGCTCGCAATGGCAGTACGGAACTGTGGAGTACGGTAGATTATACGATCGCCGGAACAGCGACTAACGGCAGCGACTACAACAATATCGGCGGCACTTCTGGGGCAACTGCTGCTACTGGCAAAATTACTTTTGCAGCGGGCGAGACATCCAAAACTATTACTTTGGATGTGTTGGGCGACGGATCGATCGAACCTGACGAAACGATCGCAATTACGCTATCAAATCCCGTTTCACCGGGTGGCGCGCCGATAATTACTACGGCAACTGCTACCATGACGATCGCCAATGATGACACTGCGGGCTTCACCGTTGCACCTACGAACATCACTGCTACAGAAGGCGGCGCAACTGGCAGTTACAAAATCAAGCTCAATTCGCAACCAGCGGCACCCGTTGACATTAGCTTTACTACAGACAATCAAATTACCCCGATCGGCAAAATTACCTTTGACAGCACTAACTGGAATGTTGAGAAGACTGTCATTGCTACTGCGATCGACGACACCGTAGCACAAGGAACGCACACAGGGACGATCGCTCACACAGTTACGAGTACCGATGCGAGTTATAGCGCCAAGGTGATTCCCGATGTGACGGCATCAATTACTGATAACGATAGTCCGGGTATTTCCATTGTCCAATCTGCCGGTAGTACAAATATTGCTGAAGGCGGTGCAACTGCTACCTACGGCGTGCTTTTAACTAGCGCACCTACTGCACCTGTGACGATTAATTTTGATGCGGGGACTCAAATTAGTACGATCGCACCTATCACTTTTACACCGACTAATTGGAATGTCGAGCAAAAGGTGACTGTGAGTGCGATCGATGACACCATAGCCCAAGGAACTCGCAGCGGCACGATTACTCACAAGTCGGTCAGCACGGATACCTTGTATAACAACCTGACGATTTCTCCTGTGACGGCCACGATTGCTGATAATGATACGGCAGGCGTGACTATTTCACCGACGAGTACAACTGCTACCGAAGGATTTGCTACTGGGACGTACAGCCTTAAACTTACTTCGCAGCCCACTGCGCTTGTGACGATTGCTTTTGGTACTGGCGATCAAATAAGTGCGATCGGCTCTATTACTTTTGACTCTACTAACTGGAATGTGGCGAAACCAGTGACTGTCACGGCTACAGACGATGCGGTTGTTGAAGGGCCGCACACAGGCAGTATTTCTCATACAGTTACGAGTGCTGATGGTAAGTATAACGGGATTGTGATTCCGGGTGTGACAGTGGCGATCGCTGATAACGATGTAGCGCCACCGCCGATCCACAATGACCCAGTACCGCCGACTCCAACGCCGACAACTGTTACGCCGACTCCGACGCCAACAACTGTTACGCCGACGCCAACGCCAACATCTGTTACGCCGACGCCAACGCCAACATCTGTTACGCCGACGCCAACGCCAACATCTGTTACGCCGACGCCGACTCCAACTCCGACGCCAACATCTGTTACGCCGACGCCGACTCCAACTCCGACGCCAACATCTGTTACGCCGACGCCGACACCTACTCCGACGCCAACATCTGTTACGCCGACGCCGACTCCGACTCCGACGCCAACATCTGTTACGCCGACGCCGACTCCGACTCCGACATCAGTCACGCCGACGCCGACTCCGACTCCGACATCAGTCACGCCGACGCCGACTCCGACTGCGACATCAGTCACGCCGACGCCGACGCCGACGCCAACAACAGTCACGCCGACGCCGACTCCGACGCCAACATCGGTATTTCGTCGGATATCTCCCACTTTTGGGACAGGTAACGAAACACCGCTAGGTAACGCTCTCCCGGGAGCTAACGAAACTCCTTTGGCTGATGATAACCCAGGCATCACAGTCTCCCCCACCAGCGGATTAATCACCACTAAAACAGGTAGCAAAGCCAAATTTACCGTTGCACTCAATACCCCACCGACTGCTCCTGTGACGATCGGTTTGAACGTTTCTCCTCAAAATCCAGCAGAAGGTACTCTCTCCACTTCGGGAGTTACTTTTACACCTCAGAACTGGAATGTACCCCAAGAAGTGACGGTAACAGGGGCTGCCGGTACTCTCAGCATTGCTGCTAATCGACCTTACACGATTGTCACAGCCCCTGCGATCAGCACTGACAGCAAATACTCAGGTATTGATGCTGCTGATGTCAGTATCACGAATATGTTCATCAATCCCTCTGCTCCAAAAGGCCCAGGAATTTTAGTAGAGCCGACAAAGGGCCCGATCACCACAGAAGCAGGTGGCACTGCTAATTTCAGTGTTGTGCTTGAGTCCCAACCTAAGGCTGATGTTCGCATCCCTGTCAGGAGTGACAACACCACAGAAGGAAAGACTTCTGTGTCAGAGCTAATTTTCACTCCTGATAATTGGAATACAGCTCAGACTGTCACAGTCACGGGTGTTAACGACAATGTAACTGATGGCGATCGCCCTTACAATATTATCCTTGACCCAGCTATCAGCAACGATGGCCCTCCCCCTGGCAGCTTTTCTTCAACTCCCCGTTACTCAGGCATCGATCCTCAAGATGTCAGCGTGACTAACCTCGAACGCAAATACACTTTCAGCAAAATCACTACGGAAATATCGAGTTATTTCAACGGCGGAGCAATTAGCGGTTGGGGAGACTACAACAACGACGGGAAACTGGATTTTATCGCATCGGGTCGTTCTCAACCTGTTGGTACATTCGGTAGTAGTACGGACTTTGTAGGGTCTTGGTTGTACCGAAATACTGGCACTACTTTTACCGCTGAAAGTGGCTACCCAAAGCTGGAGTTAGCCGATGCCGCAGCTTGGGGAGACTACGATAATGATGGCAAGCTAAATTTTGCCCTGCAAGTAAATCCACAAATCTTTCAAAAATTTGGCTCACAGCAACCACCAGGTTTTCTCAAAGTCTATGGCCCAACAGCTTTCAACGGGGATCAAATAAGTTCCCCAGGTAGTTCCCAATCGTGGGCAGACTACAACAATGACGGCAAACAGGATCTCCTGAATGCCACCCAAACAAGTATCGTCAACCCACAGACAAGTGGCTCGGCTCAGGACAACGCCAGCGTACTGTATCGCAATAAGGGGAATAATGGGAATGATAACAATGGTGCTTTAACACCAGATATTAATGCCCAAATCCCGGGTGTTCTCAACGGTTCCTCTGCGTGGGGAGACTATGACAAAGATGGCAAGTTGGATCTCCTGCTGACGGGGAACAGCGTTTCCGGCAAAATAGCCAAGGTGTTCCGCAATACTGGCACCACCTTTACCGAAGCTTTCGCCTTACCCGGTGTTTCTAATGGTTCGGCAGCATGGGGAGATTATAACAATGACGGCAAACTCGATATCCTGCTGGCGGGCGATACCGGTTCGGGCAAAATCGCCAAGGTGTTCCGCAATACTGGCAGCGGATTTAGTGAAGACGCGACTGCTGTATTGCCGGGAGGCAGTTTTGCTGCTTGGGGAGACTACGACAATGACGGTAAATTGGATATTTTGCTAGACGGCAAAGTGTACCGCAACACTGGTAACGGCTTTAGCGAAGACACAAATGCCGGACTCAGTGACAGCGGTGCCGCAGCTTGGGGAGACTACAACAATGACGGCAAACTTGACATCTTGATCGGCAACCAAGTCTATCGCAGCAATACAGCTAATGCGAACACCCCGCCCACTGCACCCACAGGGCTGTCGGCTGCACCGAATGGCAACAAAGTCACTTTCAACTGGAGTAAAGCGACTGATGCTCAAACTCCTACCGATGGTTTAAGCTACAACCTGCGAGTTGGCAGCACTCCCGGTGGCAAGGATATTCTCGCCCCCACATCTCTCGACGATGGAACTCGACAAATTGTTGGGTTAGGCAATACCAGCCAAAACACCAGTTGGCAACTCAATAACTTGTCTCCAGGGAAATATTACTGGAGTGTGCAATCCATTGATAATGCTTGGGCAGGTTCCCCTTTCGCCACAGAAGGCAGTTTTACAGTAGACAATACAGCCACCAACCGATCGCCAAGGGTTAACAATCCCATCATTGAGCAGAATCGCGGGATTTTCCGCAGCGACTACCGTTTGACTCTTGCTCCCAATACTTTTATTGACGACGATCCAGGTGACAGCCTCACTTATTCCTACTCAATAATTCCAGAGCCAAAACCGGACTCCGGCCCCTTAATACCAAACTCTCTCGATTGGCTTAGCGTCAACCCGAATACTGGCAATTTCATTCCGCCGGATTGGCTTAAATTTGATCCAAATACACTCACCTTTAGCGTGAATGTGAATGCTGGGAATGTCCCCTCTTTATTCTATTTGCCAATTAAGGTGACAGCAACGGACAATGCTGGTGCCACTGCCACCGACTTCTTCCACATATACCGCAGTGGCATTTCTGGTATCGCAATCGACGGTTACATCGCGGGATCTACTCTCTTTTTAGATGCCAACAAAAACGGCATAAAAGATACCAATGAACCATCCACAATCACTAACAGCAACGGTGAATTCAATCTCGATATTCCCTTCGACATCTTCGACAAAAACAAAAACGGAGAAATCGACCCAGAAGAAGGCAATTTGGTTGCGATCGGAGGCACAGACACTGCCACCGGATTACCCCTAGAAACACCACTCACTGCACCACCAGATGCTACTGTTGTCACCCTATTAACCAGCTTAATTGTTGACTTAATAGACAAAGGAATTGAACCAGAATCAGCCCAATCTTTAGTCAAGGCATCCCTCGGACTGCCAAATGAATTTGATCTGACTAGGTTAGACCCGATCGCAGCCACAAACAAGAGTTTACCGGGCGGAGTTCAAGTCTTAGCCGCGATGGTGAAAGTCCAAAACACCATCACTCAAACAGCCGCCTTGATTGACGGTGCATCCAGTGCAGCCAATCACGATATTGTCAAAGCTGTTGTCAGTTCAATAGGCGATAAAATTCAAGCTGGTGCAGTCTTAAATCTCAGCAATCCAGCCGCCTTAGAACCAATAATTCAGCAATCCGCTGCTAAAATCCAGCAGATTGACCCCAGTTTCAACATTCAAAAAGTCACCCAAATTACCTCGCAATCCGCGACAGTAATGGCAACAGCAAATCAGCGCATAGATGCCGCTGTCACCAACCCAACAGCAACATCAATTCCCCAAGCAGTTGCCCGCGTCCAACAAGTATCCTTGGGAACAACCACTCAAGACTTCAAAGCAGTTGGTGCCGGAAGCAAGCCAATTTCGCAGCTAGTTACTGACAATACTGGTGCTGCTTTAGATAGCAAAATTCAAGCCGTAACATTACCGCAAGGGATTGCAACTCCTCTTGTCACCGGCGACGCGGATTTGGGCAGCAATTCCCCAGGTCAAATCAACGGCACAAATGGCAACGACATTCTCACTGGCACCACCGGAAATGATGCAATCAGCGGCCGACGAGGCAACGATCTCCTAGACGGTAATCTTGGGGATGACACTCTTTACGGTGGCAAAGGTAGCGATACTTTGCTCGGTGCTAGCGGTAATGATGTCTTGTTTGGCGGCCGCGGTGCTGATATCTTGAACGGCGATGATGGTAATGACATCTTGTTTGGCGGCAAGGGAGATGATTTACTCAATGGCGGTTTGGGAGATGATACTTTGACTGGAGGAAAGGGAGTCGATAAATTCCTGCTTGCTACCAATTCCGGGACTGATACTATTACCGATTTTGAATTTGGTAAAGACTTCTTAGTATTGGGTAACGGGCTGACTTTCTCGCAATTGGCGATTAGTCAAGATAGCGGTGCAACATTAATCCGGTTTGCCCAAACTGGGGAGATTTTGGCTTCCCTCAGCGGAGTTTCTGCTAGCAGTATTACCGCAGGGAGTTTCGGATTGATTTAAAGGTTCGTAGTTCGTAGGGTGCCATTGTGCACCTTACCACGATTATCTGCAATTCATCTTCCGTAGGGGCGGGTTCACCAATATCTATGATTCACACAGTCAATATTTGTAAACCCGCCCCGGCCTCAGTTATGATGATTAATTGATCTCGTTTCCGGTAAATTCATCACACCGATGGCCCAGCGCGCAATCAAGGCCTAGATCCCCCCTAACCCCCCTTAAAAAGGGGGGGACTGGAGTGTTCAAAGTCATCCTTAAGAAGGGGGACAATAATCTTCTCAAAGTCCCCCTTCTTAAGGGGGATTTAGGGGGATCTAGACTCAGCGATCGGCGAGATTTCATGGTTAAATACGATCGCTAATACAAATCAACACCGCTGATATCGCATACCCGGCAACTGCGAAACTAATCCCAACAATTCCAACTGCAAAAGAATACCAGAAACCGTTCCCGCTGCCAATCCCGCAGCCTCCACAATTGTATCAAGAGAACTCGGCCCCGAACCCAGAGCTTTTAACACTACAGCCAACTCCGCATCCAATAGCGGTTCTTGCTTTTCAGGGGCCGGATTTGTCGGAAACAGCGACAACTGCTGCGCGCTATCCAATTTTGGCATAGCTCCGAGCATTTCCAGCAACCGGTCTTCGCTTAAAAGTCGATCGCAATTCGGGAGAATCGGATGAGCACCTTTACTCAGCAACTCCAAACATCCAAACGATCGCTCATCATCCAATCTTGCCGTCAAAACATACACATCGCGGCAAAAATCATTAGCTTGATAAGCAGTAATTAACGCGCCGGACTTCTGCGGAGCTTCAATCACAATAGTAGCGCGACTCAAGCCAGCAATTATCCGATTTCGGCGCGGAAAATTAGTTTTATTCGGTTGAGTGCCCGCCGGATATTCGCTAATTGCCAATCCCTGCTGTATCAGGCGATCGCACAACCGCTCATTTGGCTTAGGATAAACGATATTAACCCCAGTACCAAAAATAGCCAAAGTCCGGCCTCCCGCCTCCAAACAGCTTGTATGAGCCTCGGTATCAATGCCCGCAGCAAATCCCGAAACAACAGTAAAACCGTTTTTAGCCAAAGCCGTACTAAATTTGCGAGTCCAGCGGCGGCCGTATTCCGAAGGACTGCGAGTCCCAACAATTGCCACCGTCGGCGTAATTCCGCGATTCTCTTTTAAGTCAACTAAACCCCGATAATACAGCACAGGTGGCGGATTTGGAATTTCCAATAACAAGCTGGGATAATCTTTATCTGCGGGCGTCCAGAAACAGGGATTTTTGATAAGATGTTTCTCTATAAATTCTTCAGGATTGAGTTTAGATCGTTCTTGCACAACCGTTTCTATTGTCTGTTTTCCAAACCCTTCAACTCGCATTAAATCTACTGGTTTTGCCCTCCAAGCATCTGCCAAAGTCTTAAAATGTTGGTGCAACCTTTGCAACAAAATCGGGCCGATACCGTTAATCTGCGACCATGCCAACCAGTAAGCGCGTTCTTCTAGCAAAGACTTGCCCTCAATTTATGCGAGAATAATTTTATCATTTTTTAAGGGTTCGTAGTGAGGACTTCAGTCCTTTCTTTCCTTGCGGACTAAAGTCCTCACTACGAACCAA
>NZ_JAUBUN010000027.1:9531-66898 GCF_036702665.1 Microcoleus sp. Aus8_D2
TTTTTTTAAGGGTTCGTAGTGAGGACTTCAGTCCTTTCTTTCCTTGCGGACTAAAGTCCTCACTACGAACCAATTTTTTTAAGGGTTCGTAGTGAGGACTTCAGTCCTTTCTTTCCTTGCGGACTAAAGTCCTCACTACGAACCAATTTTATGCTTTCCAATCTACAAAGCGGGCATAAATATAAGCAATAATTTCTCCTGTCACTGTCCGAAAACCTTCGCTGGATTTCCACCATTCTTGTGAGTTGTAATCTTGCGATTCCGCAGCTATTATTCCGACTTTAATCTCAGGATGCAGCACTTGTTTAAAAACCATCCAACTTCTGCGGGCGTGAGGGCCAAAAGAATAGAGATTAATTGAGTCAACTTTGAGTGTAGAAGTAGAAAGCCAATCTCGAATGGCGATCGCAGAAGCAGCAGTGCGGTGTTTTACAACATTCGGCGCAGGCACAGCTACCACTTTGTCCCGATCAAATCCTAGCGCAATACAAGTCGCAGCGCTCAGTTCAGCATAATTTTTATATTCAGCGAGATAGTAGCCTCTAGCTAGGGGAAGCCCGGTTGTCACCAATTGCCGGTATCCGCCTTTTTTAAATTCCGCGATCGCACTTTCGACTGCATAATCAGGCAACCAGCCTTCCACAACCAGTATATCTGCTTTAATCGGCGCATTTACCGCCAAAAACGGATGAATATTTGTGATGATGAATGTCATTGTAATGATTAAACCTGCGATCGCAATTACCCAACCTTCCCAGGTAATCGCCCACATCTCTCGGCGGCGGATCAGACTAATTTTGATTTTAGGTTTTCGCATTCTGGCACAATTTAGATCGATCGAATTCTTGAGGATTTACGCACAAGTGGCTAGAAACCAGGTTTTTTCCGAAATAAAACCGTCACAGCCCGCAGATTCACTAAAAAACCCGGTTTTTAGAGTTGGAGTGCGATCGCAAACTGTTCTGAGATAAATCAGGCAAATCAATCTAACTTTCCTGGGCGCAATTCCATCCGTTACATCCGCTACAAAATCCGCTGCCGAACTTTTTTTTCTATTTATGTTTAAGATACTCAAAAACACTCTTATCCCCAATATCCTGCGGTATAGCTTGAAAAAACTTGCGAACAGCAAAAATGATGAACAAAATCGCCCAAACCCCCAGTAATAACTGTTCATTTTCCGGCGTCAAAAACCCGAAAATATGTCCTAAAATTAACAGCGGAACTCCCGGAGTCAAAAACTTAGTTTCCAGGCGATTAAAACAGAAAGCTTCCTTAAAAAAGATGCCATTCAAAGCGGCAAAAGTAAAACCAATTCCCCACAAAGTTGCTGGATGTTCGTACACAGCTAAAGCCAAAGGTTCGCTGCTTTGTAAGGCGACAAACAATGCTGCCGCGCCGCCGATCGCCCAAAACGCCTGTAACGTGCGGTGCAGCGCAATCATGTAAATGTGAATAGTTGCCAAGCTAACGCCCAAAGCTATCCAGAAACACGCAAAAACAGGCGTTACAGCTTGGATTGCAGTTGGGTTGTCGCTTTGTTGAAGCACCAGAGTAGCGCCGATCGCCAAACACAGCGCCGCCACCCCCAATCCGGCGCGGTAAATCAGCACTCCCGCGCGATCGCTTTGAGTAATTGTAAACTCGCCGAATTGTCCTTGATACACTTCCGATTCATCAGGCGATTTCAGTAATTGCATCACAGCTTCCTCCTATCAAACACGAATGTACTTCTGCCAATATATACTTTATTTATCAACCGATACAGCGGAACCGAGCGATGCCTAAATTTAACAAGCCTAAACTTAATCAGCCTAAAGTTATCAAATCTCAAGTTAACAAGTCTCAATCTGGCGATCGCCCAAATCACAGCAAATCCCTTCTCTCAAAATCCGAACTTCCTCCAGTTCAGCTTGATGAAACCATTGTAGCAGGCAGAAGACCGAAACAGCCACATGACTTCCAGCGCCTGCTGACGGAATTATCACAATTGAGTTCGGAGTTTGATGATGTAGAACAATTCCACCCTTTCCTTCAAAACCCTCCCTCTTTCGATTTCGCTGAATTTGAACGTAGAATTAGCAAAATTCTTGGCGATCGAGATATCGAAGTCAGCCTTGAAAAATTAGTCAACTATTTCGACTACTTGAAGCAAAATATTCAATTACCGCTCCACGTTACCGGCAACGAAGATTTCCCTTGGGAAGAAGAATATGTAATTGGTGACGGCTGTCAAAAGGAATATGCAAGACTCAAAAAAACCAAACCTTCTTATACCGATACATTTACGATCGACAAGTGGGAGAAGTCAGTTATTCAGGAAAACGGCATATATGTCAATGTCTCCCGTCTCGGCGATCGCCAAAAATTTGTCTTACCTTTAGAAGATTTAAAAGCCGTTGATGAAACTTCTTCAAACTATCAGTTTTTACATGATTATGTCGTGTGGATTGTCAATTTTTATGAATAAACTATTGCGAGATTGGGAATAGTCGGAGATTGAGAGATTGGGAGATTGGGAGATTGGGAGAGGGGGAGAGGGGGAGAGGAAGAGAGTGGGATAATTTTTCCTTCTTCCTTCTTCCTTCTTCCCTCTTCCCTCTTCCTTCTGACTGATGACTGATGACCAGCCTTCGGCTTCGCGAGCGGCTAAAATGACTGATGACTGATGACAACTGAAAACTGAAAACTGAAAACTGAAAACTGTCAAGCGGTCAACTGTCAAGCGGTCAACTGTCAACTCTTCCTTCTTAATTAAATTGAAGTAGCAAAGTGCGATCGCTCGACTTTTGCCAAAGCTTCAACTAAACTGCGAACAGCAGCAATCATCGCCACTTCGCTGTTAAGTTGGCTGACAGCAGAACCGACGCCAACACCCGCAGCGCCGGCGCCAATAGCGAGCGGTGCGGTGACGCTGGAGATGCCGGAAGCGCAGAGTACGGGGACGGATACAGCGCGGGAAATTTCAAAGGCTGCGGCCAAAGTAGGCGCTGCTTTTTCAATCAATCCCAAAGTTCCGGCGTGAATTGGTTGAGCGCTAGTACCGCCTTCGGTTTGGATGATGTTAGCGCCAGCTTTGACTAATTCGGTTGCTAACTGTACTTGTTTGTCGAGAGTTAAAATGTGGGGAACTGTTACAGAAAGAGTGATGTTTGGAAATAGCGATCGCGTTTGGCGAGTCAACTCCAAAACTTCCTCAGCTTCAAAGCGGCGGCCTAGTGCGTAGAAAGCATCAAAGTTGCCAATTTCAATCAAATCGGCGCCTGCTTCTACCGCAGCGACAAACTTTTCTGGTTCTACAGCGGATACACAAATTGGCAAATTTGTCAACTGTTTTGCCATCAATACCAAATCGCGATCGCAAGCAATATCGACAAAGGTCGCACCGCCGAGATCCGCTGCTTTGACGACAGCCGCAACGTTGGCTGCATCAAAATTATTTAAACCGCTGATAATTTTCAGGGCGCGGCCTTGCTCAAATGCGCGCTGCAATTTAGGATTTACACTCATCGTTAGTTTTCCAACTCAGAAAATTTCTTAGAATCATTTTGACACAGATTAGAACAATTTTTGATTTTTATAAGAGAAGTCATCAGTCATCAGTCATCAGTCATCAGTCATCAGTCATCAGTCATCAGTCATCAGTCCTGCCGTCATCAGTCATCAGTCATCAGTCCTGCCGTCATCAGTCATCAGTCATGAGTCATTAGTCATTAGCCATGAGTCATTAGCCATGAGTCATTAGCCATGAGTCATTAGTCATCAGTCATTAGCCATGAGTCATTAGCCATGAGTCATTAGCCATGAGTCATCAGTCATCAGTCATTAGTCATGAGTCCTGCCGTCATCAGTCATCAGTCATTAGCCATGAGTCATTAGCCATGAGTCATCAGTCATCAGTCATTAGCCATGAGTCCTGCCGTCATCAGTCATCAGTCATCAGTCATCAGTCATCAGTCATTTTAGCCGCTCGCGAAGCCGAAGGCTGGTCATGAGTCATTAGTCAGAAGGAAGATTTTTCCCACTCTCCCACTCTCCCATTCTCCCACTCTCCCACTCTCCCATTCTCCCACTCTCCCATTCTCCCCATCTCCCCCATCTCCCCCTCGAATATCACAGACAATCGAGATGCTAGCAAAGCTTATTTCCGGGCTGTCGAAATTTGTACACATCTTTGATAACTTGTACCCAGCCGTCAGAGAGAGATTCCAAAATACGATCGCCCTTTTCCTGAGTCGCCACCGTCGCATCGCCCAACACACCGCTATCAGTCAACTCTCGCGTCAGCCAAGCAAAAGGCAAATTACCTTCCATACTCAGCAAACTGTCAGCAGGCAAATCCCTCGGATATTCGCAAACTGCTCGATCCATTTTCACCTGTTCGGGCAAAATTGACAACATCAAACTCGTTTCTGCATCTCCGGCGTGAATTCCCAATTCTAACTCCTTGGCGGTTAGTAATTCAGCAGCCACATTCGGCACCCGCCAAACAAACAGCGGAAACACCGAAAAATCCTGATATTTTTGATGAATATCTCGCGCCGCAATTTCCATTACCTGCGGCTGTCCGCCGTGAGCATTCATTAACACTAATTTCCGAAATCCTGCCCGGTAAATACTGTCAGCAATTTCGCCAATCACCGCTAAAAGTGTCTGAGCGCTGAGCATAATTGTGCCTGGAAAATGCCAGTGTTCGTTGGATTTTCCGCAGTACAAAGGTGGCAAAGCGTAAGCGGGAATATTTGGATCTAACTTGGCGAGTGCTTGGCCAGTCACCGCCGCGCTAATTGCCGCATCTACAATTAAAGGCAAATGGGGGCCGTGTTGTTCGATCGCACCTAGCGGCTGAATTATCACTGTATTTTCCTTGTCCGGCATCGCCTGAATTTCTGTCCAAGTCAGATATGGAAAAAAACGCGATTCTGGAATAAGATTGTGCATTTTGTGGCAGCCAGCGCAAAGACAAACAAAGCATCGACTAGCGGGAAAACTCAAAAGTAATTCCAAAGATAGATAACTGCTTCTGTCTGTGGGTAGATAATACAATATAGCAGATGGTTTACTTCTGCGCTAACAGAACGATCGCCCGACAAGACCGAAAGACGCAGAGACGACTACATTGATGGAACCTTGGCAAACCACACGCCCTAATTTAACCGACATTCCGATCGCCGAGGAACTGTCGGGCCGCCCCCGTCGATCGCCAGATCTGCAATCCGAAAATCGGGCGCTGCAAACTCTTGCCCGTCAACTCGCAACCTCGCCTCACACCCTCCTCAAAACATTGGTGGCGATCGCGAGAGATTTGTGCGGCGCAGGCAGCGTCGGAGTCGGTTTGTTAGCAGAAAATGCCAGTTCCGAACAAATCTTGCGGTGGGAAGCCTTGGCGGGCGCGTGGGCAGCGGCAGGACACACAAATACACCTCGGACATTGCGTTTGCCCGGAGCAAGTTTAGACTGGCAAACTCCCCAGCTTTACTTCCATCCAGAACAATACTTTACCGATTTGCAGCAGCTCGAAATGCCGATCGCCGAAGCATTAGTCGTGCCGCTGCGATCGGAAAAGCAATCGCTGGGAGCAATCTGGATTGTCTCTCACGATTCGCGCCAGTTCGATGCCGAAGATTTGCGGCTCGCGATCGTCCTGGCAGATTTTGCCGTTGCCGCCCTAAAAGTCGATCGCGCCGATCGCACCGCTTCAGCTTTGCGAGAAAGCGAAGAACGCTGGCAGTTAGCCTTGCAGGGCAACAATGACGGCATTTGGGATCATAATTTACAAACAAATTGCCCTGTAGTGAGCGATCGCTGTTTAGAGATTTTGGAACGCAGGCGCGAAGAATTCACAGACTTCAGTCAATTTTTGACCTTCGTTCATCCCGATGATGTGGAGAGAATGGAAAGCACTTGGCAGCAGCACTTGCAGCGAGAAACCTCCCATTACTGCTGCGAGTACCGCATCCTCTGTCCTGACGGGCGCTATAAATGGGTTTTAGCCAGAGGGCGAGCAATTTGGGATGAGTCGGGCAATCCCGTGCGCGCCGTCGGATCGCTGACAGATATCAGCGATCGCAAACAAATAGAAACCGCCTTCCAACAAAGCGAAGAACGTTTGAGCGTCGCCATCGAAGGCTCAGGTATGGCAACCTGGGATCTAGACGTGCAAAGCAATCGCGTAATTTGGTCGGCTAACCATTTCAGGATTTTCGGCTGCGAACCGGCATCGGACGGTGAAACAACGATCGCAATGTGGAAAAAATGCGTGCATCCAGACGACTTAAAGCAAGTCCTGCACGCAGTTAAAACAGCTCGGAAAACGCGATCGCTCTACGCAATCGAATACCGGATCGTGCGCGCAGACAACGGAGAAATCCGTTGGTTGAGCGTGTTCGGGCGCTATTTCTACGACACCGCAGGCGTTGCAGTCCGGTTTGTCGGAGTAGTATTTGATGCTACCGATCGCAAAAGAGCTGAAATCGCCCTGCACCACAGCGAGCAAACCGTGCGCCGCCAACTGGCAGAAATTGAGTCTATTTACCAAACAACTCCCGTGGGTTTGGCCGTTTTAGACACAGATTTGCGGTTCGTGCGGCTCAACCAGCGGCTGGCAGAAATTAACGGCCTCTCCGTTGCAGCCCACATCGGCCGCAGGGTGCGCGAAATAGTCCCCGACTTGGCAGACAAAGCCGAATCTTTGTTGCGCCGAATTCTCGAAACCGGAGAAGCGATTCGGAATTTTGAACTCAGGGGTGAAACGGCTTCTCAGCCTGGTATGGTTCGCACTTGGCTGGAGAATTGGTTGCCGCTCAAAGACGGGGGCGGGGAGATTGTCGGGATTAATGTCGTGGTGCAGGAAATTACCGATCGCAAAAAAGCCGAACTCGATTTGCAAGCAAGCAACGAGCGCTTTGAGTTAGCGACAAGGGCGATCGACGGCATCCTGTTTGAGTGGAATTTCGCAGCTAACTCAGTTTACCGTTCCGAAGGACTGTACTCCCTGATCGGCATCCGCCCTGAAGATGCACCGCCAACTCCAGAGTGGTGGAAAGAACGCATCCATCCCGTCGATTTGGCGTGCATCCAGGCCGAAGCGCCATCAATCTTAAAACAGGAGCGCTACGAAGGCGAGTACCGCATCCGGCACGCAGACGGGCGCTGGATCGATGTTTGGGAACGCGGCTGTTTGATCCGCAACCAGCAAGGCGAAGTGACCAAAGTTGTCGGCTTCACCACCGACATCACCAAGCGCAAACAAGCAGAAGCCGCACTGCGCGATCGCGAAACCCACTTACAGTTAATTCTCGACAGCGCCAAAGACTACGCCATCTTCACCCTCGACACAGGCGGACACTTTACCAGTTGGAACGCAGGCGCAGAGAGGATGCTGGGCTATACCGAAGCCCAAATCGTCGGGCACCACGGACGAATTATCTTCACCCCAGAAGACTCTGCCGCCCGCAAGCCGGAAACAGAAATGCACCTAGCCCTGACTCAGGGAAAAGGAGAAAACGAGCGCTGGCACCTCCGCCAAGACGGCAGCCGCTTTTGGGGCAGCGGGCTGGTGATGCCCCTCCGCGACGCAGGCGGCGAAGTGCAAGGTTTCCTGAAAATTATGCAGGACAAAACCGATCGCCGGCAAATAGAAGAAGCACTGCGGCAAAGCGAAAATCGCTACCGCACCCTCGCCGATGCCGTCCCCCAATTAATGTGGATCAACACCGCCGACGGCAGGTTAGAGTTTTGCAACCAGCACTGGCAAACCTACACGGGCTGGATGCCAGAATTGCCTCTCTCTGAGCCGGTGCTGGAATTATTTCATCCTGAGGATCTGCCCGCAGTTGTCGCCACGCGCAACCAGGCGATTCAAGCAGGGCAATCCTACGAATTTGAATGTCGGGTGCGCAGGTTTGACAGCACCTACCGCTGGCATCTAGCGCGACTTGTGCCCGTCAAAGACGCGGGGGGACAAGTGGTGCAATGGGTTGGGATCGGGATTGATATTGACGATCGCAAACGAGCCGAAGAAAGCTTAGCAGAAAGCGACCGCCGCTTCCGCTTCCTGGCGGAGTCTCTCCCCCACCTGATTTGGAATATCGGCCCCGCCCTGGAAATTCGCTTTGTCAATCAAAAATGGACGGAATATCTGGGAATATCTTACCAGGAAGCCTCTCAAAACAATTGGGAATCAGTGGTGCCACCGTCGGATTTGGCAGAATCTAGGGCCCGCTGGCAAGAATGTCAAATTACCGGAGAAGTTTATCAAGTTGAGCTGCGCCTGCGGCGCGCATCCGACCAAATGGAACGCTGGCATTTGTGCCGCGCCCTTCCAATTCGCAACGCCGGGAATGAGATTGTCGAGTGGATTGGCACAAATACCGACATTCACGATCGCAAAAGGGCCCAACTCAACGAGCAGTTTCTCTCAGGCCTCGAAATCCGGTTGCGCCAGCATTCCCATCCCGCAGAAATGTTGTGGGAAGCCACCAGCTCTCTGGGAGAATATTTACAGGTCGATCGCTGCGTGTGGCACGAAATCGATCCCTCCGTCCAACTCGCAATAGTCGATCGAGACTGGCACCAGCCGGGGCTTGCCAGCCTCGCCGGTACCTATCAAATCTCAAATTTTAAGACGGCAGAAATGAAAGCTCTGGCTTTGGCAGGTCAAACACTTGTCATCCCAGATATCGCTAATTGCCCGGAGACAGCGCATTTTATCGATAACTACGGGGGTCTTGGCATTCGCGCTTTACTCGATGTTCCCTGCCTTCAGGAAGGGCGCTGGGTGGCTCTTTTGGTGGTGCTATCACAGGAGGTGCGGCACTGGCAGCCCGATGAAGTTTCGTTGATGCAAGAAGTGGTGGCTCGTCTCTGGAGTTTGATCCTGCACGCGCGAGCCATGCAAGACTTGCACGAAAGCGAGGATCGGTTCCGCGCTCTCGCTGACAATATCGCCCAGTTGGCTTGGATGACAGATCCCACAGGCTGGATTTTCTGGTACAACCAGCGCTGGTTTGACTACACGGGCACCACCCTAGAAGCAATGCAAGGCTTGGGCTGGCAGCAGGTTCACCACCCGGAACACCTCGATCGCGTGATGGCAAAATTTAACGGCTGCATTGACAGGGAAGAGCTTTGGGAAGATACTTTCCCCCTGCGCGGCAAAGATGGATCGTACCGCTGGTTTCTCTCTCGCGCGGTGCCGGTGCGCGACGATCGAGGCAAGGTGCTGCGCTGGTGCGGTACCAACACCGACATTACCGATCGCCTCACAGCAGAAGAGGAACGAGAACGCCTCCTAGCTCGGGAAAAGGCAGCCAGGGAGGAAGCAGAACGCGCTAACCGCGTCAAAGACGAATTTTTGGCTGTTTTGTCCCACGAATTGCGGACTCCCTTAAATCCGATTCTGGGCTGGGCTAAGCTGCTGCAATCGAACTGTCTCACACCGGAAAAGCAGGGTTACGCCCTACAAACGATCGAGCGCAACGCTAAACTGCAAACCCAACTCATCGAAGATTTGCTCGACGTGTCGCGGATTCTGCAAGGCAAAGTCAGCTTGAATATTGTACCTGTGGATCTAGCTGGGGCGATCGACGCGGCGATTGAAACGGTGCGTTTGTCGGCCCAAGTCAAGTCGATTCAAATCAGCGCTGAATTTGCACCAAATGTCGGCCCGGTGTGGGGCGATGCGGGCAGGCTTCAGCAGGTAGTCTGGAATTTGCTGTCAAATTCCGTCAAATTCACCTCCTCCGGAGGCAAAATTACAGTCAAGCTCGATCGCGCTGACAACGACGCCCAACTGACTGTAACTGATACGGGGAAAGGCATTGAACCTGATTTTCTGCCCTACGTCTTCGACTATTTCCGGCAAGCAGACAGCACGATTACGCGCAAGTTTGGCGGATTGGGTTTAGGATTGGCGATCGTCCGCCATCTCGTCGAACTCCACGGCGGCACAGTCAAATCCGACAGCCCCGGCGAAGGACAAGGCGCGACATTTACCGTCAGGATACCTCTGATGCCCCTACAACCTCCGACAATTCCTGCGGAGACGGCTGGGGAGTCCTCCTTCAATTTGAGCGGTATCCGCGTATTAGCGGTGGATGACGATGCCGATGCGCGAGATTTGGTGGTTTTTCTGCTGGAGGATTGTGGCGCCAGCGTGACAGCAGTTGCTAACGCTGGCGATGCCTTAAAAGTGTTAACTCAATCTGTCCCGGATATACTGTTGAGCGATATTGGAATGCCCGACACCGACGGTTATATGTTGCTGCGACAGGTGCGGGATCTGCCGCCAGAGCAAGGCGGACTTGTGCCCGCGATCGCCCTTACAGCTTATGCTGGAGAAATTGACTACCAGCAAGCCCTGGCTGCGGGGTTCCAGCGGCACCTTTCTAAACCTTTAGATCCTGACAAGTTGGTGCAGGCGATGTTGGATGTACTCGTCGAGCGATCGGGCCAAACCATTTTTTAAACTTGTTTTTGCGTGCTAAAAACGTGAAGCAAGAAACGAAAAAACCCAAAAAAAGGAGTAATCGTAGGGTGCGTCGCCGTTAAAAATCCCTCAGCAAAAACAGACAATCTCATAGCGACGCACCGGGGATCTTCAATAGTTAAGCAAACAACCATGGGTGCGTCGCCGTTAAAAATCCCTCAACAAAAACAGACAATCTCCTAGCGACGCACCGGGGAGCTTCAAGAGTAATCGTAGGGTGCGTCGCCGTTAAAAATCCCTCAACAAAAACAGACAATCTCCTAGCGACGCACCGGAGAGCTTCAAGAGTTAAGCAAACAACCATCAGTTTCACTCTCGCTCAACAATTACGTGGGTTCGATACTATTGAGAAATAAATAAAAATAGGTTTGCTCGTTCGGAATGCAAGTCCTCTCTTGGTCTGAGGACTTGCATTCCTCACTACGAACCAATTGATTGCCGATCGTATCAATAAAAAAACCTCACAGATGGAGGTTTTTTGATGATTGTTGGTGCTATTCGGACAGGTTAAAACATCCTGTCCCTGCATCATGCCCACAGCCCGTTATACTCTAGCATTAACGGTAATCTGTACGAACTGCTGGATCGCGATCGCCCGTTGTAGTGGTATAGCGGACATTTTCTTCGCGTTTGCGGGGCATCAAACCGAGCAAACCGGACAAGCCGAGCAAGCCCAACCATCCCCAATCGAAATCGCGATCGTTCTCAGCACTGTAGACATCGGAGCGAGGAGTAGTGGTAGTAGTAGTTGTGTCTCTGCTGTTAGTACCCGGAGCTGTATTTGTCTGAGCCGAAGCCGGCAGATGAGCTGGTACAATGGCTAAACCAGCAGCGATAATACCTGCACCGATTGCTTTGGATAAGTCAGAACGTTTCATAATTCAAATGCTCTCTGTTGGCAAAAATCTTTAACTATCATGACTATATCTATTGCCTTTTAAACTTAAATCCACCTGTAGCAGTAAAGATTGATAAACTCCAGCTCCTACTACAGATTGATATCCGATTTTTAGCTAATATCAATACTGAAAAGTACGGTTACGCATAGATGGCATCTGAAATCCCTAGGGACATGGCACTGCGCCGTGTCCGAGGCGTGTCAAATTAAGTCCAAAAACCTTTGTATCCCTCGTTTGTATCCAAGTCTAGATCCCCCTCGCATCCCCCGGATAGTCGGGGGACTTTGATACTCTTTTCCCTCCTGATAGTTGAGGGCTTTGATGCTCTTGTCCCCCCCTTTTTTAGGGGGGCGCCTGGGAGAGCTGACCCCAATCGTCAGACAGCAGGCTGGAACTACGTTTGATCTTAAGTTGACACTTTCAAAAAGGCTTTCGCGTCAGTCTAGGGCGCCGCTAAACTTTCAAGCACCGATAGAAATTGCCAGCAGCACCTGTTGAGGTGTGCTTTGATAGTGCGGTACACTCAGATGTTGCACGTACCACAGTTACACACCCTGACGGGCGGAGAAAAACAAATTGGGAATAGAGCTACGCAGCTACGTATTTCTAGACAACTTGCAGCCGCAGCACGCAGCATACATCGGCACAGTCGCCGCCGGATTCTTGCCGCTGCCGGGGGATGCGTCGCTGTGGATAGAAATCTCGCCCGGTATCGAAATTAACCGAATTACCGATGTCGCCCTCAAATCAGCCTCGGTGCGCCCTGGAGTGCAGATAGTCGAGCGCCTGTACGGCTTGCTGGAAGTACACTCGGGCCAGCAGGGCGAAACCAGGGCCGCAGGCAAAGCAATTCTAGAATTCATCGGAGTCCGTAGAGAAGAATGTATCAAACCGCGAGTAATTTCCAGTCAAATTATTCGCAACATCGACCCCCACCAAACGCAATTAATCAACCGCAGCAGGCGCGGACAGTTGTTGCTAGCGGGACAAACGCTTTATGTCTTGGAAGTAGAACCGGCAGCCTATGCAGCGCTAGCTGCCAATGAAGCAGAAAAAGGCGCATCGATTAACATCTTAGAAGTTCAGGCTGTGGGCAGTTTCGGGCGGCTTTACCTCGGCGGAGCAGAACGAGATATTATCGCAGGTTCCCAGGCAGCAATTGCGGCGGTGGAAAGCGTGTCGGGTCGGGAAAATCCAGCAGTTTTTGGTCGCAAGGAATAGCGGTTATAGGAGATGCAATTATGGCAAATACACAGCATTTAGCGCTGCTAAAAAAAGGTGCAGTTACTTGGATTGAATGGAGAAATCTCAACCCCAACCTCGAACCGGATCTGAGCGAAGCCAACCTGGCTGAATCTAATCTTAGAGGTGCGTATCTTGGGCGGTCTAACCTTTTTAAAACAGACTTATTTAAGGCTAAATTAATTACAGCAAACCTCGCCGAATCTAATCTCAGTTTAGCAAATCTTGCTGGAGCACAACTCCTCGATACTAAATTAGTTAAAGCCAATTTAACGGGAGCAAATCTCCGAGGTGCAGACCTCCGGGGGGCAGATTTGAGCGGTGCTAATTTAATTGGGGCGGACATCAGTGGTGCGATTCTCCAGCAAACCGATTTAGGAGATGCGAATTTAATCGGGGCGGCAATGTTTCGAGTTAATGCGATCGGCGTAAACCTCAATCATGCTAATCTCAGTCAAGCCAATCTCAATCAAGCCGAATTGATTGAAGCACATTTTTACGCAGCCAATTTCTCTAAAGCCAACCTCGGGGAAGCTCACTTCACGGGAGCATATCTTTTTAGAGCAAATCTCTGTTTTGCGGACTTGAGTGCTGCCGATTTCCGCTGGACAAACCTCGGCAAAGCTGATTTGAGAGGGGCGAATTTGACCGGGGCAAATCTCAGAGGAGCGAACTTGGCGGGAGCTAATCTGGGCGGCGCTCATTTGAAAGAAACAATCATGCCAGATGGCAGCATTGTTTCATCATCAGTAAGTTCGTAGTGAGGACTTCAGTCCTTGGTGTGACTTTTACTATTCGTAGGGTGCGTCGTTATGAAAAATCCCTAAATTCTAATCGACAATCTCTTTCTTGACGCACCTTACCCTTAGACATGGGGCGGAATGAAACGGAGGGTTGTGTGTACTCCGCTGGCGATGGCACAGGTGCGGATCTATGAGATTGTCGATTTTATGCGAGGGATGTTGAATGGCGACGCACCCGAAGACTTTGAGTCAAGCCGGACTAAAGTCCTTACTACGAACCAATTTTCTCATCGGTAATTAATTTCTACCAGCCGGTGATTGATTGTACAGTCCTCTAACCGGGCCTGGAGCTGCCTGTGGCTCTTGCTGCTGTCCTGGAGGCGCAAACGGCTCTTGAACTCCGGCGGGAGTGGCGAAACAGCCGCTCGCTTGAGGTGCTAGCTGACAAGATGGAGGCAGCGCCATGACTGAGGCGTCAAAGGGATTGGTGGCATCCGGGACACGGAGAATCGGATCGCTGGAAACTTGCCGCTGCATTACTCGTCGGTACATCCCGTTAACGCGGCTGGCATCCCGCTCGATTTCTTTTTCGGGAAAGGCAACCACTCCGCTGGGGGAACCGATGCCTAAATAGTCGCCAAAGTATCCTTGCAAGCTGACGTTGTGGTAAAAGTCTCCTGAAGCTTCAAAGAATTGTCGGTTGAAGTCGTCGCTAATCGGGTGAAATCGAGCTGGTTCTGCTTGGGCTCCTTTGACGGATGCTACTGTGGCAGAGGCGATCGCCAGAATCAACGCACTGCTCAGGCTTTTTAACTTTTGACTCATATATTTCAGCTTCTAGATTAATTACGGTTCCAATATAAACTGATTATCGGCGGATTATTTGTGTTTTCTACACGGTGTAAGTTATGGATGCTGCTGATTTAAAGGTGTTGCGCGATCGACTTTTGGATTTGTTGTGCGAGTTTGCGTACCGCGAAGGCGACTTTGTGCTGTCTTCGGGGCAGAAAAGTTCTTATTATATCAACTGCAAACCGGTGACTTTGCACGCTGAAGGTGCTTTGGCGACGGGGCGCGTACTCCTCTCGATGCTACCGGATCAAGTGCAAGCTGTGGGCGGTTTGACGTTGGGTGCTGACCCGATTGTAACTGCTGTGAGTGTGGTTTCGGCTCTGGAAGGTCGATCGATTCCGGCGCTAATTGTCCGCAAAGAGACCAAGGGACACGGCACAATGGCGTATATTGAGGGCCCAGTGTTGCCTGAGGGGACGAATGTGGCGGTGTTGGAAGATGTCGTAACGACGGGTAAATCGGCGATGCAGGCGGTGGAAAGGTTGCGGGGTGCGGGCTATAAAGTCGATCGCGTGTTGTCTGTGATCGATCGAGAGCAAGGTGGAGCCGAGTTGTATCGCGAGCAGGGATTGGATTTTCAGGCCGTTTTTACGATCGCGGATCTCAAGGAATGGCTTAGTAGCAAAAAATAGGGATGTAAATTTACATAAACGTAAATCCCGCAGGGGCGGGTTCACCCTTATTTCTGCTTTTAAAGCAGAGGATTTGTAAACCCGCCCCCACCCAACCAATTAGCTTTGTGCTACAGGTTCCTCAGCCAAAAACTTCTCTAACTCAGTCAAAGCATCCGCATCAACTTTCGTCTGCATCGAACAGAACTCCGCAGTTTTGTAGATATAGCCTTTCGAGCGAAAGATGGAGTAAGTAGAAGGAATTCGTCAAGCGTGAAGTCGTCTGAAGCAAGAAGACATACACAGCAAGCTTGAGCGCGAGCCGTATTTTACGTTTTATGAGGTGGCTTTACTTACGCCGAAACCTGTGTTGTCAAGTTTTTGAAGTCTAATTGTGTACCTCCAGAAACCCAAGAACCGCTAGCTCCGCGCTGGGCTAGCGATTTCCTATATGTTATTACACTAAGGCGGAGTAGTATTTAGTCAGTGCTTTTTTTATTTCAAGAACAACATTTAACGGTGCATGATTCAAGGCTTGTTGTAGCAGAGAACCTGCTAAGTCGCGAAATCCTAAAACGCTCATAATACTGGCATCACGGAGACAGCCCTGCCAATTCTGTGTTTCTTCCATAAAAGCTATTTCTTGGCGGACATAATAAGCTTCTCCCCAGAAAAGCTGCCCTCCCTGTGCAGAGATAGGAACTGTTCGCCCATCAAAAAATTGTACGTCTTTGTATTTGAATGCAGATTTTTCTGGTGAATTGCTATAGTGGCAAAGGTCTGTTAATCGCCACAGTACAAATCCTCGTTTACGCAGGAAGGAATCGATCTCACCGAAAAGGGGCTGACCAACATAAATTGGGTTAAATTCTACTTCTATTTGTAAAGCCCGGACAGAGGTCAAACAAGTCTCACCTCCTTCTAAAATTCCTAATTCAGACCCTTGAGTATCAAGTTTAATGAAATCTACATGATTAATATCTGAACAGGAAAACCAGCTATCCAGAGTAGTTAACTCAATTTCTATTTCATTAACTAATTCGGCACAAGCTAAAGAAGGCGTAGAATTGATTAATGATAAGTCAGGCTTGTACAAAGAACTACAAGCTGGCTCCTTAGTTAAAAAAAGTTGCTTTTTGCACGGGTAAGGCCCGAGACCTTTAGCAACAAACTGTACATTACAAGCACCCCCATAGCTATTTTTTAAATGCTCACATTCCGCAGCGTCTGGGTCAAACCCTATCAGGGTAGCATGGGAACCAAAAATAGACCAAGCATCCGCAAATCCCCACCGACAGCCTACATCTAGAATAACTAAACTCTCTTCTATATATTGGGCTAAAGAAGCAATTATTGGTAATTGAGATGCAATTACTGGCTTATTTTCACTAGACATAGATTGTAATGAACCTTTTTAATTTTTTCATAATTTTAAAAACTTGATTGAGCAATCAAGGTGGGCAATGCCCACCTGATTAATATTAGCTTAGCGCTACAGGTTCCTTAGCAAGAAACTTCTCCAACTCAGTCAAAGCATCGGCATCAACTTTCGTCTGCATCGGACAGAACTTAGGCCCGCACATCGAACAGAACTCCGCAGTTTTGTAGATATCCGCCGGCAAAGTTTCGTCGTGATATTCCCGCGCTCTTTCTGGATCGAGCGATAGCTCAAATTGACGGTTCCAATCGAAATTGTAACGCGCTTTCGAGAGTTCGTCATCGCGATCGCGCGCACCCGGACGGCCGCGCGCAATATCCGCAGCGTGAGCCGCAATTTTGTAAGCAATCAGCCCGTTTCTGACATCCTCAGCATTCGGCAATCCCAAGTGTTCCTTCGGTGTCACGTAGCACAGCATAGCAGTACCGTACCAACCAGCCATCGCCGCCCCAATCGCTGAGGTAATGTGGTCGTATCCAGGTGCAATATCAGTCACCAACGGCCCCAAAACATAGAAGGGTGCTTCCGAGCATTCCTCCATTTGTTTCTTGACATTAAACTCAATTTGATCCATAGGTACGTGGCCAGGGCCTTCCACCATTACCTGCACGTCATGTTCCCAAGCTTTGCGAGTTAATTGTCCCAAAGTTTTGAGTTCGGCTAATTGAGCTTCATCCGACGCATCGTGAGTGCAACCGGGGCGCAAAGAATCTCCCAAACTAAACGAAACATCGTATTTTTTGAAGATTTCAATGATGTCGTTAAAGTGAGTGTAGAGAGGATTTTGTTTGTGGTGGTGCAGCATCCACCGCGCCAAAATCCCACCGCCGCGAGAGACAATCCCAGTAATCCGATTTCTCACCAAGGGTAAATGCTCAATCAGAATTCCGGCGTGAATTGTTTGGTAATCAACACCTTGTTGAGCGTGTTTGTCAATGATATGCAGGAAGTCGTTCGCCGTCAGACTTTCCATATTACCGTGAACGCTTTCTAAAGCTTGGTAAATCGGTACAGTGCCGATGGGAACCGGTGAAGCTTTGATAATCGTAGTGCGAATTTCATCCAAATTGCCGCCGCCGGTGGACAAATCCATCACGGTATCAGCACCGTATTTAACTGCTAGTTTAAGCTTGTCAACTTCTTCTTCCATATTGGAAGAGTTCGGAGATGCACCGATGTTAGCATTGACTTTGCATTTAGACGCAATGCCGATCGCCATCGGTTCCAAATTCGTATGATTGATGTTAGCCGGAATAATCATCCGTCCCCGTGCTACTTCGGCGCGGATCAATTCTGCTGGGAGATTTTCTCGCTTAGCAACATAGTCCATTTCCTCAGTGATGACACCTTGACGGGCGTAGTGCATTTGAGATACGTTGCTGTGCCCCTGACGCTTAGCGATCCATTCGGTACGCATATCTTATGTCCTTAATAAACAGCTTCCCTCCGCTGGTATTACCCAGACTCAGGTTCTAAGGGTGTTTTCTCAGCCCGGATCTTCGGGCACCCCTAGCTAAGCTGTTGATTGTATCACCGATTTCGGCGCGCGACAGCAGCAAGTAAGGAAATCTTAATATTGAGAGATAGATGAGGGAGCGAGCGAGGGCGAAAGAGGATTGGCTATAATAGAGTAATTCAGAGTAGGTAAAGCGGTATGTCAGATCGAGGTCAGACAATTACGACACAAGAGCAAGAAACTATCAAGGAGGAAAACTTGATTGAAAATAGTCTGGAAGAGGAGTCAGATGAAAAAATTATCTTCAGATACTCCATCACCAGTTATGGAGCGGACTATACCCTTGATAGTCTTGTTAGACGCATCCAAGACGGCAGCATATATGTCCCTTCATTCCAAAGGGCTTATGTCTGGAAAATTAATGATGCCTCCCGTTTTATCGAATCTCTTTTGCTAGGTCTTCCGGTTCCAGGAATATTCCTCTCAAAAGAGCAAGACACGCACAAGTTGTTAGTGATTGATGGATTGCAGAGGTTGCGTACACTTCAGTATTTTTATGAGGGAATCTTTGACCCCACCAAAAGAGAGTTTGCCCTAAAAAATGTGCAGTCAAAGTTTGAGGGGGCTACATACAAGTCTTTGCCATCAGAATATCGGCGGAGTTTGGATGATTCGATATTACACGCTACGATTGTCAAGCAAGATGAGCCTTCTGATGATAACAGTAGCATCTATCATATTTTTGAACGGTTGAATACAGGGGGTAAAATACTCACCTCTCAAGAAATTAGAGCCTGTATTTATCATGGGGAATTCAAAGATTTACTTAAAGAATTAAATGAAAATAATTCATGGCGAGACATTTTTGGAAAATCTGACTCAAGAATGCGGGATGAAGAACTTATTCTTCGATTTTTGGCACTATATTTTAATGGTGATAATTATCACAAGCCAATGAAAGAATTTCTCAATCAATTTATGGGTAAAAATCAACGTTTAAAGTTATATTCATCGCCTCAAATAAAACAAACATTTGAGCCAACTATTGAAGTTATTCATCAATCTCTAGGTGAGCGAGCTTTTAAACCCAATAAGTTGATTAATGCTGCTGTTTTTGACGCTGTGATGATAGGTATAGCCCGCAGATTAGAACAAGGTAAAATTGATAACAGCGAAACATTAAAAGATCTATATCAAAAACTTTTGAATGACGAAAAATTCCGTCGTTTGACAGTTGATACAGCTCGTACTACTGAGGAGGATGCTGTTAATAGTAGAATTGAAATTGCTACCAAAGTTTTTGCTGCATTGTAATGAAAAACAAAGACATCATCAGCAATAAGCAGAGACTTGACAATTTATTTAAAAAAATTACAGCTTTCTCAGCAGATACCGATATTCAATCTCATTGGGCTAGATATTTATGTATTTTAGTATCGGGATTTTTAGAGACTTCTGTGCGTATAATTTATAGAGAGTATGCTAGAAATAAAGCCATACCACAAGTGGCTAACTTTGTTGAGGGGAAGCTAGAGGATTTTCAGAATCCTAAGATGGAGAAAATTATTCAATTAACAGGGTTGTTTAGCAAAGAGTGGGAAAATGATCTGAGGCGCGAAACAGAAGGTGAACTAAAAGATGCAGTTGATAGTATTGCCAATAACAGGAATCAGATTGCACATGGTGGTTCAGTTGGAATCAGCTACAGTCAGATAAAAAGTTACTACGCTCGGGCTATTAAGGTAATTGAGTTGATCGAAAATCAATGCAGTAAATAATGACGGAATTCCTGTAGGGTTCAAGGTCTGAATTGTAAGTTATGTGTTTGCAAAAAGTCCGTTCGCCCTAACCCAAGATTAAATCAATACTCACTGCAAAATCGGGAAAAGCCAGCGGCGCAACTTGTTGACCTCGTTCAAATTTTTGTATTAAAGTATAGCCATTTGCCGCAGGCTCGCGGTAAACTTCTAAACAGTTTTCCTCAAGCTCCCACAACCATACTTCCTGAATGCCCGATCGCGCATAGTTCGGTACTTTCATATCGCGATCGAAATCAACAGTGCTATCTGAGACTTCTACTAAAAGCAACACTTCAGACGGTATTGGATGCGCTGTAGCGTAGTAGTCAGAACGAGGTTGCAGCAAGACAACATCCGGTTGAGGTTCAGTCCTTTCTGACAACTGAATTGGATCTTGAACACCCAAAATAGCACGTCTTCTCTCCAGATCGGAGAACACAGCGATCAGACGCTTTACACAACTTGCATGACGAGTCCCAATTGCTGCCATTTCGATAATTTCTCCTTCGATCAATTCAACTCTGTCATCTTCACCAAAAACACCAGCCTCACTCATCAGGTGATATTCTTGCACTGTAAATAGTCGTCTTTTTATTTGAACAGACATAACTATTCTCCTTTGTAAACAGTCGATCTAAGTTTACCATGTTCGTCTGTAGTATTCAATATTGTCCTGTACGCGCGGCGCAGCTATTCCTAGGGAATTACCCTAACCCAAGATTAAATCAATACTGACTGCAAAATCGGGAAAAGCCAGCGGCGAAACTTGTTGTCCCCGCTCAAACTTTTGTATTGAACTATAGCCATTTGCCGTGGGATTGCGGTACACTTCTAAACAATTAACCTCAAGATCCCACAACCATACTTCCTGAATCCCCGATCGCGCATAATTCGGTACTTTCACATCCCGGTCATAATTAACGGTACTATCTGCTACCTCTACCAACAGCAAAACATCCTCGCTATTTGGCAGGGATTCTTCGTAAAAATCAGCGCGACGTTGTACTAAAGCAATATCAGGTTGAGGTTCAGAATTATCGCCAAGACTAATCGGATTTTGCACCCGGATAATAGCACGTGTTCGCACCCGATCGCCAAAAAACTCTGTAAGGCGATCGACACGGGCGGCGTGGCGCCTACCAATTGCTGCCATTTGGATAATTTCTCCTTCGATAAGTTCCACTCGTTCGCGATCGCTAAAAACGCCAGCCTCACTCATCAGGTGATATTCTTGCACTGTAAATAGCCGTCTTTGCATTTTCACAGACATAACTATTCTCCTTTTTTAGCATTTGGCATAAGTTTACCATTTTTGCCAATAATATTCCAATACAGTTCTGTTGCGCTGCACCTTACACCTAACTCTGCGAAGATTCGTCGGATTGTTGCTGGTTTTGAGTATCTTTTTCGCCTGCGGTAAATTCTTCTGTATCCTGTTTTAATTCTGAGGCAATTGTGCCTCGATCGCGCCAAGCTTCGGCATTTTCTGGCTTGATGGCGATCGCTCGATCGTAAGCTGCCATTGCTTCTTCGTAGCGCTTTAATTGCGACAACGCTGTACCGCAGTGGTGCCAAGCATCGTAGGATTCGGGCTGAATCGCGATCGCTTTTTCATAAGCTGCGATCGCTTCTTGATTGCGCTGCAATTTTGCCAAGGATTCGCCTTTCCCAAACCAAGCTTCGTAACACTCGGAATTAAGCGTAATTGCTTGTTCGTAAGATGCAATTGCTGCTTCGTGCTGCGAGAGTTTCTCGAAAGCTGTGCCTCGGTTGTGCCACAATTCAAAATCCTGCGGTTTAATGGCAATTGCTTTGTCGTAGGATGCGATCGCATCTTGATAGCGCTGCATTTTTCCCAGCACAGCGCCTTTATTGTACCAAACTTCGTATCTGTCGGCCCGGATGCCCAAAGCCCGATCGTAAGAATCAACCGCATCGCTGTAGCGGAGCAGTCTCCACAGCATATTACCTCGGTTGTACCAAGTCTCGTATCTCTTGGGATTGAGAGCAAGAGCGCGATCGTAAGAATCGACTGCTGCTGCGTGCTGCTGTACTTTACCCAGCATCGCGCCTCGGTTGTGCCAAATTTCGCTATCAGTTGTTTTGATAGCCAGGGCGCGATCGTAACTGGCGATCGCCTCTTCGTAATGCTGCAACTTACCCAACAAAGCTGCTATGCTGTGCCAACAACCGTATTTTCTGGACTCGCTCGCACTTGCTCGCTCGTAACAGGCGATCGCCTCTTCGCACCTCTGCAATTTTCCCAGCAAATATGCTTTATTATACCACACTTCGTAGTGATCCGGTTTAATTAATATTGCTTGGTCGTAACAGGCGAGTGCTTCTTCATGGCGCTGCAATCTTATTAACACATTTCCGCGCCAATACCAAGCCTCATCCAAATTATTATTCGCTAAAATAGCTTTTTCGAGGCAGACTAATGCCTCATCATAATTGCCTTGAAAATAAAGCCCTTCGGCTTGCTTGATATCATCGTCCGCAATCAAATTTTCTCCGTCACTAGCAGGTGCAGTTGGCGAATTTTGGGAATTGTTTAACTGCGGTTGAGGTGCGAGTTTGACAGCTTCTTTGGCAACAATTGCCGGAACCTGGGAAATTTCTTGCACAATTTGAGATTTTTTCTCGTCAACTTCTGTCACCAACACTTGCAGGCGCATGACAAATTGAGATTTGAGAGTCTCGATTTGCTCGACGGAAGATTTGGAAAGTTCAGTTTCTCTAGTTAAAAAATCAAGTGATTGTTTAGCTGCACTCATTTGTGCCTCTAATTCATCCCTCATTTTTTGAGTCAGTTGGCGAGAATTGAGCAGCTCTGATTCCAGCACGCCAATGCCCTGCAATCTTTGATTGGCATCCCTCACCAACTGTTTGACTACCAGCCGCCGGAACATCCAAAAAAAGGCAATTGTCATCGGTGGAAAGACAGTACCGAGAATTAACAAAATATTCAGCAGAGTTATGGTATTATTAAAACCATATCCAGATTCTTCACTGCCTGTACGCAGAGAGATAACATCAAAAGCGTCGCGAACTTGGGGACTGCTTTTAACTCCGGTTTCGATTAATTTAGCCAGCCAGGTTTCTTGTAAAGATTTTGTGAGTTCATCGCCGGATACAGCAGGAGTATTCGCCTTGGTTTTTTTGACAGCAGGAGATAACTCCGGCCCGGCCGCTGCTACCAGCAAACCAGTCTGGGATTTTACCGCAATTCGTGGGGAAAATTGTTCGTCGGCGATCGTCTCGGGCGCGCTCATTGACTCCGCCGGACGAGATACTGTATTATTTATGGCATCAACAAAGTTGCTGGCCTGCGGTGTCCCACCAGAGATGGGAGGTGCAGCCGGAGCGGCGTTAGTATTCGCAGTTATATTCTGGGATGCGAGGGCGGCCAGAGTCAAAAGAGCTACATTTGAGACTCGCATAAACGTCAACTCACTTAGGAGAAATTAGTGCTTGTTTGTCAGCGATCGGGCGATCGACCTCATATTCTCAGCAGCGACAATAACTGAGATGAGGAATGCTGGCTTACTATCTCCAAAATACAGGTTGCGTCTGACTTGTCAGGAAAAGTGGCAATAATTCTGGCCGTGGAACTTTTGTCCAAGAATGTATTCTCGCCCCTAATCCGGCTCAAATTACCCTCGGAATCATCGGGGCGGCTTCACCAATTTGCACAATTAGCCAAAAATCCGGGTGAACCCGCCCCAACCCAGCCAATTTTTAGCTTTAAACCCCAACTAAAACCGCTGAAGGTTGCTGACTTTGGGCCTGGGCTGCATCCAAATCTGCACCGTAAATTTCGCAGCTATTATTCGGACTTTCAATCAGCTTAATCTTGTGCAACTCTGCACCCAATTCCCGAACGGGCGATCGCAACAATTGCCCGATCCGAACCGCAATATTCTCCGCCGTCGGCACCACCTTCTCAAAATAAGCAATATCCTTATTTAAAAAAGTGTGATCGAAAGGTTCAACAACATAATCATCAACAGCTTTTTGCAAAGCTCCCAAATCAGCAATCATCCCAGTCCGCGCATCAATTTCCCCTTTAACAGTCACCTCTAAATGATAGTTGTGACCGTGACCGTTAGGACGAGCACACTTGCCGTAAATTTCCGAGTTTTCTTCAAAACTCAAATCGGGACGAGCCAACCGATGGGCGGCGCTAAAATGAGTGGACAGAGTTAGATAAGCTTCCATGTCGTTTCCTAAATATTCAGCCCAAAGTTCCGGGTGTTCAAACAATTGAATTTTGCTCACAGGCAAATGAGGAGCTAGCCGCAGCCAAATTTGCCGTGCTATGTTTTCGGTAGTTGGCAGAGTCTGCTCAAATTCCGGCCACGCTTCGTTAAGGTAGGAAAAATCGAGATCCTTGGTAACTTCCCGCTTGATGACGTGTTTGACATCAGACAGGTTGAGCACCATGCCGTACTCGTCGAGTTCTCCTATCATGGAAACGTAAAGAACGTAATTATGTCCGTGTCCCGGTGCGCGGGCAGTTGGGCCAAACCGTTCAAAGTTCTCGGCTTCGCTCAACTCCGGCAACCAGTACCGGTGACTCGCCGAAAACTGTGCCCGACGATTGATGATGCACTGCATAAAAGTCAATTAGGGTAAGCTTGTTAAGTTCTGTAAAGGACTTACTTCTTAAGGATAAACCAATTTTTGCTCGAATTTTTCGATAATTTGAGGGTGCTCTAGATGAATTTCTACCAATTTTCCAGATATTGGCAACACGTCGCCGCGACAGCCGCAGGGCCTATTTTACGCCACAAGACTGATATCCGGCAGAAAATACCGCTACAAAACAGTTTCTCGTCATTCGTGGCTTTTCCATCAGTAATCCCATTTTCGATTTTAGATTGTCGATGGGGATGATTTATCCCATCAGGGTTTGGCCCTTACAAGCAAGTTGCATTTTTTTGGGGAACTGGTGTTGCGAGGCTTTAAGAAAGTGCGATCGCCAGTTGCAACTGGCGATCGCTCCACAGTTCGACTTTTTCGCCTAAACTCTGCAACAGTTAGCAGTTGGCGGTTCAATTGCAACCAAAACTAATCACCCATCACCCCTCACCAATTACCAAATATTAATGAATTGGATTACTGAACGAGCCGATCGCTTTTTTGAAAATTTGTCCGGTGCGATCACAACCCCGCTATTTTATGTCGGGGACACTCATCTGTCCATCAGCGAGATTGTCAAACTGATAATCTTAGCTATATTTGCCTTCATTGTAGCTCGAATCCTTAGTGAAGGAATCAAGCGCATCCTGCTAGTTCGGATGGGATTGGATCGCGGCAGTCGAGAAGCAATTTCTACCATCATTAGCTATATTTTAGCAACTTTTGGTTGTATAATAGTTCTGCAAGGTGCCGGAATAAACCTAACTTCTCTCACCGTCTTAGCTGGCGTCGTTGGCATTGGTTTTGGCTTCGGTATGCAAAATCTAGCCAGCAACTTTATCAGCGGTCTTACTCTGCTCTTGGAACACCAAATTCGAGTCGGAGACTTTATTGAAATAGATAACTTATTAGGGACAGTAGAAACAATTTCGATTCGCTCCACAATTATTAAAACAATTGACGGACTGTTTGTCATTATCCCAAATATTAAGTTTGTCGAAACTAACATTATTAACTGGAGTTATAGAGACCCCAGATGCCGCCTCCACATCCCCGTCGGCGTTGCTTACGGCTCTGACCCAGTAATAGTTACCGAAGCGCTATTAATTGCGGCGCGGATGGAACCTAATGTCTTGTCCCATCCTTCTCCTAAAGTATGGTTTCGCGGGTTTGGAGACAACGCTTTAAATTTTGAACTTTTAGTATGGATTGACCAACCGCAGGAAAGCGATGCCATTAAAAGTGCTGTCAATTTTTTAATAGATTACGAATTTCGCCACCGCAGCATCGAAATTCCTTTTCCCCAGAGAGATTTATGGCTGCGAAACCCACAAGAGTTAACTAAACATTTTCAAAATCACAAAGACGACCTTTCCAATGGCAAAGTTTTTCCGCAAAATGCCCAACATTCAGGAGAACTAAAATCTAATTCCACCTTGTACGATCATAAAAAACCAGGGCCTAAATCGCCTAATAATTGGACGCTGCGAGATTTGTTGCGGCGAGTAACTTATTTCGATCAGTGTACAGATTTAGAACTGCGGCAGTTAATTGAATACGGCTACCGACAACTGTTTCCAGCGGGACAGGTTGTCTGTCAAGAAAATGACCCTGGCGATTCTTTTTATATTATTCTTTCGGGTGCTGTGGAAGTTCTTTCTCAAAAAGCCGATCAGTATATTGCGACGCTTCACGAGGGCGAGTTTTTTGGGGAAATCTCTTTGCTGTTGGGCACTCCGAGAACGGCCACTGTTAAAACTAGGGAAGATACAATTTTGTTTGTGGTGGAACGCCACGACTTGCAAAAACTTTTAAAAGAACAGCCGAATTTAGCCGATCAGATTGCTCAAAAATTGTCGCAACGCCAGCAAGCTTTGAGAGATTTGGGATTGTTAGATGATGACTCTCTGGAACAAACTCCTTTTATTAAAATTCGGAAGCGAATTCAAGTTCTTTTTGGAATTTGACATTGAATAGTCAGGAGGCATTGGGCATCGGGCATGGGGCATGGGGCATCGGCCAAAGAGGGCATGGGGCATCGGCCAAAGAGGGCATCGGGCATTGGTAATTGGTAATTGGTAATTGGGCAATTTCCCCCTCTCCCATTCTCCCATTCTCCCCCTCTCCCCCTCTCCTTCAACTAACTAACTTCTAATTTTCAATTCCTCCTGTGCTTCCCGCCGCAGTCTAGCGGCAATTCTAAATAATTCTTGACCTGTGTGCAAATGGCGATCGTCATAATTGAGGGTAAATAAATGCAATTCTTCTATGCCATCTCCCACTTGATTGATGCAGTAGTAGAGATGGGCTGCAACTCCGGCTACATTAGATGGATTGGGCATCAATCTTAGAAAGTTTTGAGCTTTTGAAAGAAAGTCGCGGCTGGTTTCGATATAAACTTGAAACTTTTCGATCAGTTCGTCATCGAACGGATCTGCTGACAATTCGTTTATTTCCTTTTTAAGCGGCTTCAAGATGCTGTTGAGCATTCGATTGACTGGTTTATATACTTTAATCAACCACTGTTCCATGTGTTCGTCGGCGTCCCGTGCTGCTTGTTGTCGCTGGCGGCTGACGTTTGGTGCGTAGGGTGATGGCTGTTCGGTTGGCTGGGAAATTTGGCGATCGTAAGATTGTCTTTGCTGGGCGTCTCCTAATATTTCATAGGCGGCATTCAGGCGAACAATCTCTTCGTGACCGGCTGTCGAGCTGTTGCTGTCTGGATGAAATATTTTGACTAAACGGCGGTATGCTTGTTTAATCTCGGCTTGTGTTGCGGTTGGGCTAATCTTTAGGGTTTTGTAGTGATTGGTAACGGAAGCCACGCTATTATTTCCTTGAAATCTGGATAATTTGCGAAAAACTGCTTGACAAAGATAT
The DNA here is from genome assembly GCF_036702665.1 of Microcoleus sp. Aus8_D2. Lineage (NCBI taxonomy): Bacteria > Bacillati > Cyanobacteriota > Cyanophyceae > Oscillatoriales > Microcoleaceae > Microcoleus > Microcoleus sp. Aus8_D2. Next base: position 36,585 of record NZ_JAUBUN010000027.1, read on the forward strand.
CATTATTTGCTAATGTATTAGGTATTTATGTGATATAAATGTCAAACATTGTCGGTAAAAAACCTCTGTTTTTAGAGTAGCATAAATCTATTTTAGAAAAACTATTTTAGAAAAACATTGATGCTGTTGAAGTGGCAAGCCGCTCGACATTAGCGACTTATATAGCAGAAGTCAGAAGGCTTGAGTTATACCAATTATGAAAAACATGGTTACATAGAAATTATCTGCTCTCATCTTTAGGGAAAAGGCTGAGCCTAAGTCGGGCCGGGAGTTATGCAAATGAAAGATAATTTGTATACTATTAATCATTCTGGCAATATTTTTTTTAATTGGTATTAATTAGATGGCATAAAAAAATCAAGGTAAGTAAAGCATTGTTCATCCAGCAACAGTATTCAGATCAAAATAAAATGTACAATCCGGGCTTTCCCAGTGGGATAATTTTTGTTGGACAGCCAGGGATTTGTGTATGGGGCCATGCTCTTGAATTATCACTCCTCACCGTTCTGTTAATTGTAATTCGATACAACTGGCGTCTGCATATCCGATCGCGAAAAAACTTGACTTTTGTACCGCTATCCTCTCTTTGCAGCAGTTTTCCCTGTTAGATGCGATCGCCCGTGTAAAGTACGCCCGCATTTATTTAAGATTTATTAACATATATAAAATTATATCACAGATTGATGGTGCAATCTATTGGTACATTAGAATTTTTATTAAACTTTGAATTTCAGGAAGCAAGTTAGATTATGGGAATTTCTTTGGGCAAAGGACAAGGCCTCTCGCTTAGCAAAACTAACCCCGGTCTTTCGGAAGTCTTTTTCGGTTTGGGATGGGACGTTCCATCTAATAGCGATACCAATTACGATTTAGATGCCGTTGCATTACTTTTAGGTGCTAACGAAAAGCTAATTTCTGACGATCATGTAATTTTTTACAATAATCTCACAAGCCCCGATCCAAGTCAATCAGTTCAACACATGGGGGATAACTCCACAGGTGAAGGTGACGGCGATGATGAAGTCATTAAAGTTAATTTAAAAAGAGTGCCTGCTGAGGTAAAAAAAATTATTTTCACTGTAATGATTAGTGACGGAGAAGAACGCAAGCAAAATTTTGGACAAGTAGAAAATGTGTTTGTGCGCTTAGTTAACGATCAGACTCAAGAAGAAATTCTACGCTGCAATCTTGCAGATAATTACTCTGTTGAAACAGCAGTGATCCTGGCTGAACTATACCGCCAAGATGGAGGATGGACGGTTAAGTCTGCAAGCAAAGCTTATAAGGGTGGCGCTCAAGAATTAATTGATAGTTACACTGCTCCTCCTCAAGAAGCTGCAAATAATAATGTGCGTCAGCCGGTTGTCAACTGGCGCTATCGTCTCCAGAATCAAAACAATAATTGATATCCTGTTTATTCACTTTAATCAAGTCTAGAATAAGCTCGCTGGTGATCTTCTGGCGAGTTTATTTAATCTTGATGGACGGCGCACGGCTGAACTGCGTCAAAAAAAGGAGCGATCAGAACAGCTTTTGACGTGACAATTCAGAGTGCGGAATGTGGGATCTAATACCAATTTTCAGGCCTTCATACAACAGTCTTCCGTAGGGTGTGTCGCCATCCACAATCCTCAAGAAAGACCGACAATCTAATAGCGACGCACCTGGAATATTCAATGGTGATAGCAAGAGTGCCCCACCCTTGATTTAATTTAGAGATTTTTCGAGCAAGCGAAACACCCTACAAATACAGTTGAATAATTTTTCATAATTGGTATAAAAAGCCAAGCAGGGCGTACACTGTACGCCCTGCTTTGAGTTTTTGGGACTCGGGATCGGAGGCTAGTCTAGTTGACAGCCACCGCCAGATTCAGTTCTGGATCTTGGAACAAGGGAGTGCTGAGATAGCGTTCGCCGAAGCTAGGCTGAATCATCACAATCAATTTGCCTGCATTTTCGGGACGCTTGCCCACTTTCAATGCCGCACACAGCGCCGCACCGCTGGAAATACCGGACAAAAGTCCTTCTTCTCTGGCCAAGCGGCGCCCGTAGGCGATCGCCTCGTCATCCGTTACAATTATCACTTCGTCGATCGCATTGACGTTGAGCACCGGCGGTACAAAACCAGCACCGATACCTTGAATTTTGTGAGGCCCTGGCTTTCCCCCAGACAGTACCTGAGAGTTGGCCGGTTCAACGGCGATCGCCTTAAACTCAGGTTTCCGCGACTTAATCACCTCTGCAACACCCGTAATCGTGCCGCCAGTGCCGACTCCCGCAATCAAGAAATCCACTTCGCCGTCGGTATCTGCCCAAATTTCCTCAGCCGTTGTCGAACGGTGAACGTCCGGGTTGGCTGGATTCCGAAACTGCTGCAACATATAGGCGTTCGGAGTTTTGTCTACAATCTCCTGAGCGCGCCGAATGCAGCCGCTCATGCCTTCAATGCCGGGAGTCAGTTCGAGTTGGGCCCCGTAAGCTCGTAACATCGATCGGCGTTCCGTGCTCATCGTATCCGGCATTGTCAAAATCAACTGGTAGCCCTTAGCCGCCGCCACCATTGCCAAAGCAATTCCGGTATTGCCAGAAGTCGGTTCGACTAAAACCGTTTTGCCTGGAGTAATCAGCCCTTCTGCCTCGGCTTGATTCACCATATTGACACCAATCCGGTCTTTTACCGATGCTGCCGGATTCATGCCTTCGAGTTTGACCACAATCCGAGCCAAGCAGCCTTCGGCTTGGGGAATGCGGTTGAGTTGCACCAGGGGTGTGTGCCCCACCAATTCTGTAATGTCGCCAGCAATGCGCATAATCTTTGTCAGTTGGTTGTTGAAAGTAAATCTTAATTCCTAGTTGCCGATACTAACTAGATGTAATACATAATATCGAGCTGCCGCCTGCCATTGCGTTTTTCGCGCAGATCCTGTAGCGTATATTTTTGCAACACTGAGTTAGCAGTCGATCGCGCTTCCTGCCAAACTTCCCAAATCACAGCACTTTCTACTGTTTGAGCAGGCGAGTCTTTTTCGGAGCGATCGAACTCTGAGCCTTCGAGACAGTTGATAATTTCCAGGAGTGTAATTTTCCACGGTTCCCGCGCCAGGATATAACCACCTTTAGCTCCTCGCTGGCTGCGAATCAGCCCGCTGCGTCTCATGGTAGCCAGCAACTGTTCTAAATATCGATCGGGAATATTTTGCTGAGCCGCTATCTGGCGAATTTGCAACGGCTCGCCTTCATCGTAGCAATCTGCCAGTTCCAGCAAAGCCAAGATTGCGTATTCGCTTTTACAGGAGAGTTCGACCATAATTGCACTTGAAAATACCAGAATTCTCAACCCCGAAGTCAGATTTTAGAATCATGCTCAATTTTGAGTTCAAAATTCTCACTCCTCACTTTTGATTATACCCCGGTTCTCCACTGGAGTTTGTTGATTTCCATTAATTCATTGTTATAGCAACCGCCAGGCGCGGTTATGCCATAAATTCTAAGTAGTCCCTTTTGCTGTGGAGCGATGGGCTGCGGGAGGCTTCGCTAACGTACGACTCACGCCCAAACCCTACAGAGTTGACCGCAAGTTATGCCTTGTTGAACTGCTGGAACGACTCGTGTCCAACTTAAAGATTTAATAGATTTATAATCTTCTTGTTCAATATTGACAGTAGTTAAGAGTCACTACCAAAGTGAACCTCCTGATACAGTTAGCTCCTGCATTGTAATCCCAAAAGCTTCTTCCCGACACAAAAAGGCTGCCAATGCTCCAATTTCTTGAGGCTGAATCATTCGTTTTTGAGGATTAATCTCTTTTGTTTGTTCAATATATCGATCGGGATTTTGTTCGTCTACTGTTTCAGCAATATGTGTCATCCAACTTTTACCAAATTTGGTTTCCACCCAACCAGGACTAATCGCATTACAAGATACGCCGTGTGCTGCACCTTCTAAAGCTACACAACGAGTTAAACCTACTACTCCTGCTTTAGCAGCACAATAAGCACCATTAGAAGGAGAGCCTACTGAAGCTGCGGTGGAGGCAATATTAATAATTCGTCCCCAACGTTGCTCGATCATACTAGGCAGACAAAGCTTGATTGTGCGATAAACCCCATTCAGATTAACATCTATCACTTTATGCCAAAGCCGATCGGAATGACCGCAGATCGTCTGCTCCGCACTAATTCCCGCAGCATTAGCCAGAATATCTATTTTGCCGAATGTATTGAGGGTTAGATCGTAAAATGCTTGTACAGAGTCCATTGAACAAACATCCAGATTAGTAGCGATCGCTTTGACTCCTAGCTCCTCAATTTCCTTTTTTGTCGTTTCTAATTCCTCAGCACCAGGTAAATAAACTAATTCTTCAGCTTTTTGACTGTTACCAATTGCCAACAATGAGCCAATTGCCACATCAGCCCCGGCTTGGGCAAAAGCCAGAGCCATCGCTTTACCCATTCCTGATGCTCCACCTGTAACCAGAGCCACGCGGTTTTTTAAATATTTTTCTTGATTCATGTTGAATACCTAAGTTTATTTTCCTGAGTTTAACCCAATTACACCAATCATAATTAAGGCGAGTGAAATAAGTTTAACTATACTATTAGACTCATTAAACCAGAAAATACCAATCAAAGAAATGAGGAAAGTGCCTAAGCCTGACCAAATGGAATAAGCCACACTAAGATCAATTTTTTTCAGAGAAATTGTCAGAAAAGTAAAGCATAATCCATAAAAAATAAACATTCCGATGGAAGGTAATATTTTAGTGAAACCTTGAGACAACTTCATACAAGTTGTGCCTGCTATTTCAAATATTATTGCTAAAACAAGGCAAATTAAACTAACTGAATCCATTTTTGTTAACCAGAAAACTTATTGTTTAACAATGAAAACACTCCGATTAAAATAATCAAAGTATGTAGCAATCAATTGATGATCCACAGGTGGACAAATCAAAGAAGTTTTCTCTAATCCTTTAATGGTATTTGCACAATCAAAAGATTGAGATGTCATCGAAGAAGTTTCTAAATATGTCACCTCTTTTCCAGGTATCTTTTCAGTCACCAGTGGTAATAAAGGACTCAGAGAATTATCAACAGAATGATTTGCTACTTCTTGAAATTCTTTTTGCCAATCAAGATAGGGAATTTGTTGAATAGGATAACCCAAAACTTGAATTTCTGCAATTAAATTACTCAAGGATAAAGATTGAGCATTTACTAAGTGAAAAGTCTTGCCAATAGATTCTTTTTGTTTGGATAAATTAATAATCGCACTACTCACATAATCCACAGGTGCGAGATCGATTATCCAATCCATCTCAGGAGCATTTCCTAGTAAAACAAAAGCCTTAAATAAACGACACATCAAATCATTAGTATTGCTTGCACCTGTTTTACTATGTCCTGAAATCTGTCCTGGACGATAAATAGTAACAGGAATACCACGCTCAGAAGCAATTTTTACTAACTTTTCTGCCACCCATTTACTCTGTGCATAACCATCATTAAGACCTTCATTTTTTTCTAAAGGGTCATTTTCTTTGATCTCTTTCATGCCCGCATAAGCATCAGATTCAAAAATAGCAAGAGTAGAAATATAATGGACAGGTTTTAATTTGGTTTGACTAGCTAATCTCAATATTTCTTGAGTCCCCAAAACATTAGCAGACTTTAGAGCAGAATAGGGATAAAAAAGATTAACAAATGCTCCATTATGATAAATTACATCGATTACTTTTGCTAAATTATTAAATTCCGATTCAGATAATCCCAAAAGAGGCTGAGATAAATTTCCGACAACCGGAATTACACGCTCTGTGAAATTATCATTTTCTATCAAATATTTTTGCCAATTTTGGGCAATTTTTTGCTTGCCTTCCTGAAGATTAACAGCACGAACTAAACAATAAATATTAGCTTGAGTCTGCTCTAAAAGTTCTTCCAGCAAAAACGCACCTAAAAAACCAGTTGCTCCTGTTAATAAAATATTAGTAGGAGTGATAGAGGCTTGGATTAAATTTACTGATGGCTTAATCATCTCATCTAAAACAACTTCTGCTGATAAATCTACGATTTGGCCTATCTGTTGATTGCCATGACGTAAATTGTCAATGGTTTCAGCTAATCCACTAATTGTCGGATTCTCAAAGAAGGAAAGCAGGGATAAATCCAACTGAAAAATCTCATGAATTTTGTGAAAAATTTGAGCTGTTAATAGTGAATGTCCTCCCAATTCAAAGAAATTATCATAAATACCCACTGATTCAATTTCTAATACTTCTGACCAAATTTCAGCTAATTCTTCCTCAACCGCATTTCGAGGAGGGACAAAAGGTGACTCTAAAACTGGTCGGTTATGAGTAGGTGCTGGAAGGGAACGGCGATCTATCTTACCATTAGGAGTTAAAGGGAAACTCTCCATTATGACAAAATTAGAAGGAATCATATAGTCAGCCAGTTTTTGCTTCAGAAAGTTGCGTAATTGTGGAACTAGCTGTGGTGTGGAGTTTTCCGCTACAGGATTATTAGCATAAACCAACCAAGGTTTTAAGAAGAGAGGGGATGATATTGTGCGATCGTTGTCCGGTGTATCTGTAAAGATTGCTTCTTGATGCTTGAAGATTACATCATAACAACCATTGGCTTTATCTGGCGACCAGTTAATATGAACGATATAGGAAAATTTTTCACTCAAATCCCAAATATCTTCAGGTTCTACTACATTTTGACTAGCTTTTTCAACTAATTCTTTCAATTGTGCCACAGTATCAGGACAATCTTTCTGAGCTAATATTTCTTGAGCTGTTACATCAGCAAAAATTCTGGCATTAGGAATGTTACGGATTCCTAAAATTTGAGGATTGATTTCTGCTAAAATTTGACGTAATTTGCCTAAAGTAAAACTCCCTTGTTGCCAATCTAACCAAGGATGTTCTATATTTGTTTTGGGAGTTCCCACACGCAAAATTACATCATAACGAAAACGTACTAATTCATTATGATAGCGTCCTCGTTTGAGCCGAATTTCAACATCAGTAATTTGGGGTAAATGTTGTTTTAATGCTAGAAAGAAATTAGGATCTATTACTAATCCTTGTTCTTGATTTAATCGTTTTTGAATACGTTGTTTTAGTTGTTTAGTTGGTAAGGATGCCGGAGCTTGATATAATTGTACAGAAGTATGGAAACTTTCCAATAAGGGGAGAGAACGTACATCACCAACAAAAATAAATCCCCCTGAGTCTACCCTAGGCACTAAATTTTCCAATACTTTAACCAAATAATTAATACTAGGAAAATATTGAATCACTGAGTTAATAACTACAGCATCAAACGCTTGATTTTTTCCTATTTCTAATTCGTCTGCTGATGTTTGATAAAGGCTTACTTTTGACCAGTCTTGTCCTTGATTATTTAATTGTTCTTCAATATAACGCACTGAGGCTTCTGTAATATCAGTTCCACAATAGTGAGTGCAGTGAGGAGCTATGCGAAATAGTAACATTCCTGTACCACAACCAATTTCTAAAACACGGTTGGGTTTTAATGAAAGAATCCGCTTAACTGTATGCTCAACCCATTCTCGCACTTCTGCTGGTGGTACGGGTAAACCGGTATAACTATTATTCCAACCACTAATATTAAAAGTAGGATCTTCTTCAGCATCAGATTGACTGTAAGCATCATTCCAGATTTTTTGCCATTGTTCGGTTTGGGAACGATGAGCGTCAGTTTCAGTATCGGGAATATTCGTATTTTCAGTTTCTTGATTCGGAATAATATATGCTACGAGGCGTTTTTCACCATTATTTTCTTCCCGCGCATTGACTACAGCTTCTTTTACTAAAAAATGTTGATGAAGTAGGGTTTCAATTTCTCCCACCTCGATGCGAAATCCCCTAATTTTTACTTGGTTATCTATACGTCCTATATATTCGATATTTCCATCAGGAAGATAACGAACTAAATCTCCTGTTTTGTAAAGACGCGCTCCAGGTTGATTACTTAAAGAGTCGGGAGCAAATTTTTGTTGTGTTAATTCAGGCTGATTGAGATAACCTCTAGCTAAACCATCGCCACCAATATTTAATTCCCCTATTTCACCAAAAGGTACAGGAGTAAGTGGGTCTGTTAAACGGCGTAAACGCCGATCTAAAATGTAAATTTGAGTATTAGCAATGGGTTTACCAATAGGTATTTTTTCAGTAGCTGATGTTACTTGATAAATCGTTGACCAAATCGTTGTTTCCGTTGGTCCATACATATTCCACAGACTACCTACTTTTTCCAGTAATTGAGATGCTAGTTTTTGGGTAAGTGCTTCACCACCGCAGAGAATTTTTAATTGTTTATTGCCTTTCCATCCAGATGTTAGAAGCATTTTCCAAGTAGCCGGAGTTGCTTGGATGATTGTGGCTTTTGTTTCCTCTATTTGTTCACTTAACTTCGTTCCGTCTGTATAATTTTCTTGACTAACTACAATTACACTTGCTCCTACACTCAAGGGTAAGTAGATTTCTAAAGCTGCAATATCAAACGATATAGTTGTTACTGCTAAAAGTCTATCGGTTGCCGTTATTCCAGGCTCTTGAATCATAGAAATTAAAAAATTGACAACGGATTGATGCTCAATTTGCACTCCTTTGGGTTTACCTGTAGAGCCGGAAGTATAAATTGTATATGCCAAATTTCTTGAGTTTAATGTGCTGTCAGGATTTTCTTGACTGCATTGAGCGATTTTTTCCCCGTCACCATCAATACTAACGATGATAGTTTTTTTATTTTCTAGATTTGATTGTTTGTCGGCAATAAAATTATGACAAATTCCTAATAAAGTTTCCTGACTTAATAATATTGGTAGTTGGGAATTTTCTACCATATAGGCGAGACGTTCTTGAGGATAGGCTGGGTCTAATGGTATATAACAGCCACCAGCTTTTAAAATACCTAAAAGTCCAATAACAGTATTGATTGTTCTTTCTAGACAGATTCCTACCATAACTTCCGCACCCACACCTAAACTCTTTAGATAGTGTGCCAACTGGTTAGAACGCTCATTTAATTGTTGATAGGTTAGGTGCTGGTTTTCAAAAGTTACAGCAATTTTTGACGGATTTTTATTGGCTTGCATTTCAAATAAGTTATGAATACAGATAGGGGGATATTTTAGATCCAAAGTGAAATTAGTTTCTGTCATAGAATGTATGGTTTAGTAAGAATTTACTTGTGAGTCTCGTAGAATTGGTTACGCCGGCGCGATAACGTTGTCTCTACAATTGACTGTCCGAAAGAAATTCTCTCCTCCGATCGACAAGCTTTTCTCTCTCAATTAATTTCTCACACAAAATTACTGCTAATTTATAAACTAGCGTATTTGTAACATTTATTAACAACAGGACTCATCAGGGTTTCAGGCGGGTTGTCACCCCCCCCATCTAGGAGCTGAATTCGTCCACCGCACAAAAAAGCCCTGCCGGAAGCAGGGCTAAATTTAGCTAAAGTTGCCAGCAGAGACGGTATAACCCGCCCCGCTTGCTCTATAAGCCGCTCTTAGAACGTGAAAGTAGTTCTCAGAGTACCAATAATGATGTCGTCATTATTGCGGTCTTGATTCGGGTTAGTAATCCAAATGACGCCCGGAGTCACAGCAATGTTATCCGAGAGCTTGAACTTGTAGAAGCCTTCAAAATGCCACGAAGTATCGTTGCTGAATCTCCGCAAACCGCTCGGAGCATCAAGTTTATCCAAATAAGGCTCGCGACCTACGACAAAGCCCAGCAAGTTGCCTTCTTTCCCTAAATCGGGCAAAGCCAATGTGGCAGCGTAGTTCCAAATTCTCGCATCGCCGATGCCGAGAATACGAGCATTGGTTAAACCAGCCCAGCCCCCAATGATAAATCTTGGGCTGAGTCGGAACGAAGCCTGAGCGCCGTAGGAGTTGCTGACAACTTTGCGAGCGCGGAAGCCGTTGGGGCCGTCAAAGCCTTCGCTCAAACCGTTGAGGGAATTAGCCACGCCGGTGCCGGTGAAACCGCCGAGATTGCCTGGGCCGTTCCCCAAACCGTTGTCAAACCCGAAGTTACCTCTGCTAAAGTAACCGTGGTTGTAGTTGAGAGCAACTTGCAAGTTGCGTCCGGGGGTAAAAGTCAACTGGCCCATCGCTGCGTAGTCGCCGTTGAACAAGCCTCCGCCCTTGGCGGGACTGGCTGCATTTGACGCCAAATAGCCGAAGGACAGAGAAGTCGGGCCGAACACGCCGCCCAGCAAGCCCCTGCCGCCGAAGGCGTAATCGAAGCCGATACCAGCGCCGCCACCTAGGCGATAAATTGGGTTGCTTTGACCGAAGGCGCTGAGCGAGCCATTACCGCCGTCAAAGTCTTCAAAGTAAGGGTTGACGGTGGGGATGAAATCGTTCCAAATACCGTTAGCGGCTTCAATGGTAACGTTCAACCGATTGCTAGCGGGGAACTTGTAAAGCAAGCTGCCCAGGTGGAAAACGTTGTCGGTGCGGTTGACGACATTCCAGGTTTGAGTACCTTCGCTTGTCGCCCCGAGGTTAAAGTTTTGACCGTTGCCCACATCCAGCCTGGTCAACAGCAAGTCTCTGCCGGTGAAGCTGGTATTTAAATTCAGACGTACCCGCTGTTGGAAGACGGCTTCATTGTTACCGCTACCGACTCTTCTGTTGTTTCTGCCAAACAAGCCATCATTCCCACCAAAGTCATCGCTGAGGGCGAAAATTGCTTCCCCAGTCAGTTTGGTAGTAGTTGAGAATTGGTTGGCTTCGAGTTCGGATGTCCGAGCTTCCAGAGCATCGACGCGGCCGCGCAGGGTTGCCAGTTCTGCTGCAAATTCTTCTTGGAGCCGTTGGAGGGCTGCCAAGTCGTCTTTGGTCGCTAAGTTGGTTGTACCTGCTTTAATTAGTTCGTTAACTTTGTCTAAGCAAGCGTTTAAACCGGCGGCGAATTCGTAGCGGGTCATTGCCCGGTTGCCGCGGAATGTGCCGTCCGGATACCCGGCAATACAGCCGTAGCGCTCGACTAGGGATTGCAGTGCTTGGAATGCCCAGTCTGTGGGCCGCACGTCGGAAAGTTGAGATACTGAGGTAACTTGACCCTGAGTTTCGCCGCCGGCAGCACCTTCGCTGCTGTACTGGTTGAGCTGTTCTAATGTGGCGGCTGGGTTTTGAGCTTGTGGTGCAGCAGTTTGGGCCAAAGATTCAGCCGGAGAAGGCAAACTTTGTTGTGCCTGCTCTGCCACTGCCGGGGCAGTAGTTTCTAATTGAGCTGCACTGATTTGCTCCTCGATAGCGGTAGCTGCCGGGGCTGGATTTTCTAGTTTGGCTGCCGCTGAATTTTCTACTGGTTGAGCGACTGTTGGCTCAACTGCTGCTAAAGATTCAGTTACAGGTTGTGATGCAGCTTCAAGATTTGTTGCTGCGGGGTCTGTGGTGGCGGAGGCGATCGCGCTGCCCGTTGCAGCCTGGCCCGCATCTGCAATCGCAGGCTGGGTTTCCCGGCCGGAGGCTTGGGAAATTGCTTCCACTGGCTCGGAGGCTGCGGTAGTTTCGTCCACAGCAGCTAAAGCATTGACTTTCGCTTCGGAGGTTTGGGCCGTTTCAGTTTTGCCAGCTTGAGGCGAGCGCGCATCAGCAGCTTGCTGAGCGTCTGCTGCCATCGCGCTCGAAGAAACTACTAGGGTAGCTCCTAAGACTGCTGGGCTGATTAGTAGGTAACTCCACAAAAATTTCGACATATTCACTCTCATCCTCACACCGATTACAGAGAAACTTTTCGAGTCTTCTATGTGGTCAGTAGTTGCTCAACTAGCATACTGCAAAAAGAGACCTAAAATTCAATTTTTCTTTTGATTCTTATGGGCTGACTGAGTGTATAGATGTAATTGGCGGCCGCCCACAGCCTGTTTCTTACCCTCTACTCAACCGCCTCAAAACCTGACAATACTTTGGCTGTGGATTGATTTGACTGCTGACACTTGCAGGGCGCAGGGGTAGCCTATTTACTTTTTAGCACAGCACGCCCGAATCGTCTAGGCTAATTCGACGTCGTCACATCCAAGCTGTGTCCGAGGACGCTAAAGACTCGGCGGTGAGCGAATAATTCTAACAAATCGGCGTTGATTTTGTGGTGAGCTGCTTCTTGCCGCAAAATTTTCATCGCTGCATCTGTGCGCAGAGCTCGTTTGTAGGGGCGATCGCCTGCAGTCAGGGCGTCATAAATATCGGCGATCGTCATCAATTGCGCTTGAATGGGGATTTCTGAGTGTGTTAGACCTCGTGGATAGCCTGTGCCGTCGAGTTTTTCATGGTGTCCGTAGGCTATTTGGGGAACATTTTTTAGATCCTTTGTCCACGGAATTTGGCTCAGAAATTCGTAAGTGTGAGTGACGTGAGATTCGATTGCCGATCGTTCTTCCCGCGTCAAGTTGCCCCTCGACACCATCAATTGCACGATTTCGTCTGGACTCAGCAGCGGTTTAATTGCCCCGTCTATATCTCTGTAAGTTTGCCGAGAAAGTTCTCGTAGTTGAGCTAGGGGTTCTTCTGCCAAAATGTGAGGTTCGTTGGCCTCTAGCAGGACTTCCCAATATTCTGCCAATCTGGTTTTTGCGTCTGCTAGCGCCGTGTCTAGCTGTTCTATTTCCTGGCATTTAGCGCACTCTGGCCCAGAGTCCGGGTGTTTTCGGTAAGCTGAATGCTCTAGCAAGTATTTATATTTAGACTGGACGCATTCCATTTCCAGGGTTCGCTGAGCTAGGGCGAAACGGTGGCGAATGATTTCTAGCTGTGAGGGGTAGAGCTTTTTCTGCTTGGTCAAAACTGCTTCTGGTACTCCGATTTTGCCAAAATCGTGCAGCAGAGCGGCGTAGCGAATTTCTTGAATTTGGCGGTTGTTAAAGTAAATAGAGCGCAGCCATCCGCTGCTGACGGCGTTTACTTCTTCTGAAAGGCGTACTGTCAGGGCTGCGACTCGTTCTGAATGGCCGAACGTACAGGGGTCTCTGGCTTCTATGACTTGCACGCTGGCTTTGACGAAGCCCTCGAACAAGTGTTCGATGCTTTCTTGGAGTTGATTGCGCTCGATCGAGATTGCTGCTTGAGAAGCGAGCGATCGAACTATCCTTTCTTCCCACTCCGAATACTGCTGCGTCGATTCCCAGGCATTCTCTGCCGTCAGCACCTCATCTGCCTTTTTTTTGCGGTTGATCAGTTGCAGTACGCCTATTGTCTCGCCCTGTCGGTTTTGCATCGGCAGCACCATTACCGAGCAAGTGCGGTAATTAATATCCCTGTCAAAACTGGTATCTAACTGGTAGGGTACGTCGGGGGGCAAGTCATAGGCATCAGACAGGTTCAAACTTTGACCTGTAATTGCCACGTATCCCGCCAAGCTTTTGTCTGTCAGCGGCAGGGCAAACTCCTTAAACGACAGTCTGGGTTTAGAACCGTTTTGGGCTACCTTGAACAGCAACTTAGATTTCTCGTCGCTGTGATCTACCAAATAAACGCTGCCCGCATCGCTGTAGGTGATTTCCCGGCTTTTGGATAAAATTAAGTTTAACAAGCCGCCCAAATCGGGGGCGCTAGAGAGCGCCGCGCCAATATCCAAAAGCTTTTCTATCAGTTCTGTTCTTTGAGCAGATTCGTTCAAGAACTCTGGCCTTTCAAATACGATCATGGTCGGAGGATGGCGAATAGCCTTTAATACATTGGACTTGTTGCATCTAGACTTTCTCACACCCGATTTTAACCCAGAGTCGATATTTTCTATGGCAGGCTTTCTGCTCTTGGGAATCTCGCTAGATGCACTGGTAGCTCGGAAGATGGGAACTCTTCTACTTTAGCGCAGAAATCTCTTGGGCTAACGCAAAGTCTTTATCAGTTAAGCCTCCGGCATCGTGAGTTGTCAAGTTAACTGTTACTTTGTTATAGGAGATTTCTATGTCGGGGTGATGTCCTGCGGCTTCTGAGGGGGCGACCAACTTATTCACAAAGGCGATCGCGCCGATAAAATCTTTAAATGAACGGGTACACCGCAGTTGCTGACCTTCCACCGTCCAGCCCGATAATTGACTGGCGCGCTCTTGAATTTCAGTATCGTTAAGTAGATCGGCCATAATTTTTTTTTATTTTGGGATGAGATCTTTGGCAGATTAACAGCCCACCTGTAAAAATGTGACCAAAAACTATCCGCTCTCACCAATAGTGTTGAGGCTCAAGTTTTAATACTTAAGATTTAACACTATATGAGGTGAGAGCGGTCTAGCGGGTCTTCAGATTAGAACCTGACTGCCGGGAGAATCCCTAGCTGAGCCTGGTTCCCGATGGAATTCGTTTCCAGTTGGAAACGACGGCTGACTGCTAGTGAGCGGCCCCGGCGCACAGCCGGTAGTTTCCAATCTGATGACCCATGCATTTACTACTTTCTATCATGGGCATCACCTCCAGGATTAGCTAAATGGCTTATGTGAACGCACCTCACCCAAATACAAGATTTGGTGTGAGGATTTGTGCGCTAGCCCTTGCCAGCGGAACCGAAAGAACCTGCGTTCTGAGTATCATTCCAGCAGTCACAATTATTAGAATAACACAAGGAATTAGAAGTGGGGATGCAATTTAATATTTTTGCAAGATGTGCACCAAATATTGTATCGATCTCTACAGCGAGGGGGCGATCGAGCTTTTGAACGGATTGCTTTCTCTGTGGGGCGGGTATAAAGAGGGAAATGTGCGATCGCATTACTGAAATCAAAAAAGCTCCCGCCGATCGGCAGGAGCTTTTTAAACACTGAGGGTAAAGCCTAAACTGATTTATCTTACCCTTTCAAAATGTTGCAATTTTTGATACTTCGCACTGATTAGAGAGCGTTACCGCGAGGCAGAACTTCTTCAGGGAAGATGAAGTTTTCGTGGGGTTGGTCGGTCGGAGCCATCCAAGCACGAATGCCTTCGTTAAGCAGAATGTTCTTAGTGTAGAACGTTTCAAACTCAGGATCTTCAGCAGCGCGCAATTCTTGTGATACGAAGTCATAGGCGCGCAGGTTTAATGCTAAACCGACGATACCAATGGAGCTCATCCACAAGCCTGTGACGGGCACGAACAGCATGAAGAAGTGCAACCAACGTTTGTTGGAGAAGGCAATTCCGAAGATTTGGCTCCAAAAACGGTTAGCTGTCACCATGGAATAGGTTTCTTCTGACTGAGTTGGGTTAAAAGCTGGGAAAGTGTTAGCACCTTCGCCATCTTCAAACAGGGTGTTTTCCACGGTGGCACCGTGGATAGCGCACAACAGAGCGCCGCCCAAGATGCCTGCAACGCCCATCATGTGGAAGGGGTTGAGCGTCCAGTTGTGGAAGCCTTGCAGGAATAGCAGGAAGCGGAAAATTGCTGCGACGCCGAAACTGGGGGCGAAGAACCAGCCTGATTGACCCAAGGGGTACAGCAGGAACACGGACACAAACACGGCGATCGGGCCTGTGAATGCGAGGGCGTTGTAGGGGCGGATGCCGACTAAACGAGCGATTTCGATCTGACGCAGGCAGAAGCCGATCAGTGCGAAGGCGCCGTGAAGGGCGACAAATGCCCACAAACCACCGAGTTGGAACCAGCGGGTGAAGTCCCACTGAGCTTCGGGGCCCCACAGGAACAGCAGGGAGTGTCCGAGGCTGTTGGCTGGGGTGGATACTGCTACGGTGAGGAAGTTGGCTCCTTCGAGGTAGGAACTTGCCAAACCGTGGGTGTACCAGGAGGTAACGAAGGTGGTGCCTGTTAACCAGCCACCGATGGCCATATAGGCGCAGGGGAATAGCAGGATGCCAGACCAGCCTACGAAGACGAAGCGATCGCGTTTGAGCCAGTCGTCGAGGACATCAAAGATGCCTCTTTCGGTCTGGGCGCGTCCGACTGCGATTGTCATTTACGCAAATCTCCAAATGGATATAATTACAACGGATTTGTCTCTAGTCATTATTGCCCAAAGGTTGATCTGCTTAACAGAAAACGAGTTGGATTATGAATAGAGTTTACTTTTCTTTACCGTATTTAAGATTATAGGGGTAATTCTTTACAATGGCAAGCATTTCTTCAAGAAGTTCCGGATCTTGACTGGTGGCGGAAGTCGTGTAAGTTCTCGGATCAACCCGGAATCTGGGCGGAGAGGGGGAAATGCGGGCGAGAAATCTTGGTACTGCGGGAACAAAAGCGGTTTTTTTTTACAGAAATACTTTGTGGCAGCGAGCTGAAACGGTAAAAACTTAGGTTTTTTGAGTGTTGGTGCGTAAGTTCTATCCTATATATATACTGAGGGTAGAGCTCCAAACTTAGGTTTTTAAGACTATATGTTCAGCATTGACATCATTGTGAAGAACACGCCCGTCTCGCTTTCGGTGCAGCGGAAGTTGGCCGAGGACGCTGAGGCTGTTTACCAGCAGGTTGTAGAGGCGATGGGCAACTCGCAACCCCATGTTTTGGAACTCACTTGTGAGAAAAATCCTGAGAAAAAGGTGGCTGTCGTCAGCAGCGAGATTTCTGGGGTGGTGATTTCTCAGAAATCAGGGGCGGCTTCTACAGGTAGGGCGCCCGGTTTTGTTTCGATGACATTAGCAGAATGAGGGCTGGGGGTGCGGGTGCCGATATGGGCCAGTCAGCGGTTGCTGTGCGGGATTTGGGTTTTTGCTGGCCGTCGGGCGATCGAGTTTTGCAAGGTTGCTCTCTGGATGTACCCAAGGGTGAGTTTTGGATGCTTTTGGGCACTAACGGTAGTGGCAAATCTACGTTGCTGAGGCTGATGGCTGGGCTGCTGCACCCCCAATCGGGCGAAATTGACTTGGGCGGGCGCGTGGGTTTTGTGTTTCAAAACCCGGATCACCAGTTGGTGATGCCGACGGTGGGTGCGGATGTGGCTTTTGGTTTGGTTGAGGAAAAGCTTTCTAATCTTCAGGTGCGGGAAAGAGTGGCTGAGGCTTTGGAGGCTGTCAATTTGCTGGATTTGCAGCGGCGGCCGATTTATGCTTTGAGTGGGGGCCAGAAGCAGCGGATTGCTCTGGCTGGGGCGATCGCCCGTCATTGCGAAATTTTGCTGTTGGATGAACCGACGGCTTTGTTAGATCCTGATTCTCAGTTGGATTTGGTGGCGGCGGTGCAGCGGTTGGTGAAAAATCGCGGGATTACGGCTTTGTGGGTGACTCATCGTTTGGATGAGTTGAATTATTGCGATGGGGCTTTTTTGTTGGAAAAAGGTCAAGTTGTCGATCGGGGAGATCCGGCGCGTTTGAAGCAGCGGTTGATGCAGAGTCAGGATGTTTAGCTGTTCGATCGGGTTTGTAGTAAGGACTTTAGTCCTATCTTAATTCATACCTAAAAAGAGGACTTCAGTCCTCACTACGAACAGGTGTTTACCGCAATCCCCGATCGCGCAACCAAGCATCTGCCCAAATTGTATCGGCCTCTGACAGCGGTGGTATGACTTCCCAGTTGCGATAATCTATCTTGAGATCGTAACTTGCTACGTCGTAAATTTCACTGAATAATTCCTGCAAGTTGATTACAGGTTCAGTATCGCCCGATCGCAGCGGCAAAGGAAAAGCTGGTATCGGGTTTTGTAGGTTAAAAGCGTATAAGTCTGCGAAAGGGCGGCAATTTCCCCGACCAACCAAAATCCGATAGTGACTGTCAATATTTTTTTCAATAATCGGCATTTTTGGCCCGCGCTGCAATAAATCAATTTCTACTAAATTAGTCCGGCTTCCTAAAATTTCCTCTCGTTTGTCTGCGTAGATTTTACGCCCTTTACAGTCGCGTTTGTTGGTAGGTGATATGATTTCAATCACTGTTATCAATTCTTTGGTTGCTGTGGAGCTAATTTCTAAATATCCTTCCCGTCTTGGGAAAGGTACGGGAATAGTTACTTTTATTGGCTGGGTTGGCAGTCTTGTAACTTCTGGGTTTGATGTTGTTGAGTCTGGAATGCTAATTAGCAGAGTATCGTCATCAGCAGTTTCATAATTTCTTACTTTGACATCAACTACATATTGAGGACGCAGTTGGGGAGATAAAAATCTGGCAATTTGGTTGATTAACAAGTGATGTATTCCAGGCCAGAATTCGGGATGTTCTAAATAGGGGTCAATACCAGGAAATGGAGATGGCATCGCTCGCACTCCTTGACTCAAATCTATTTACAGTTTAACAAGACTTTTTGGGACAAAAAGTGCGATCGCACTTCCGGCAAATTAGAGTAATTGCTATGTTGGGAAGCGCGATCGCACTTTTTGACAGTTAACGTTCTATCGACGACAATTGCATCGGAATTGGCACGCTGGTTTCATTGAGCGACAGCGCATTCACGAACACAATTGTATGCGGGACGGCGGGCATTAAACGGCCCAGGGCATTTAGGTAAGATTCCGCATCGCGGCGGCGGCTGAAACGGGCGACTGTTAACCGCTGACAGTTGGGGTGGTGGCGAATTAGATGCCAAGGCACAAGTCGATCGCGATAGGTCGATTCTTTTGGTATCATAGATGTGTTCTGCCCACTTTTGTGGGTGGTAAAGGAAAGGCGATCGCTCTAGATTTCTCAGGTCACGGGGCGATCGCTATCTGTATATCATTAAAAGCTATGAGCATAGCTTGTGTCAAGCATAATGGGGCAAATTCGCTTACGAGTTCGAGAAATGGCCCAGGAGAAGGGTTGGACGCTGAAAGAAGTTTCCGAAAGAACGGGCATTCCCTACAGCACGGTCAAAAAATACGCGCAAGCTCCTAAACTGGCAACTGTGGACTACACGGCTTTGCAGAAACTTGCTGCTGTCTTCGATGTGATGGTGGAAGACTTGGTTGAGGTTTTGGAAAAATAGGATCGCACTTTCTTTCTCTTCCTTAGCGCCCTTTGCGTCTTCGCGGTTCGTTGTTCGATCGCATCTCGGCTATTTCCCTGGTGTCATCTATTAATTCTTTTGTTATTCTGTCAAGGCGATCGTTTGCATCCTTGGCAAGTTTCAAGCAACCAACACTTACAGCCATGCCGCTAGATGTGGTGACAGCGCCTTCAGGAACTTTGCCTGATAATAGGAGTGCCGCACCGACAAGGCTAATGCAGGTAGAGAGTACGGTTGCTGCTAAAGCAGCGTTAAAGCTATAACGCGATTGGCGTAATCGCTCTTTGACAATAATCATTTCTAGTGCGGAGTGAGGGTTGGCGATTAGCTTGTTATTCATGATTTCGGAGAACCTGTAGATTTCATATTTTTATTGTGAAGCCAAATCCATGAAACCTTGACTAGGCAATGATTGTCTTGTTTATCTCTTTTGACTTTACTATGATTGCCTTATGCTTGAGATATGACTGAGTTAAGAATTGTGTTTATGAAATTGAGGTGATCGATGCCAGACTCTAGCCCATGCAGAAAAAAGAAAAAACTTACCATTGCAGCAACTGAAAAAGGTGTAGACACAGCAGAAAGAGCTTTAATTAGGCTAGGATTTGACTCAAAGAGCAACTTTGCCGAATCTCAACGGTTATCGCGTAGTACAGTTACTAATTTTTTCAATCAAGTTCCTATTCAGCTTGATTCATTCAAAAAAATATGTGATTCACTAAAATTAAAGTGGCAACAGATCGCAGGAATAACAGAAGATAGCATAAATTATGAGCAAATAGAAAGGTCGGTTAACCCCAGCCCTGATCTTGAAGAAGGAGCGAAAGTAAAAATGCTTGGCCGTCAAGTAACTGTTATAGATGAACAAAGTCGAACAATCAAATCTGTAATTATATTAAAGGGTGAGATTAATTCGATTTCAAACCTCCGGATTCTCGCAACTATTTTAAGAGAAAATGGAGGCGACACTATACAAATCATTGATATTCAAGAAGGGAGCATCAAATTAATCATAGAAGGGTCTGAAGAAGATATTGAGCGACTTTTAATTCAGATTAATTCAAGAGAATTAACAGAGCTAGATGGGTTTCCTGTTCAGGATGCTCAAATATTAAGCGAAACTTCAGAAGATGACGAAAGCAGCCAACAAAAATGGCGTTTAGTAGAAGAAATTGTCACAAAGCAAATTCTATGGCGAGACTTAAGCTGTGCTAACTTGAGCGACGCTGACTTGAGAAATGCTTGCCTAACCGGTGCCGACCTGAGCGGTGCCGACCTGAGCGGTGCCGACCTGAACGGTGCCAACCTGAGCGGTGCCAAACTGAACGGTGCCAACCTGAGCGGTGCCGACCTGAGCCGTGCCAACCTGAGCCGTGCCAAACTGAGCGGTGCCGACCTGAGCCGTGCCGACCTGAGCGGTACCGACCTGAGCGGTGCGGACCTGAGCGGTGCCAAACTGAACGGTGCCAACCTAATCGGTGCCAACCTGAGAGGTGCCGACCTGAGCAGTGCCGACCTGAGGGATGCCAACCTGAGCGGTGCCAACCTGAACGCTGCCAACCTGAGCGGTGCCGACCTGAGCAATGCCAAACTGATCCGTGCCAAACTGATCCGTGCCAACCTGAGCGGTGCCAACTTGAGAGGTACCAACCTGAGCGATGCCAACCTGAGCGATGCTAACCTGAGCGATGCTGACTTGAGCGATGCTGACTTGAGCCGTGTCTACCTCAGCGGTGCCGACTTGAGAAGTGCCAACTTAAGAGGTGCCTACTTGAGAGGTGCCTACTTGAGAGGTGCCAAGTTTAAAGGTGCCAAGCTCAAAGGTGCCGACTTGAAAGGTGCCAAGTTGAGCCTTGCCGTTCTTATCTTTGTCAAGTTGAGAGTTGCCTTCAACTCGGTCAAATTAAGAGTTGCCGTTATCTGGTTCGTCTTGATTATTATTATTATTGTTGTTTATATCATCATGCTATCTTTACTATGAGAAGTATTGTTAAACCATTAATTTTTAATGAGATGAAGCGCGGTCGTCTTGAGGGTCTAAGTGTGGCATAGCCGATCGCGAAATTCCACATACACCTTGCAAGTATAAAGTCAAGTAGGGTGCGTCAGAAGAATGAGATTTTAGATAAAAACTCACAATTTCACAACTGACGCACGCCCCGAATAAATGGTGCGTCAGAATTAGATTTTCGGTGATGATTCAGAATTACCTTTCCTGACGCACCCTACCGCTTTGGTTGTAATGTGTAATTCCAGATCGCCATTAATTCGCCCTTCCTAAAAATCACAAAAATCCTCAATCCCTTGCTCGATCGCAAAAAGTGCGATCGGCGTTGCCAGTCTTGAAGGCAAACCGCCAGTCGATCGTAAAAATTCTGCGATCGCACTTATCATCAGAGGCAATTCTGCTTTCAGATCCTCCTGACAGATAACACTGCGACACCGACTGCTTAACTTTTCTAACAAATCCGATTCAACTTCTGTCCCGGCTGCGATCGCAATTAATCGTGCAGCATCTGCCAAATTTCCCCCGCACTCCTGAATCGTATCGAGAGCAGCTAATGCTTCTGGATCGTGTTTTAATTGTTCGCGCGCGCGATCGATTGCTTCTGGCGTCAGTGTAGTGCTAGTTTGGCGATCGGATTGTTGATTTTCGGCGGTAATTTTTTGCAGCAGCCTCGCCTCAATTTCTGTTTCTAACTTTTGCCGCAACTTCGCTTCCACTTCTAACTCAATTTGCGATCGAAGTTTTGCCTCAATTTCCCCCTCTAATTTTTGGCGTAATTCATCCTCCTGTGCTTTTTCCCTTTGTTTTTGTTTTTCGTTAGATATTTCAACTCTTTTCCTCATTTCCTCCTCAGCGATGCGAATATTTTCTTCAATAGGTAAACCTTCAGGAGTACACATCGGCCCGTACCATGTCGCTTCTGAATCCGGGGGATTGCGACGACCAAAAAACACCCGAATCGCTTCATCATCATCCCGATGCGATAGAACATAAGCTTTTAATTCGGATCTGCTCATTTTCTCAAAGTTCGGTTTCATCCAAAAACCTCCAAAGTCCATTGCTAGATACGATTATTTGCAGTTCATCAGTTGCGAAAATATATACTTCTCTGGTTTGAGCATTAAAACGGAATAGTTGAATATCCCGGTAGTAGTTAGACAACATCTGGCACACGCGCAGACAGGCTTGGGCTTGTTCGTCAGTAGGATTAATCGATCGTTCCTCAATTGTGGCACAAACTTTAGGATATAATATAACTTACGCATAGGAACCCAGAAACCGGGTTTTTTCGATAAGACTTCGTGACAGTACAAAGACTCGGTAAAAACCCGGTTTCTCTGACGGAGCGCGCAAATCTCGATCGCGAAAGTGCCCAGAAACCGGGTTTTTATGAGAATACTTCGCTACAGCCAGCAAAACTGCAAAAAACCCGGTTTCTTTGGTATCGACAACACAGCAAGGTAGGACACGGCACCGTGTCTATTAGTGTCAACTTAAGCCTGAAACCATGAGAAATCTCGCTTTTACCTCAGTCTAGATCCCCCTAAATCCCCCGATCGAAGGGGGACTTTGAGAATATTTCTTGTTCCCCCCTTATTAAGGGGGGCTAGGGGGGATATAGACTTTGATATAAACAAGAGATACCCAAGGTTCAACCTTAAATTGACGCTAATGGACACTGCCATTCCCCTACCTCATTTCATACCCAAACAAATTCGGATCGACTTCTCCCAAATTTAAATCGGCCAAACCGTACTCCGCCCAACGCCTTTCTACCATCGCCGCCACATCCGGATCGGACTCTAAAACTTCCCCCCATTCGTGCTCGGTTTCCGGTGGCATTTTCGTCGTAGCATCAATCCCCATTCTGCCGCCCAAACCAATCTTTTCACTGGCAAAATCTAAACTGTCAAAGGGCGTATTTGGCAAAATAAATACATCTCGAACCGGGTCAACTTTAGAACTAATTGCCCAGACTACTTGACGCGGGTCGCGAATGTTGATACTTTTATCCACCACAATCACAAATTTGGTGTAAGTAAACTGCGGCAATGCACTCCAAAATGCTAACGCAGCCCTGCGCGCTTGACCGGGATAAGCTTTATCAATGGAAATAATTGCTGCTTTGTAACTCAGCGCTTCCATTGGTAAGAAGAAATCGACTATTTCGGATACTTGCTGCCGCAAAATAGGGGTGTAAATGCGGTTTAGCGCGATCGCCATCATAGCCTCTTCCTTGGGCGGCCGCCCGCTAAATGTGGTTAAATAAATCGGATCTTTGCGGTGCGTCATGCAGTTGAAGCGAACTAACGGCGAATCCTCCACGCCGCCGTAATAACCCATGTGGTCGCCAAACGGCCCGTCGGGTAAAACTTCACCGGGGGTAATCGTTCCTTCTAACACGATTTCCGAGTCCGCCGGTACTTCTAAATCTATTGTTTTGCACTTGGCCAACTGCACGCCGGAACCGCCGTAAAGTCCGGCAAATAACCATTCTGACAAGTCAACCGGAATCGGTGTCGCGGCGGCGAGAATGATCAGGGGGTCAACTCCCAGGGCGATCGCAACTTCTAACTTTTTACCAGCCTGCGCCGCTTTCCGCAAGTGCCGCGCGCCGCCACGGACAGATAACCAGTGTACAGTCATCGTGTTTTTTGACTGCAACTGCAACCGATAAACCCCCACATTCGGCGTACCGGTTTCACAATCCTTAGTAATTACCAAACCGAGGGTGATAATTTTGCCCGCATCTCCGGGATAGGGGCGAATCATCGGGATTTTGTTCAAATCGACGCCTTCTCCCTCAAATACCACTTGCTGACAAGCTGGGAAGAAGTCGCGGCCTGGTTTGGCTTTCACTACGTCGAACAGGACTTTGCCGAATTCTATGGCTTGGGAAATCTTTTTCGGCGGCTTGGGCTGTTGTAGCATACCTAATTTTTTGCCGAGTTCTTCCAGTTCGATCGGCTTTTCCATGTTCATCGCCCAGCAAACCCGTTCTTCCGTACCCAACAGGTTGATGGCGACGGGGAATTCTGCCCCTTTGACGTTTTCAAACAGCAATCCGGGCCCGCCTTTTACCAGCATTTGGTTAGAAATTTCGGCAATTTCTAAGTCGGAATCGACTAAAGCGCTGATCCGGCGCAGTTGTCCCCTGTCTTCGAGTAGTTTCAGGAATCCCCGCAAGTCTCTAGCCATTTTCTTTAAGAATTATTAAGGGTCTTTATGTTATTATGAGCCGATAGGCCACCATAAGTTAGGCTACGATCGTCAGTTAATGAAAAATCCCCGACGCTCGCCAGATCGATTTCGCAAAAGTGCTTGTTCCTGCCGCAGGCAGTTTTATTCGTCCCAAGCTCGCCGCCAACAATTGTTTGAGCCTTTGGCGCCGTCAAACAGTAGCTGCGCCGAAAGTGCGATCGCCCCAGAAACAGCCGTAAAGTGCGATCGGGGAATTGCGATTTTGTTGCTAGATGCAGAAAACTTGAAACTAGACATTAATACAGAAAAGTTTTTAGCCAGTTTGTGCAGCTATCCCCTGCAAGTTAAGATTGCTTTTGCTAACTGGAAAAATCCCAGCACGAGCAAGCTGGATACCGAACTGTACGATCGCGGTTACGAACTAATTCACGCTCCGGGCGGTTCTAACAGCGCTGACGGTAAAATGATTGCCTTTGGTGCTGCTATTTTATACCGCTATCCTGCTGTCCAACAAGTTTTTGTTGGTTCTTCGGACAGTTTGTTAAATCACCTCTGCAATCAACTGCAAAATCAGGGATTGACTGTCTTTCGGGTACGCAGTCAAAATGCTGTGTTGTCTGTAGAAAATCATCTGACTGGGGAGAGCAAGCACTATTCTTGCAAAGAGGAAGTGGAACTCCCTACTTTTGCAGAACTGGCAAATAAAATTGCCGAGTTGCTGAAGGCCGAACACCAATCTATCGACGAGCGGATAGCTTGGTTTTCTAGTGTAACTCAACTTTTTAAAGAGCGCCGCGCTATAGAATTTAATTCGATTAATTCTACGGATATAGCAGTGTTTCCGTCACCCCCAAACGAAATTAATGCGGCAGAAGAACCTGCAACTATTCCCATCGCTCAAAATCTTGAACATCAAAAAATGCCCGAAACTTTGCCAGCTAATTCAATTGCTATTGATTCGCTGGATGCTTTAGAAAAAATACTTTTAGAAATGATTGAGGCGGCGATAGTAGAGTCGGAAGAGGATGCTATTTCTGTGGCAAAACTTAAGAAGAAATTTCTCAAAACATATGAGTGTCATGCCGATTTAATTGTAAAACATTTTTTGGCTAATTCCAGTTTGATAAAATTTTTGCAGTCGCGAGCTTCGGTTTTTAAACTGACATTAAATGGCAGCGAGCATCAAGTGGCGATCGCTCAAAAAGATGTGCAGTCAGAAACTGATACCATTTGAAAAAAAGAATGCAACTATAGACCCGCGATCCAAATCATGATAGTCATCAGTCATTTCCAATTATCAAATCTCAAATGGTATGACTATCCTGCCACGCTTTAAGCATCTGTAGCAAATGTGATAGCGTTAACCGCTCAATCTCCCGGCAGCTATATATATATCGCAGAAATAAATTTCGGATTTATCGCTAATAATTATGATTAAATTCCCAGAAAATGACTCTAATAACTCGCACAACTGCGAACTGTCAAAAATTTAACCAAAATTTAACCAAAATTTAAAACAAGCTTATCGTTTAATCGATCATTCCTTGGGAGTTTGCGTCTATCCTAGGTCATAGATTTGTAAAGCCGGCTATCTAATATTAAGGACGAGGAGTTATGGTTTTCTTCACTAAAGGCTGGCGGCGTGGCTTTATAGTTACCCTAGCAGTAGCAACATTTTCGTTGAGTTTAATTACTTCCGCTGTAGCTGCGGTAACACTCAACGGTTCGGGAGCAACTTTCCCTAAACCTTTGTACGATCGCTACTTCTCCCAAATGAGAAGCGCAAATCAAATTACTGTAAACTACGAAGGCACAGGCTCCGGCGCTGGTATCAAAGCATTAATTGCAGGTACTGTGGATTTCGCAGGTAGCGATGCCCTGATGACTTCTGCACAAATCGCTCAGGTACAGCGCGGCGTAATTGCAGTTCCGACTGCTGGCGGCGCGGTTGCAGTTGTCTACAACTTGCCCGGAGTTAACAATGTCAAACTGAGTGCCGATGCCATGAAAGGCATCTTTGAAGGCAAAATTACTCGCTGGAATGATGCGAAAATCGCAGGTATTGCCGGACAAGCTAAAAATTTGCCAAATACTGCAATTCGCGTAGTTGTTCGCGCAGACAGCAGCGGTACAACCTTTATTTTTGCTAATCACTTACAGGCTATTGGTAGCAGCATCAAAGGTGCCGCTCAACCGAGTTGGCCCGGTAGCCCTCTCAGCGGTCAAGGAAACCCAGGTGTAGCTGGTTTGGTTAAACAAACACCGGGTGCAATTGGCTACGTTCAAGATACTTTTGCTCGACAAAACAATCTGCAAACAGCGTTTATTCAAAATAAAGCTGGCAGATTTGTAGATGCTAACTTAGCAGAAGCGGAAAAAGCTTTAGCAGGGGAAACATACCCGGCAGATTTCCGCTTGGTTGAAGGAAATCCTAATGATGGATATCCGATTGTTGGCTTGACTTGGCTGTTAATCTACAAACAGTATCCTGCTGCCAAAGCAGATGCTGTTAAAAAGATGGTTAATTGGGTGATGACGACAGGCCAAGGTCTCAACAAAGGATTAGAGTTTACCTCAATTCCGCAAGCTACAGCTCAAAAGGTGATTGAAACAGTGAATCAGAGTGTAGTTGCTAAAGGTTAATTCAGATATTTTTAGGAAGTTTTGAGTCATATCATGTCCCGTAGATTAGCATAACAAAAACGGTTTGTAGTGCGGACTTAAGTCCGCAGCCTCAGAGCGGACTTAAGTCCGCACTACGAACGAATCTGATTGCGGTCAATCGATCGGACACGATATCGTACATTTGACTCAAAACTCATACATTGTAGGGGCAGGAGTGCGCGGTGCGCAACCGACAAGATCATTTCAGGGGCAGGAGTGCGTATCGCGCACTCTACTAGCTAGTTTCAGGTTAAGGTGTGCCAACGCGCACCTTACAAGCTAGTTTTTCAATCAAAGATTTCGTTTTTTACGCCATAACTTGGTATGACCAATTCTTCAAAGAAACCGAAAAAGTTGAATCGAAAGGCTGCTGGAATCACCACCCACGTAGACTTGACTGATACGAAGGGTGAAGGTTTGTGGCTGGAGTCGGGATTTACCGTATTGGTATGGGCTTTTGCTATAGCGACTGCGGGCACGCTGTTTTGGATGAGCGAGATAATTTTTAAGGATGCTTGGCCGGCGATTAGCAAGTTTGGACTGGAGTTTTTGTGGAATCCCAAATGGGATATCGGAGAATTGCAGTTTGGAGCTTTGCCGTTTATCTACGGTACAGTAGTTAGTTCTGCGATCGCCATTATTATAGCAATTCCTTTAGGACTTTCAGTCGCGATCGTTACCAGCGAGAACTTTTTGCCGACTTGGGTGCGATCGCCCTTGGGATTCATGGTTGAATTAATATCAGCCATTCCCAGCGTCATCGTTGGCCTGTGGGGCATCTTCGTGTTAATTCCCTTTCTGCTGCCTTTACAGCAGTCGCTGTTCAACAATTTTAGTTGGTTTCCCCTATTCAGCAGCGAACCTTTTGGGCCGGGAATGCTGCCCGCCGGCATACTTTTATCGATTATGATTTTGCCGACAGTCGCCGCCATCAGCCGCGATGTCTTGCTGTCGGTTCCCGTAGATTTGCGAAGTGCTTCAATGTCACTGGGTGCTACCCGCTGGGAAACCATATTTAAGCTGTTATTACCAGCAGCAAGTTCGGGAATTATCGGAGCTACTATCTTGGCATTGGGACGCGCATTAGGCGAAACAATGGCAGTCACAATGGTAATCGGCAACTCGATTCAAATCAACCAATCTATATTAGCTCCCGGCTACTCAATCCCCGCTGTTTTAGCAAGTCAATTTCGGGAAGCTCAAGAAGAATTGCACATCGGCTCTTTAATGTATTTAGCCCTAATTCTATTTGTGATTACCCTATTGGTGAACGCAGTCGCAGTATTGCTGGTGCAGCTAATCAGCGTTAAAGGAGCTAAGAATTAACCATGACTAAAGCACAAAAATCAAACAGCATTCTCGATGCAGAAATCAACAATCCCCTGTCGCTGAGCCGAAATTTTTTCAGCCGGGGAATGACAGTTATTGCATTCTCCCTTACAGGTCTGGCTCTGCTGCCTTTGTTCGCTATTTTGTACAAAATTTTGGGCGAAGGACTGACACATTTAAGCTGGGAAGTGCTAGTGTCTCTGCCCGCACCCGTCGGAGTCGAAGACCAGCCCAACGGCTTTGCCAATGCAATTCTCGGTACAGCTTTAATGGTAGGAATTGCCACATTATTTAGCGTGCCAATCGGCGTGATGACGGGAATATTTTTGTCAGAGTTTGGCAGAGACAATAAAGCTATAGCAAATACTATCCGCTTTATCACCGTCATTTTGAGTAGCGTTCCGTCAATTGTTGTCGGCGTGTTTGCTTACGCTTTAATTGTTGTGACAACTAAGTCATTCTCAGGATTAGCCGGCGGTTTCGCGCTGGGGATTATCATGCTGCCGGTTGTAGCGCTGACAACAGAACAAGCATTAAAATTAGTGCCTGCTTCTTACCGCCTCGCTTCTGCTGGTTTGGGAGGCGGACGCTTTCAAACAATGTTTCGGATTGTTATTCCCTCAGCGCTCCCAACTATTACCACAGGCATTTTACTAGCAGCTTCCCGCGCCGCCGGCGAAACTGCACCCCTAATTGTAACTGCCTTGTCCAGCCAATTTTGGCCTCCTTTAGTTGAGAAATTGGGCGAGATAGTTCAGTCTCCCGTCGGCGCAGAAACCATCTCGAAAATTCAAGAAATTCCCGAGACATTGCTAACTCCGACTCCTTCTATGTCAGTATTAATATACAGTTACGCTAGTTCTCCTTACAAGGAGCAGAATGAATTGGCGTGGACTGCAGCTTCTGTGCTTTTGGGCATGGTTTTGGTTACGAGCTTAGCCTCCCGCGCCGTCACTCGCAAACGCTTGCAAAATCGGTAAATTGCTGGCGAAGTTCGGCCAACGAACAATGTACGGGATTTAACGGATTTAACGGATTTAACGGATTGAGGTTAGACAAGATTGCATTCATTCTCTTTCCTATCTTGAAATTATCTGCGTTCATCTGTGTTTATCTGCCTTAAATCTGCGGTTTATGTATCAAAATATCCGTGATTTACGAAAGGAGTGCATAGCTATAAAGCCTAACTAAATCAGGTCATCAGGTAATATTCTGCATCTATAAATCTACCGCCAACACTAGAAAAACTGCAAATAATGAAACCTAAAAGCAACGTAAAATCTCAAAAATATAGTGAGCAATTCCTAGAAGATGCGACTCCTGAAATTGACCCCAATGCCATGCCAGCATTGCGAGTTCAGGACTTGAGTTTCTATTACGGAACTCACAAAGTTCTGGAAAATTTGTCGATGAATATCCCTCACCCACAAGTGACGGCGATTATCGGCCCTTCTGGTTGCGGCAAATCAACGTTTCTGAAAGCTCTCAACCGGATTGGCGAATTGGAGGGAAAAGTTCAAATCAAAGGCAGGGTTGAGTTTTTTGGACAGGATATTTACAGTCCGAAGGTCAATATTAATAGTTTGCGGCGCCAAATTGGCATGGTGTTTCAAAGGCCGAATCCTTTTCCGCTGAGCATTTATGATAATATTGCTTACGGCGTGCGCATTTTTGGTCGCAAAAGCAAAGCAGAGTTAGACGAAATTGTGGAATCTGCGCTGAAAAGTGCGGCGCTTTGGGATGAGGTGAAAGATAATTTGAAGAAGTCGGCTCAGGGAATTTCGGGCGGACAGCAACAGCGACTTTGTATTGCTCGCGCTTTGGCTGTTAAACCGAAAATTTTACTGATGGATGAGCCTTGTTCTGCTCTTGACCCGATTTCTACTATGAAGATTGAGGAGTTGTTTCAAACTCTGCGGGAACAGTTAACTGTGGTGATTGTAACGCACAATATGCAGCAGGCGGCTCGGGTTTCTGATTATACGGCTTTCTTTAATACTGATGAAAGTCGCATCGGCCGCTTGGTGGAATTTGGGCCGACAAGCCGGATTTTCACAGAGGCCAGTAATTCGAGTACGAGGGATTACATTCAAGGCCGTTTCGGTTAATCAGGTTCGTAGTGAGGACTTCAGTCCTATGAGGTTCGTAGTGAGGACTTCAGTCCTATGAGGTTCGTAGTGAGGACTTCAGTCCTATGAGGTTCGTAGTGAGGACTT
>NZ_JAUBUN010000027.1:66998-109038 GCF_036702665.1 Microcoleus sp. Aus8_D2
AGGTTCGTAGTGAGGACTTCAGTCCTATGAGGTTCGTAGTGAGGACTTCAGTCCTATAAAATAGGTTCGTAGTGAGGACTTCAGTCCTATGAGGTTCGTAGTGAGGACTTCAGTCCTATAAAATAGGTTCGTAGTGAGGACTTCAGTCCTATAAAATAGGTTCGTAGTGAGGACTTCAGTCCTATAAAATAGATTCGTAGTGAGGACTTCAGTCGTTTCTCGGTAGACTTTAAGTCAATCAGGACTAAAGTCCTTACTACGAACCTCATAGGACTAAAGTCCTTACTACGAACCTCATAGGACTAAAGTCCTTACTACGAACTTTTTTTATATGTCTCCCCCACTTTTAAAGCGAGAATTGGGTGTTTTCGGTGCAACTCTCATGGGTTTGGGCTCGATTGTGGGTACGGGAGTATTTGTAAGTATCGGGATTGCGACGGAAATTGCGGGGCCGGGAGTGATTTTGGCTGTGGCTGTTGCTGCTTTAGTTGCTATTTGCAACGGCCTTAACAGCGCTCAGTTGGCGGCGAATCATCCTGTAAGCGGCGGTACTTATGAATATGGTTACAAATATCTCAATCCTTGGCTGGGTTTTACAGCCGGCTGGATGTTTCTTGTAGCTAAAACTGCTTCTGCTGCTACTGCTGCTTTGGGTTTTGCGGGGTATTTTTTAAGTGCAGTGGGTGTAGCCGATCGCACTTATCTCATCCTAACGGCATTAATCGCCCTCGCGACCCTAACTTTAATTGTCTTGACCGGCATCAGGCGATCGCAAATTGCCAATACAGTCATAGTATCGGTTACACTCTTATCTCTGACTGTGTTTATTGCTGCGGGTTTGCCAGAGGTAAGGTGGGAAATCCCCAGTTTACAGAATGATAGCTCGATCGGCTCCATCCTCCACGCCACCGCCCTGATGTTTGTCGCCTACACCGGTTACGGCCGCATCGCCACCATGAGCGAAGAAGTGCAGGAACCGAGAAAAACCATTCCCAAAGCCATAATTTTCACTTTGGTGCTGACAATGGTGCTTTACGTGGCGGTAGCAACTGTTGTTGCAGGCGCGGGGGGAGCCGATAAATTGTCCTTGCAAACAGGCGGCACGGCTGCACCCTTGGAAGTCATCGCCCGCAGTTTTCCAATTCCCGGAGTTTCGCAACTGCTAGCCGTCGGTGCCATTACTGCCATGCTGGGAGTGTTGCTGAACTTAATTTTAGGCTTGTCGCGCGTGTGGCTGGCGATGGGGCGACGGTTGGATATGCCGAGAGTCTTGGCGCGTCTCAATCCTGCGGGGACAACTCCCTATGTGGCTGTCGTGGTTGTCGAAATTACGATCGCACTTTTAATCCTCATCTTTGATGTCAAAACCACTTGGTCGTTTAGTGCTTTTAGCGTTTTGATCTACTACGCTATTACCAACGCAGCCGCCCTGCAACTTTCCCCCGCCGAAAGGCTTTACCCGCAATGGTTGGCTTGGGTGGGCTTGGCTTCGTGTTTGTTTCTGGCTTTCTGGGTGGAGACGCAAATTTGGCTGACAGGGTTGGGGTTAATTGGCGCCGGTTTAATTTGGCGGGCGATCGTCCGACTGCCGGCGAGAAAGTAACATTATGATAGATTGAGACACCATCCCGCATTGTAGAGGGCCATGCCCGATCGAACTCCCTTGTCAGCGACTCAAGAATCAGTCGCCTTCAGCGCCATCAGTCGCTATATCGCTCAAACACTAATATCCATTCAGGAACAACATCCCGAATGGATAGCTGAAAAATACAGGAAAACCCCCTGGGGTAAACCTGATTTTCAGTCAATTTTGATTGGAAAATTGACAAAAAGTTTCAGAGTAGCCAGGGATACAGATTCCCTGCTGCTGACTGCCAAAAAATATCTCCAAATTCTGCTGGTTCCAGAATTCATTAAATCACCTCAATTCAGCAAATTCTTTGCCAAAATTCAGCAGCTAGCCGCACCCCACACAGCACCAGTCCCATCACAAAACTCAATTTCCCCAAAACCTCCAACTCCCACCGCCCACCAAACAAATTCGCTTCCTGTCGGCATTGCTATCTTGCTGCTAGATGTCGAAAACTTGCAACTCAACATCGAAACCGAAAAATTCCTAGAAGGAATTTCTCACTATCCCATCCAAATCAAAGTAGCCTTTGCCAACTGGCGCAGCATGGGCAAAAAAGATGCCGAATTTCACCAGCGCGGCTATCAACTGATTCACGTCCCCCCCGGGAAAGACAGCGCCGACTTGAAAATGGCAACAGTAGGCGCCTCAATTTTCGTACATTATCCCACAGCCAAGGAGATTTTTGTCTGTTCGTCCGATCGCGCCCTCACCCACCTCAGCAACACACTGCAAGCCCACGGATTAACCGTCTTTCAAGTCCGCAAGCAAATAGATAAAATCATAGTTTTAAACAGCAAAACCGGACAAGTGGAAACCCATTCCCTCGTAACAGTACCGGAAATTACACCCGTAGAACAATTAGTTATTCAGCTCAAAGAACTAATTAAAAAAGAGCAACAACGCACCTCAACTCAGTGGATAAAAATTTCTACAATTTCAGCTTTATTTAGGGAAAATTACGGTTTAGTCCTCAATCAAGTTATTGCCACTCATTTGCTCGGCACTAAAACCAGGGATATCTTTATCAAATATCCCACCGAGTTTGTCGTCCACAAACCCTCAGAAACCTCTCAAAGTTATGTCACTCTTTTTGAAGTCAAATTGTCGCCCCCACCCCCAATACTTAGCAAAGAAAATCTAAATAACCACCAGGCACCACCTGCGAAATTGACAGATATTAATTCTCTGGAAGACTTAGAAAGCGCCCTTGTCAAAATAGTTAGCGACTTAACCGACAACTCGCCTCATAATTCTGTATTTCTTTCCAATGTTGGCAGCGAATTTCACAAACAATACGGCAAACAAATTACCCAAATAATTAAAGAGTTTAATCTGGGTAGAAAGTTTCCTAAATTTTTGCAATCCTGCACTTCTCTCCAGCTCAAAAAAGTAGAAAAAGGCTGGCAAGTTTCCCTAAATTAATTATCAAATAGCAATTATGAAATTGGGAATGGGGAATGGGGCATGGGGCATGGGGCATGGGGCATGGGGCATGGGGCATGGGGCATGGGGCATGGGTAATGGGTAATGGGGAATGGGGCATGGGGCATGGGGCATGGGGCATGGGGCATGGGGCATGGGGCATGGGGCATGGGGGATCGGGCATTGGTGCTTTTTTTCGATTAGCTCTTAGTTTTCATATCTTGCCCATTACCAATTCCCAATTACCAATTCCCAATTCCCAATTCCCAATTCCCAATTCCCAATTACCAATTCCCAATTCCCAATTCCCAATTACCAATTACCAATTACCAATTACCAATTACCAATTACCAATTACCAATTCCCAATTCCCAATTCCCCATTCCCCATGCCCCATGCCCCATTCCCAATTCCCAATTACCAATTCCCAATTCCCAATTCCCAATTCCCAATTACCAATTACCAATTACCAATTACCAATTACCAATTACCAATTCCCAATTCCCCATTCCCCATTCCCCATGCCCCATGCCCCATTCCCCATTCCCAATTCCCAATTACCAATTACCAATTCTCAATTCCCTGTTTGATCCATGCCCCATTCCCCATGCCCCATGCCCCATTCCCCATTCCCAATTAAGAGCAACTTGAGTTATCATACAATCGGGACGTAAAGAAATGTAAAGGGATATGCAGGACAAAGTTGTGGTTGTGGTGGGTGCGACTGGCGGCATCGGTTCAGCAGTAGCCCGGAAACTCGCCGACGCGGGTGCGACGCTAGTGCTCGCCGCCAGAGACAGCACTAAATTAGACGCTTTAGCAAGCGAACTTTCGACAACAGAGGTACTGTGCGTACCGACAGACATCACCGATTTGGCGCAAGTCGAGACGCTGATGCAAAAAGCTGCGGGGCATTTCGGACAAATTGATGCCCTCGTAAACGCCGCCGGTGCGGGAATTCTCAAGCAGTGGAACAAGTTAGAACCCGCTGATTTAGATGCGATGCTTGACTTGAACTTGAAAGGCAGTTTTTACACCTCTCAAGCCGCCGCGAATGTGATGAAAGACCGCAAATCCGGCCACATCTGCAATGTCATCGGGATTTTGGGGAAGCATTCGATGGCGATGGGAACCGCTTACTGCGCTTCAAAGTTTGGGGTAGTTGGTTTCAGCAAGTGCATGGCAGATGAGCTGCGACGCTACGGCATTAAATTTACGCTATTCTATTTTGGCGGGGTGGATTCTCCGTTTTGGGATAATGTGAGTTTAAAGGTAGACAGGTCAAAAATGCTTAGTACAGAAACTGCTGCAAATGCGATTATGTTTGCTCTTTCTTCTGACCCGCAAGCTGTGCCACTAGAAATTAATATTCAGCCCGAAAGTCATTTGTTCTTTTAGTAGTTTGTAGGTGCGCATTGCGCACCGATTGAGTCCATCCTAAGAGCAGGTCAACCATTTTTTGAACCCAGAACTGTTAGCGAAGGCCTCACCACAAAACTCCAGTCATCCCAGACACGTATCCACTCAATAAATCGGGGTAGAGTACCGTGTTCGGAACGAATTTGCGATGTTTGATGCTCGTCAGTGAGAGATTTCCCCCAATTTATTGAGCGGATACCCAGACACCGCGTTTCTTTTAAGTGCTGATGTATTTCTGCCTTCAGAGGGAGCTAGGATATTCGATTTTTGGGTTATTATTAAGCGAATAGACAAAAAACTAATGAAAAATCTCCATTCCTCAGTCTCTCCCTTGCAGTTTAGGCCTGAAAATCAACCGATTTTCAATTTTTCACGTTCCATTTTCAATTATTGATTATGGAGTTCGATCGCATTCAGTTTCACGTTGAAAATGCTAAAGTATCCCGCGACTGGTTTATCAGCCACTTAGGCTTTCAATCAATAGCAGGTTATGCCAACAGCCACACTCGGACTGAAATAGTCAGCAGCGGAAATGTATGTTTTGTTTTATCTTCGCCCTTGACGCCCGCTAGTCCCGCTGCTAGTTGGTTGAAGTGCCATCCTCCCGGGATTGCCGATGTGGGTTTCCGGGTAAAAAATATCGAATTAGCGGTAGCTAGAGCGGCTGGGGCAGGGGCTAAAATCCTGGAACCGATTCAAGAATACCTCACAGGAGGAGGCGGTTTTAAACGGGCAAAAATCGCTGGTTGGGGAGATTTAAGCCACACCCTGGTTGAGCGCATTGGCGATAATTCACTGCTACTGACTTATCGTAAGCCGCCACTGTTTACTCTCATAGATCATGTAGTTTTAAATGTTGAATCGGGCGATTTGTCAAGTGCTGTTAGTTGGTATCAAAAAATATTCGGTTTTCAACCGCAGCAAAATTTTGATATTCAAACTGAGAAGTCGGCTTTGCGCAGCCAAGTTATGGTGCACGCTGAGGGTGGGGTGCAGTTTCCGATTAATGAACCGGCATCGGCTAATTCTCAAGTTCAAGAGTTTTTGAGTGTAAATCGGGGGCCGGGAATTCAGCACATGGCTTTGCAAACTGCTGATATTGTGGCGGTTGTTGCAGAATTGCGATCGCGCGGTTTGCCTTTTTTGCCTGTTCCTCCAACATATTACTCCCAATTGCAGCAGCGGCAAAACTATTTGCCCGCAGATTGGCAAGCCATTGCAGCTTCGGAAGTTTTGGCAGATTGGCAAGCAGATACTCCCGCTGCGATGCTGCTGCAAATCTTTACCCAGCCGATTTTTGCCGAACCGACTTTCTTTTTCGAGATTATTGAGCGCCGAGTTACTTTTGTTAACGGCAAACAGGTGCAAGCTGGGGGTTTTGGGGCTGGGAATTTTCGGGCTTTGTTTGAGGCAATTGAACGGGAACAAATGAAGCGGGGAAGTTTGATTGATGGTTGATATTTCTGGTTTTTAGGTCATGTATGCCTGTCAAGCAGCATTGTGATATCAGTCCATCCGTAAGCAATTTCTGTGAGTATAACTCCTGCTTTATTTGTTTGCTGTTCGTCTATTTTTTTGCCTCCTAAAAATTCATAAAAATTGCAGGCTGAATTGTCGCCAAGCACCCAAACTAGCATTGAATTCAAACTTGATTCTGCCAATTTTGTAGCAACTTTTCTGACAAGTTCCCGTCCGATTCCTTGACGCTGATATTCCTCCAAAATATAGATGGCAAATAATTCTCCTTGATAAATATATTTGCCCGTGCGCTCGCCACCGCCCGCAGCAAAACCTACAATTTGTCCCGAGTCATTCTCAGCAACGCAGACAAAATTCCCAGAAATTTTGACATTAGCCAAAATTTCTTGCCAATTGCTTTCTCGTTTTTGATATGACAATTGCGCGAGGTAATCTGCCGGTATAATGTTTCGGTAAGCTGTCCGCCAAGTATCTACATTAACCCGTGCAATTGCAGGTGCATCAGCGATTTTAGCTTCTCTCACAATCATCAAAAAATACTCCTTTCCCGCCCTGAAATTCTATGTTATAGTCGGCGCAAACAATGCGATCGCGCCCTTCTAGTTTAGCTCGATACAGCGCGCGATCGGCCTCTCCAATTAATCCCTCTATCGATCAACCAGTAGCAGGCACAGCAGTAGTGATTCCGATACTGAGAGTCACAAACTGACTGATCTGGGAAGCAGCGTGAAAAATTGCAACAGCTTTCAAATCGATGCGAATTGATTCAGCTACCCGCATTGCTCCCTTAGTATCAGTCTGCGACAAAATTACCGCAAATTCTTCGCCACCGTAGCGGGCAGATAAATCGCCTCCCCGCCTAGCATTTTTATCTAAAATTTTAGCCACTTTTTTTAAACATTCGTCGCCTCCTTGATGCCCGTAACGATCGTTGTAAAGTTTGAAAAAATCGATATCCAGCAAAATCAAAGACACTGGCTGTTTCTCTCTAGCCATCCGCTGCCATTCCGATTTCAATGTTTTGTCAAAACAGCGGCGGTTAGCAATCTGAGTCAAACC
Organism: Microcoleus sp. Aus8_D2; assembly: GCF_036702665.1. Taxonomy (NCBI): domain Bacteria; kingdom Bacillati; phylum Cyanobacteriota; class Cyanophyceae; order Oscillatoriales; family Microcoleaceae; genus Microcoleus; species Microcoleus sp. Aus8_D2. The sequence continues at coordinate 74,011 of NZ_JAUBUN010000027.1, forward strand.
GTCCACAGATGCGAGTTGCTGCAATGCCTGGTTAGCAGCTTCTAACTCTAATTTAGCTTGTTCTAAGGCTAAATTTTGCTGAGCCAATTTTTCACTTTGCTGTTTTTCCTGTTCGTATAACATTCTGATGGAAGCTTCAGCTTCTTGCAATTCTTGCTCCGCATATTTACGCTTGACAAATTGCCCTAATTGAGAACCGACAGCAGCCATAATCTGAAGCAAATCTTCATCCGGCGGCAGTTCTTCCCGGGAAAAAAAAGTCATTACTCCCGCCATTTTACCGCTAGCGTGAATGGGGAAACCGAATCCCGATCGCACTCCCGCTTGCGATGCTAAGCCCGATCGCACAAAATCGCGATCGGCCACAATATCAGTAATCCACTGCCCGCAACCGCTCCGCCAAACAGATCCCGGCAAACCCGCACCCGGAGCAAAAGTAATCTGCTGGTCGTTTTCGACAAACTCCCTCACTTCAGAAGCGATCGACCAAACTCCCACCCGCCGCAAACATGGAGTTTCCTCGCTCTGCTGTCCGAGCGACAGGGACAAAAGCGGCAGGTTTTCGCATTCTTTTTCCGCACCAAATCTAGTTTTTTTCTCCCCCTCTGCGGGCGTCCAAAGTTCGCCAATATCCCACCCAAAACTTTCGCAAATAGCTTGCAAAATTTTCGGAGTTGCGCTCTCTAAAGAACTTGATTCTGACAGGATATGAGTCACAGCATACTGTGCTTGTTGGCGATTTTTTATGCGTTGTTGCTCGGTAATATCTCTGCCGATATAAACAAAATCTTGTATGGCATCGCTGTCTGCATACTTGCTTTTTATGCTTGTCTCGAAAGTAGAGCAGGAAAACGCGAGAATCAGCTTTAAACCTATTTTCGTTTGGCAAACTACTTTTACTTGACGCCAAAATTCGCTTTTCAGTGCAGGATCTGGCAGGCTGACTTGTCGCAGCAATTCCTCGTTAGTCGTAATCAGGGAGATGGATTTGCCCATTAATTCTGATTCGGTATATCCCAATAATTTCTCAGCAGCTTGATTGACTTTTTTGATTTTTCCAGAGGTGGCTGTTACTAACAAAATATCGCCTAGGGAGTTAATTATTTTGTCAATATAATCGTTAGCTGCTGCTAAGTAATCGACTTTAATACTGTTTTCGTTTGCTGCCTGAACTATGTTTTGCTGAGCTGCAATGCTATCTGTCACATCTTCGCATAAAATCATCAATCTCTCTGCATTTGCTGGTTCTGTAAAACCAAAAATGTACAAATTGAGATACAAATAAGACCCGTCTTTGAGAACTCTGGTGATTGATTTTAAATGAAATTCTTGCTCTCGTTGTTCAATAATATCTTCAAGGATTCCTTCAATTCCGATCAGTTCGGGAAAACTATCGCGCACATCTTTACCTTTGCCTACTTCCTGGGGAATGTCGGCAAAATCTTGCACGTTCAAAGATATTTCTTGAATCTTAAGTTTCCGATCGACTACGAGGTATTCAAGCCTGCGTAAGGATAACAGCTTATAAAGAAGAATATTAATACTTCTCGGGCTGCTCTCTAAACTTAATTTTGGCAGCATCTCGTTCTTGTAGAGCATCACACTCAATGGTTAGCAGGTAAAATTAGTTGTTGTTTGACTGCTATTTATCATGGGAATTTCATACTTGCGGATGCCAGCAACTGTTACCGCTGGCTAATTTATCTACACAATAAATTTTGGATTCTCCAAGCATTTTTTTCCCTGTTTTAAAAATGGCAAAATATTAATTTTTCCCACTTTTTTGGTGCGCAATCGCAGTCAAAATCAGCCTCTCTTGAGGCTTTGATTTATTAACAATACGTAGGGTTTGGCAGTATTTGTGCAGCACATTTTAAATTGTAGATTCCCTGATATTGGTGACAACCGCTCAAGTTGAGGATGGGCACAGTTTAATTTAACTGTTGCCTTTAATTAGCACCATTCCTATAGACCTTACCTCCCTAGGGGATTTGTGTCAAGTTTCGTAAAGAAGCTCTTACCTTTAAGTGATATAATATCGAACAATTTGTATAAAATCTTAAAAATACTCTGCTCAATGCTGAGACTTATCACCGACTTTGACGGCCCGATCGTGGATGTGTCCGATCGCTATTACCGAGTTTACCAGCAGTGTCTGGCCGAGACTCAGCGTGAGGGCCAAGCAGTCCACGAACTCCCAAAAGCCGAGTTTTGGGACATGAAGCGGGCGCGGGTTCCCGAAACCGAAATCGGCATCCTCTCAGGATTAGACGCAGCCCAAGCCGTCGAATTTGCCCAGAAACGGCGTCAAACCGTCCACACTCTCCCCTACCTGATGTACGATAAACCGGCTCAGGGCGCGGTGGAAACGCTCGAAAAAGTGCAGCGCGCTGGAGTAGACTTAGTGGTGATGACCATGCGCCGCGTCAGGGAACTAGACGAAGCCTTCAACCGCTGCAATTTAGGGCATTTTTTCCCAGACAACCGCCGCTATTGCCTCCCCAACGATTACGTCAAAACCGGGGATGTCAAAGATAAGCCGTTGCTGATGGAAAAAGCTCTGGCTGAACTGCCACCGGCTTCTGACCTTTGGATGGTGGGGGATACCGAGGCGGATATTATAGCAGCTAAAACGCACGGTGTCAAGGTAATTGGTGTTTTGTGCGGAATTCGCGATCGCACTCAACTAGAACTGCACCAACCAGATTTAATTGCTAACAATTTGAGTGAAGCAGTTGAGATTATTTTAGGTGGCAAGAATTAGTCCTGCCGTCCTGCCGTCATTGGTCCTGCCGTCATTGGTCATTAGTTATAAGAAGTAATCGGCGAGCGGAAAACGAACGAGACTTTAGCGCGCTCGATGTAAGCAAAACGGGCGGTTTTAACCGCCGTGAATCTTTCTTACTTCTTAACTTAAGATTTAACCAAGACAAAATACCTTAAAATATAAACAAGGAGGTGACGGAAATTGCTGACAAACTACATCTATAAGTTGCGCCCCAATCAAACACAGGCATTTAAGATGTCTGCTTGGGTAGATATGTTAAGGGGTCACTACAACTGGTGTCTAAACGACAGAATCACCCAATAACTTCAGCAGTTTGTTCAAGGAAATTACTGTGACATCAGAATCAAAAGTGAAGCTTGTCCTTTAACCAGTTTTGTTAGCAGGGGTCGAGCAACTGGCAATCCTTGGAAAGATTCTAAGTTTGACTTTGAAGGTAAAGCTAAAAATCCTCGCCGAAGTGCTGGCGACATTCAAATTACTGCATTGCCAGAACTGAAAACAGCTAGACCCTGCTATAACAGTATAGATTCAACACTTCTGGTCTAAAGGATTATGTAGAAGATGCAGTTGCTAAGTCAGACTCTATTTTATATATAATTGCTCATTCAGTGCTGTGGCATTGTGCTAATCAGTTGAGTTATACAGAATTTTATGACGCTTGTTGCGTTCAACCATCCTGTACAGACTTAGAGGTACTTGAAAACATCTCTGTTGCTAACTCTTCTACTGCTCAACTCCTCAACCTTGTTGAGCAATCATCACCGATCGACCCTGCGACAATGTAAAACGCATTTCTCCTAACCATCCGAACCCGATCGATGCAGTTTTGAAATGGCTGAATCGATCGATCTTGGAGGCTTGAATTTTGATTTTGGCAGAAGGCGATCGCTTTTTCACCAACTCAGGCGCGATCGCACTCACAGCCGCACATCTAACTCGCTCGAAACATTTCTTCATCTTTCTCTTATACCATTTTTCTAAATATCCGACAGAGATCGAGGACGATAAGACACTGTAATTATCCTCTTTCCCTGTTTGCCAAAGGCAGAAGGCCGACAATAGAGTGGATTGTATTCTATCTAATAACATAGGGGTTTTGCCAACGCTATATTAATTGTAATTACTTAATTTTTGATACCATCGCACAGATGGCGATCGCTCTCTTCCAAATCTCCATTCGTGCGTAAATAATCCCGTACCCAATCGCAACCGTAGCCGATAACGCGATCGACAGATTTCACCTGTTGCAAGTTCCATAAAATTACCTTACCGTCCTCGCCACCAGAGGCGAGGAACTTGCCATCGGGACTAAAAGCCACATCCCAAATGCCCCCAGCATGGGCTTTGAGGGTTGTCAGCACAACCGGCAGCTTGCCTGTTTCTAGTTTCCAGAGTTTAACTACCCCATCGGCGCTGCCGGAAGCCAGCAGTTGCCCGTCGGAACTAAACGCCATGGACAGGACTCCATCGCTATGACCGACGGTTGTCAGCAGCGTCCCGTCAGGTCGCCAGAGTTTCACGGTTTTGTCATCGCTGGCGCTGGCTAGCATTTGTCCGTCGGCACTAAACACCGCCGACCTCACTATTGCTTTATGCCCTTTTAAGGTTTTGAGTAATTCACCGTTCTTTTTCCAGAGTTTGACTGTGGTGTCGCCACTAGAGGAAGCAATAATCTGACCGTCGGGGCTAAAACTGACCACCCAGAGTCCGCCTTGATGTCCCCGCAACCTAGAAAGCAGAACCGGGGTTTTCCCTTCCACGTTCCACAGTCCTATAGTGCCATCGGCACTGCCAGAGGCCAGCAGCTTGCCATCAGGACTAAAATTGACTTTTCTGGCTGCACCTTCGTGTCCTTTGAGGGTTGCCAGCAATTCTCCCTGCGGTGTCCAAAGTTTGATTTTGGCATCCGCACTGGCAGTAGCTAACCGCTTGCCATCCGGACTAAAAGCAACTCCGATAACAACGCCATCATGCTTGAGGGTGCGTGGGGATAAGGACTGACCCCCATCGCCAACCTGCCAGAGTTTAACGGTTCGATCGACGCTGGCGGAAGCAAGAGTCTTGCTGTCAGGACTAAAAGAGAGTCCATACACAAATGCTTTATGCCCATTGAGGGGTTTAAGTAGGGAGTTGTTGGGTTTCCAGAGTTTAACTTTGTTGTCTGTACCCAGGGAAGCAAGGGTTTTGCCATCCGGACTGAAGTTTACACTCGCAACCATCCCGCTGTGTCCGGCAAAAGTGCGTAGGAGTTCTACCCGATCCCAAGTCCTGCCATTTCGCTGCCAAAGCTTGACAGTCTTATCATCCGATCCTGATGCCAACTGCGTACCGTCGGGACTAAAAGCGACTCCTATAACCATACCGCTATGTCCTGTGAGGGTTGTCAGCAGTCGGGGGACTTTCCCAGACAATTGCCAAAGTTTAATTGTGCCATCCATTGAAGCAGTAGCAATGGTATCTCCAACAAAACTAACGGCAACGCCAGTTGCTACAATTTCGTGTGCCTTGACGCTAGCTAGCATTTGACCGTTAACTTGCCAAATATTCAGCATTCCCTTGGCACTAGCGACAACGATTTTCTGACTGTCTGGAGTAAACGCAACTTGGGAAGTCATCACTGTATCAGCGCTGAAGGTGAAGAGCGGGGTGCCGTTTTTGCTCCACAGCCGCGCCGTTCCATCTTCACTGGTAGAAGCGATGAATTCACCATTAGGGCTAATCGCAACACCTCCCACGTTGGCTTGATGACCCTTTAAAGTGTGGAGTAAGGTGCCGTCTTTTTTCCACACTTTTACAGTGCGATCGCCACTAGCAGAAACGACGATCTGACCGTCCTGGCTGATGGCTACCATTCCCACAAAAGCCTGATGCCCTTGGAGCATTTTCAGCAGCCTACCGTCTTTTGACCACAGGTTGACGGTATTTTCCTTGCCCGTCGCCACGATCGTCTCGCCATCCGGGCTAAAAGTAACGCCCAGATTGCCAGCGGCAGGTTTTGAGAGGCGATTGTATTCATCTGCTCCCAAAATTGCTTGCTGGAGGGCTAATTCAACCTTGCTTTGAGCATCGGGATCTACTTCATTTAATGACAGCAGTTTTTTTCTGGATCGCAGTGCTTCTATCAACGCATCTAACCGATTGTTGGAGGCAAATAGCCCCCCTGAAGAAGATACTAGCGCTCGAATTTCGTTGCTCCTGGCTTGCTGTTCGCTCGCACGTGCTTGACGATACTGCCAGAAAGCGCTGATTCCCGATCCAATGGCGATCGCTAATGCCGATGAAAGTGCGGCGATAAATAGTTTTTGCAGTTTGGCAGCTTGTTTTTCTTGAGCGAGTCTGCGTTCAACTTCATGGAGTTTTTCTGCTTCTAGGGCGAGTTGGGTTTCTTGGCGATCGCGCTCTTCGCTATAAGCTAAAAACTGATAGTCCAAATCGCTCAAACTTTTGCCTTGCGCCCATTCTCGGCCATCTTTTAAGGCTTGCCCGCGCAACAATCGGGAAAAATCTGTTTGTTTGGAAGCAATCCCAGCATCAAATGTTTGGGAATAAGGACGCAGCGAGCTTAATTGTTTCTCTACCCATTCGAGGTTAAATACTTCTTGATAAATCCGGTTTTTAACTTTTAAGTATCCCTGATTTTTTTCTACTAATCCAGATAGGATTAGTTCAGTTTGTTCGCTGCTGTCATCGGTTGCGATCCCCCTGTTCCCATTCTTAAGGGGGGTTCTGAGTCTTGTTCCCCGGGGGTTAGGGGGGGTCAGAAGTTCCTGGTGTTCCCTTTAAAAAAGGTGGTTCTGTCTCTTGTCTCCCCCCTTGATCAGGGGGGGTTAGGGGGGGTGCAGATCGCAAGATTTGCTGGTAAATACCGAGCAATCTGCCCGCGCGTTGTTCGTTGTGCAGGAGGCGATCGCGGATGGTTTTCAAATGCTCTGGTTCGTCCTGAGATTGCCAGTTGTGGATGATGCGATCGCGCACTAGATTTTCCAGCCAAAATGCTTCGGTTCCGGGGGGAATTGTCAGTTCAAATGAGTTTTCTTTTGTGCCAACAATATTTACTACGAGAGCGCACACTTTTTGCGTTAGAAACGGCTGTCCGGCAGTCCAAGCTAAAATTTATTTCAAAATTGCTTGGGAATTATTGAGGTTTTTTTCTAATCCTTTCAATAACGGGTGTGCTTCCGACAATTCAAAGCCGTGTAGTTCTATGGCTTTGCCAATATTAAACGGGGTGCGAGTGCGATCGGCAATTAAATCTGAGGGCGTAGCGACTCCAAAAATCGCAAATGTAATGCGTTGGTATTCGGGATTTATTGCTCTTTGATTGTAGCAGAATCTCACCCAGGCAAAGAAATCGTCTACAGGAAAATCCAAGCTGAGAATGCTGTCGATTTCATCAATAAATATCACCAGTCTTTCTGTAGGAAATTGCCGGAGCAATAATTCTTCAATAAACCAAGATAATCTCTGAAGTAAAGAAACTTCTTCTCCCTCGCGCCACCAGGATTTTAAGTTGAATTTTCCTAACAAATCCAACCCCAGCCATAGTTGAGAAGCAACTCCTTTATACCACTGAGCTGGGGTAATATTTTCGCTGCCGATGCTGGTCAAATCGAGGCTGGTACAGATAAATCCTTCTTGTTGCAGCCGCAGTGATGTTCTCACTAAAAGCGAAGATTTGCCCATTTGGCGGGAATTGAGGACGTAACAAAACTCTCCAGATTTTAACGATCCATATAGCTGTAAATCAGCTTGTCGATCTACATAACTGGGAGCATCTGTTGCCAGACTTCCTCCTACTTGGTAGGCGTAATTTACCATTTCAGATTGTCAATTTTAGATGGTGAACTTAAAGGTGCAAAAAAGTGACGCGATTGCGCTCAGCTCTTTTCGATTGTTGAACTGCCTTATTTGCTGCCGCCAAAAGTGAGGCTACATTATTTTGAGCGTCCGGTATTGTGCTAGAAACTCCCAAACTGACCGTGACAAAGTTACTTGGAAGACCACCGACGTTAGGAGGATTAAAGTTAATTTTTTCAGCTTTCAGGAAGGCTCTGATTTGTTCGGCAATTTGGATGGCTTCTGTCCCATCGGTTTGAGGCAAAATAATCGCAAATTCGTCTCCGCCATAACGAGCTGCAAAATCAGCAGGACGCTTCACCATCCGACGAATTACCTGAGCTACTTTTTGCAAGCAATCATCTCCAGCTTGATGTCCGTAAGCCTTGTTGTAAATTTTGAAAAAATCAATATCGCACAAAATCAGAGATAGGGAAGTTTCCCGATCGGCCATCCGGTTCCATTCCGCTTGCAGGTAATTATCAAAAGAGTCACGATTGGCAAGTTGGGTAATTTTGTCTAGATTTGCTAAAGCTTGGAGCTTTTGATTTTCTTGTTCCAACTGCTGGAGGCGAGAACGGATTAAATGATTTGGTGCTAAATTTGACGCAAAATAGATACGATAAAGTTCGCAGGAGACAGTACAGCTATTTCCCTCCAAATTTACCAGCCCCAGACTCTCTAAGTGATAAGCTGATATTGGGTCTAAGCAAACACTATCTTCTGAGTCCACCACTTGTTTGAATGCTGCTGCCAATTCTGGTCGCGATTGCAGTGTTTCCCACAGACTCCGCAGATGGTTGCTATAAATTCCAGTTTGAGTCGGAGCTGGTTGTAATAATTGTTCTAGCTTCATCGATCGAGCAGTGAGATGATACAAAGCTAGATGCACCAAATAAGGCTTTCCCCCTACCATTTTTATTAATTCAAGGGTGCTGGAGTCACTCAAATTAAGTCCGTGCCGCCTTGCCAAATCCTGCACCTGTTCTGGGACAAATTCTGGTAATTTGAGCGCTAGACCGACATTAAACGGCGATTGATTGATATTTAACGAGATCTAGACTTCTGTAGAATGGAGCGCCACTAAGCGGAGTTTTTGCCAAGTTAGATCTTGTTTGGCTTGTTCGTGCCAAAATCGCAGAAGCGGCAAAAAATCTTGGGCAATCTTGGGATGTTCAAATACCAGATTCACTTCGTTGAGGACTAAAAGCAGGGGCCTGTCGATTTGTGCTAGCAAATAACCTTTAAAATAAACAGAACAGCTTGTCTTGCTGCCCATATCTTCATCCCAATAATCATCTAGATTTGGTTCCAGGTTGAGCTGGCGGGCTATGTTGGCACAAAACCAGCGTAAAAATTTTTCTAAACTGATAAAAATTGCTGCGTCGGCTTCTTGAAAATCTACCGTCACTGTATGGTATCCCCAATCAGTAGCCTGAGCAATTATGCGCAGCATTAAGGAACTTTTTCCCATCTTTCTCGGCGCTTTAATTCGGACGAGACCGCCCGGTTTGCCAATCTCTGCACAAGCACGAGTTTCAATAGGAGGACGATCGATATAAAAGTGGGAATCGATCGAGATGGGAGCGCCGGGAAATTGTGGGGCTTCTGTAGCTTGAAGTACATTTTTTGAGGAATGCGGGGAAACTGCCATAGCCTATATCAACTAATTTTCTTAAGTTTACCGCAGTTTCATTTGACGGGATGACACAGCCTCGGAAACTTTGATGGTAAAGGGATTGAAGCCACTGAATCTCGAAAAAGATCGCCCGTTACTGACAGGTCAATTGACTGATAGATCGTCTCAGATCGCCCACCAGATCGAAGGGCAATTTTTTGGGCATGAATTAAGATGCTAAAATAGCATTTATTATCCGTTTTTAGCATTCATTATTATCCGTTTCGAGATTTCCTTGTGGTTGGCGATCGCCCTCGCTCGTCAAGGGGGGTGCGATCTCCGTTATCTCAACACTACATATAGTGTGTCTGCGTCCAGGACTGAATACACAAAATCATTTCTAGAGCGCCAATTAACTTACGAATAAAGTTTAAATGCTAAAGATTCCACTCAAATGTTGCAATCTCTCATTAACTGACATATTGTATCAATTCCATCGGGGGATTTTTTGTGGGGCGGGCGGGTTTATTTAACCGTAAGGATTCAGGTAAAAAATAGTTCCTCAGAGAGCAGAAAAATATGCTAATGCAGTTAGATGAGCGAAAATTAAGACCGATCGGCAGCACTAAAATTAGAAATAATTGACCAGTTGAACCGTAAGGAGCTGGTCAAAATTGTGCTAACCCAACATAAGCTAATTGAAAAATTATAACTTGACCTCGAAAAACTCCAAGAGAGACAGCCCACCAATAGTAAAACATCATCGAAACCCCCCTTTGAGCGATCTCATACAGAAATCAGAGACAGAAAAAGTTGACAACTCAAAACAGTCAAAGTCCCAAGCAAAACGCAAAGCAGAAGGACAGCCGGGACATATCGGCAAAACCCGAAAAGGATTTGGGCGAGTAGATAGATATCAAATCAGCACTCCAGACAATGAGCGAGCATTGTGGTAGCTCCCGAATTAAGCGATCCGAATCGCAGCTCGCAATTTAGATATTATCTCGGGGAACTCTCTGAATGCGGGCGTGCTCGCGGGTTTGAATTTGGGGGGCGCCGTACCCGGAAGCCTCAGCATCAACGCTTCTGACCTGAATACAACCCCAAAGTTGTTGGCGATCGTACTAAAGTAATAGGATGCGATTTGGGAATTACCAAACTGGTTCACCTTTCTGATGGCTGCCAAATTGATCGTCCCAAGTTTTCGACAAACAAAAAGGCTAAGCGGACTCTGAAAATTAGACAGAAACGGGTTAGCCACAAAGTCAAAGGCAGTAAAAACCGCAAAAAAGCGGCGTTATTAGTGGGACGTTTCCACCAGAAGATTAGCAATAAACGACAGGATCACCAATGGAAAACCGCCAACAAAATCGCGTCTCGCAATGTCGATGCAATTGCTGTAGAGAATTTAAATATCCATGGGTTGATGCGCCGATCCCCGGCAAAAATAAATCAAAAAACTGGGAGATTCCTTAAGAATGGACAATCCAGAAAAAAAGGGTTAAACCGTGCCATCTAGTCATGCAGGCTGGGGATCTCTGGGATTGAAGATTGAGTATCTGGCTGCGAAGCAAGGAAAAATCGCAATAAAAGTCAATCGCAAACACTCTAGCACGCTCATGTAGAAATTGTGGACACATTGATAAATCTAACAGAGATGGAGAGAAATTCATCTGTGTTGAATGTGGCTATTACGAACACGCTGATATTGGCGCTGCAAAAACTATCAGAGACAGAGCATTGAAAATGGTACGTGCGGACTGTGCGGAACCGAGTGCTAGACACTCAAACGCCCAGAAGATATCACCACGCTCTTTAGGGAGCAAACGTGGTGAGTCTGGGAACCTGAGAAATCAGGATATTAAGGTTGCAAAATCTTAAGAATCGAGCGTGTCTTTAGACCTGAGAGTGTCAATAGTTGTTGACTAATGACTAATGACTTCTGACTAATGACTGTTGACCAATGACTATCGCAGAAAACTGCTGACCAGCCACAGAATTAAAAACGTAAACAAAGCGATAAATTTCTCTGTTGTGATAAATGCCGTACTGAGCAAAGGGCCCAAAAGACCTCCCAGCACCAAGCCTATAACTAAGCCAGCCACAGTCAGCAGCACAGCCCGACCAAATTTTTGTTCCTTGCGATTAACAAAATAAAGACAAGAGCCGACCCCAAGAGCCAGAGTCAACTGTAGTAAAGAATCATTAGCCGCCGGATAAATACTCAGTCCGCCTAAGCCGACATAAACTCCAGCCGGCCACAAAATGTCCGATCGACTAGGAGTATCGATCAGCCGCTGCAACCAAGCTGGGCCCCCCGACGGAGGAGACGGAGCAAAGCTGGCGGGTGCGGGAGTCAGCCGCTCGGGAAAGCGGATGCGTTCGGGCACTTTAATTTTACCTTCCTGTCGCTGCCGCAGCCGATCCATGAGGATCGCGTCATAAGCAACTTCGATCGATTCCAAACGTTTCTTGTCGCCGCTGTACTGCTCGGCTAGACGGGTGCGGGCCTCTTGCACTTCATCAAAGGAAGCATCTTCATCGACTTCAAGCAGTTGATAGGGAGTTGGCTCACTCATGGTAATAACCCGCTGAAGACTCTCGTTATAGTGCCATCTTAACAAGAGAGGAAAGCGGGGCGGGGCTTCAGGCCGCTTTCCCAAAAGTTTTGCTGCTAGTTTTTAGTGCTTTAAGACAGGAACGAGCAAACCTTACCAGGGTAGAAGGTAGAAGGCATTCGGCATTCCGAAATAAAAATTGATCAATCCAAAGATGATTTTTATTTAGATTGTTATTTTTAGAGCAGACCATCTAAAATTTTACCTTGTGCCGAATGCCCTCAGCAGGAACTTGTCTTGCAGGCGCTTACAATTCCTGACCACTGGATTTTTTTTAGTCGATCGCGGCGGTAGGAAAAAAAGCGAGCAGAGTCAGAATAAGTACAGAAAGGAGCGATCGCCACTTGAGAAGAATTAATTCCCAACTGCTGCAATTGCAGAGCATTGCAGAGGCGAACATCCAACCGTACTTTTCCCGGTTCTGGATCTGTCAACACAGGCGTTTGGGGTAGTTGGTGTAAAAATTCCAGAATGCCGTCGGCTGTTGCACTAACGTCACTCTTAGGAGCAATCGTGGCTCCCAATTGGGCTGCCACTTCCACAGATACCTGGTAAACATCTCCAGCGATCGCCGGCCCCATAGCAATCTTCAGATTTTCTAGTTGACTGCCGACGGCCAAAAGTTGAGCGATCGCCTCTGGTAATATCTTAGCAGCAGTCCCGCGCCAACCCGCGTGAACTGCCGCGACGAGTCCCGTACCGCTGTCAGCAATCAGCACCGGCACGCAGTCTGCCGAGCCAACCCACAGCGCCTCCAAATCCCGTTCGGCTACCAAACCATCAGCCTCAGCATAGGTTGGGGCTGCGGTTTCTGGGTCAGGAGCCACCACCGGGGGCAACTGACTGGTTTTGAGTACCACATTGCCATGTACCTGTTGGAGACGGTAAACCGGAGATCCAGGTGCGAGAACTTCCGTCAGATCGATCGGGCCGCGCGGCGAGAAATCGCGAGTAAAAAAGCCGTGAGACCACCGTTCGAGCAAGCTGCAAGTCAGATAGGGCAAGCCTTCGGAACTCTGCCACTTCCAACTGCTCCCCTCAGGTTGTCCGGCGCATTCAGAGTCAGGAAAATTTGTCAAGCGATCGCCAGCTACAGTCATCAAACCCATCCATCCCCAAGCGAATCATTTGCCTTCTATTCTAAGCAATCAAAAATTTTGTCAACTAAGTTTAAATGGACTAGAACTTACGCAAGCGTGGTCATCACCTTGGTTTTTTACGATCGTCCTTCGTCGCAGCCCGCAAATTAGGTAAAAACCCGGTTTCTTTGGTCCCAAATGCGTCCAGGACTGTGGACGATCGGCTTTAATCAAAAAATCGCGATGAAGGAGGCGGTTAACTGCGGTGGACGCGGCCGAAATTTTGCATGACCCCAGAGATGGGGGGAGGGGGAGATGGGGGGAGGGGGAGATGGGGGGGAGGATTTGACTGTTTGGGGAATAGTTCATTGAAATATACAATTTAAATGCAGTACAGCTTAATTAACAGACACGAACGCCAAAGCGCTATCATCATTGTGGCCGTCACAGACTGCTGGGCTGCGTGCGATCGGGAGCGGAAAAACCAGGGTATCGATCGCCAATCGACGCAGCAGCATTCGAGCTGGTTCGACGCGAAAAAAAAATTGCCTCAAGCCCGGTAAAATCAGTTAAGTCTGTAATAAAGATCAGGATTGCCATACATTCGATCCAGACCCCGCCAAAAAACAGATACTTGCTTTCCGACTCCTGTCGCCAGCAGCCCAAAACTTTAGACGCTAGTTCCTGCTCCCAGATTCAAAGCTGCGAGTAAATCTAAAATCTAAAATCTCAAATCGACCGATCTCCTTGCGTCCCCTGTTGAGTTGGGAAAAAAAAATCGTGAAACCAGTTCCAGACAAGCAAATAACAGCCCATTTGAACAGCAAACAGCAAAAAAATCACCCTACAGGCGCCCGGACTCGATCGCGTCTTTTGTCCGAGCGCTCACTGCTGGTGGGACTAGGTTGCCTTGCCAGTCTGGGACTGCTGAGCAAAGGCATAGTTTGGGCCCAAACCGAAACTCCGCCAGCAGAACAAGCCGTCCCCGGCGCAGCAGACCTCCAGCCACTATTTGAAGCACCTCTGGCGCCCCCGGAGCCCGCAGTCAGCGAAGTGCAGCCCGAACCAGATCCTGCACCCCAGGCAGAAGTTCCGCTGCCGGAGCCTGTGTTGGCAGAACCGCCCAGAGCGCCAGATTACGTCACCGAAGCACCTCCGACCGAATATTATCTGCCCGAACCCGCGCTGATTCCCCTGCCAGAAGCGACGGCCCAGGAGCCACCTTTTGAAGCACCAGTTAACCCAGCCCACGCTGCCGCCGACGACACAGACTACAGCGTTGGCGCTACCAGCGATTACGAAGCGCCGACAACAATCGAGTTTGCAGAGCGATCGACCGGCTGCGAAGGTTCCCTATCATCAGGACAAGGAGTGGGCGGTTTGTGCGCACCTCCTGCTGTTTCCGAGCCGGTGACAGCAGAAGCAGCCCCTCCCAGCTACAGTCCAGAAACTCCGATCGCCGAAGAACCCAACTACAGCCCGGAAACTCCGATCGCAGAAGAGCCCAACTACAGCCCAGAAACTCCGATCGCAGGCAACTCCTATATTGCACCCCCTCCTCCTCGTCGAAATCTGTCAGAAAGCCTTCCCGGGAATGTTCCGAGGAGCATTCCGGGCAATGTTCGGGGAACTGTCGCCGGAAATAATAGCGGGAATCCTGTCAGTCAAGTAGGTCAAGCCGTTCAACAAATAGGCAACCAGCTTTGGGGGCAGGGAAGCCCGCCGGAATCTGCTTACACGCCCCCGGCATACTCAGCAGACACTGGATACTCAGCAGACACTGGATACTCAGCAGACACTGGATACTCAGCAGACACTGGATACTCCGTTAACGCTGCATCCTACGGCGGCGGCCCTCCCGAACCCAGTATGGGACTCGGGCCGGTGCAAGTCGGTGCGATTAGTGTCAGCAGTGGCAGCAATACAGGTTTTGCTTACTACAATCTCACGCCGCGTCCCCCAGGCTTGCCCGGAAATGGCAACACCAGCCTGCTGTTTCCGCTATCGATTGCTGCGGAAATTACCTCGCCCTTTGGGTGGCGGACTCATCCGGTTATGGGCTACGGCAGGTTTCACACCGGAACTGACTTGGGGGCCCCGATGGGAACGCCCGTACTGGCAGCTTATGCCGGTCAAGTGGCGATCGCCGATTGGTTGGGCGGCTACGGTTTGACGGTGGTTCTCAACCACAACAAACAGTCTCAAGAAACTCTCTACGGACACCTTTCGGAACTGTTTGTCAAACCCGGAGAGTGGGTGAAACAGGGAGATACGATCGGGCGCGTCGGGAGTACGGGAATGTCTACAGGGCCTCACCTCCACTTCGAGGTTCGGCAAATGACAGACCAGGGTTGGGTGGCGATCGACCCCGGTGCTCAGCTAGAATTTGCGGTAGCAAAAATGATCGGCACTTTGGAAACCGCCAAAATACCCCAAATGCCGAAAATCGTGGAAACACAAAGTGCTAGGGGACTCAAGGATTTGGAAAACGATCTGCCCCAGCTTCCACCTCTGCCGTTGGGAATGGACATCGAAGTTCACAACCTCCAGCCGCCATTCCCGGAACTGTTAAAAGCTGACACTTCTGCGCCGAAGGATAAGCAAGCCTCCAAACCCAAAATTCAGAAGCAAGCTAGCAGATAGGTTTTTTATAAGGCAATACGCTTGAGTTAACACTGTTTCTTGCCCGGAGATCCCCTCGCATCCCCCTGGTTGTAGGGGGACTTCGCTCGAGTTCTTGTTCCCCCCTTTTTAAGGGGGGTTAGGGGGGATCAGCCTTAACCCAAGCGTATTGTTTTATAAGGACTAAAGTCCTCACTACAAACCTATTTGATTGTTTGTAGTGAGGACTTTAGTCCTCTCCCGAGAGCGCTCTAAGTAGCGCGTCCACTTTTTGCGTAGTAAGTCCCGATCCGATTGATTTCTCGTTACCAGCAAGAGCCTGGTAGCGAGGAAAAACCCATAAGAATTGGTAAATTGTAGCTTATGCTAATAGCGCAGCATTTGTGGGAATTAATTTTATTTCTGATGATTGTAGTGGGCCCGATTCCCCTAAACTTGTCTCTGGCCTTCGAGAATCAGAAGGAAAACAGTAACTATTCATTTCCCCATTTTCTCCTCGTACTTGTGACGGGATGGAGCATTGCACAAGTTTGTATCGGCTTGATTTTAGGAAGTATCGATCGCCTAAATCTTTCTGCGGTCATTATAGCAGAAATTCTGATTTGTGCGATCGGCTCAATCCTGATTTATGCCAAAAACCACAGAACTTTTACCTTCTCACAATCCCAGATTCCCCAACTCAAGCAACCTCTCGGCAAATCCGAACTCCTAATCATTGGTGTCACCGCATTTGCAGGATTTGTGCTGTGGGAAACGCTAGCAACCAAACCCACAACCAATTATGACTCATTGTGGTTTCACCTGCCTGTAATTGCCAGATGGTATCAAACCCATTCATTGACATTACTAGATGCCGCCGGAAATTGGATCTTTGAACAAGAGCAAGCCAAAATATATCCCTACAATTGGCACATCTTGTCTGCTTTGTGCGTGTTCCCCTTCCGAGAAGACTTTCTCACAGCTTTTCCCCAGTTAATTGCCTGGATACTTGAGGGAATTGCCGTCTATCTATTGAGCGTAAAATTTGGAGCCAGCCGATTTAACAGCATGGCAGCAGCATCTTTAGTATTAACAGTACCGATGATGCTCAACCAAGTTAACACCATTCACCCAGACTTACCGCTAGCTGCCATATTTACCGTCGGTTTGTATCTAGGTTTATCCTATCACAGCAGCCGATCGCAATCTGAACTCTCCCTATTCTTGGCAGCCGCAGGAATGCTAGCCGGAATAAAAATCACCGGAATAGTCTATGCAGCCTCGCTTGTAGGAGGATTAGCAATATTAGAAATTAAAAGATTTGCCCTTAATAAAAATTATACACCAGCTAATTTTAGAATTCGCCAAATCAAACCAGTCTTGCTGTGCGGCATACTTTGTTGCTTGCTTTTAGGAGGTTTTTGGTATGCGAGAAACTTGCTGCACATCAATTATCCTGTCGGCGATTCCCGCGATATTAAAGTTCCCTTAGATCCTGTTCCCTTACCCTCTCCCGTACCGCAGCCAAAACCTCCCGTAGCGTCGCCAAAACCTAGGCCACCGTCGCCAAAACCGACCATCACGCCATCGCCAAAACCTCCCGTAGCGTCGCCAAAACCTACGCTACCGCCGCCATCGCCAAAACCTCCCGTACAGCAGCCAACACCTACCATACCTGCGCCCCCAGCTTCGCCACTTTTGAAGATTTGGCAAAGCACTTTAGCAGCTCAATTTAATCCCAGCAATATTTCCCATTGGCAAACACTCGGCTTGCAAATCCTCATTAGATTGCAACTGCCATTTCTGGCGATCGCACTTCAGGTATTAGCAGCACCTCTGGCTTTGCTCCAAGGTAAAACCAGAACAATCAATCAAAATAATATCATTTTAACTGTAGTTCTCGCCAGCACCGGAATTCTGTATCTAATTACACCTTACACCTCCGGGACTGCCGGAGACTCGATCGGTCAACTCAGCCCTTTATTAGGTTTTAATCTCAGATACGGATTTCCCTTTTTAAGCTTGCTAGGCATTGCAGCCGCAGCGACAGCAACTCGGCTCAAAACTCGCAAGCAAGTGATTGTGGCAGTTGTTTTAATTAGCAGTATTTCCGGCATTGTTAGCAACACAATTTTCGACCTCATTAAAAATGCTTCTTTTACCGGAAAGAGTATCGTTTGGGGAAGCTGGTTGATTGACAGGTTTAAATCTAATTTCGCAGAAGCCATCAATCTGGTGATGAAAATATTAGCTCCCAGTTTGCGATATTTAGGAATATATCCCTTAATTTATATGGGACTACTGCTGCTGGCTGTGATTCTGTTTAAACGCAATCCTAGTTTTATCGGCTTGAAAAATATATTCGCCCGCCTGAAAAAGTCGAGTTACATAATGATAATTTGTGCCTGCATAGCATTGATGGTAAGTGCTAGTTGGGTGGCGAGGGAAAAGCGAGATGTTGCTCGCGCCGAACTGTATCGCGGCATTTACGAGTATATTGATAAAAATACAGTACCAGATGAAAGAATCGGCTTCTTTTTAAGTTCCCGCAGCTACCTGTTTTACGGGAGAAATTTGGACAGACAAGTTTTATATGTGCCGTTTAGAGCCGATCGACTTCCGGCATGGATTGACAACCTCCACAAAAATAAAATTAGGATGGTAGGATTCGGGCCCCTGACTGAGACAGACGCAGCTACCAGAAAAACTTTATCTTGGCTGACAAGTGCCGAGGGCCCGCTGCAACCAGTTTTCGGCAAAGATTTGAATACTGAGTCGGTGCTGTATCGCTTAAAAATTTAAACTATATAAGTTATCATGAACCAAGCTAAAACTCTATTTTCAATTATAGTTCCGACTTACAATCGCCCCGAAAAATTAGCGCAGTGTCTTCAGTCTTTTGTGGAACTAGAATATCCGCGCGATAAGTTTCAAGTAATTGTCGTCAATGACAGCACTGAAATATCTGTAGAGAGTACCATTTCCCCTTTTCAAAATGGGTTAAATCTCACACTTCTGACACAACCAAACTCGGGCCCCGCAACGGCGCGAAATACTGGAGCTTTTGCAGCCGCAGGCAAATTTTTAGTGTTTACAGACGATGACTGCACTGTGGCGGCAGATTGGCTGCAAAATCTGGAAAAGCGATTTGTGGAAACACCAGAGTGCTTAATAGGGGGTCGAACTGTCAACGCGCTGCCGGATAACATCTATTCTACTGCTAGTCAGCAACTAATCGATTATCTTTACAGTTACTACAATGCTATTGGCGATCGCGCACAATTTTTCACTTCTAACAATTTTGCCCTTCCCGCTGAGGCTTTCGAGAAAATCGGCGGGTTTGACACGAGTTTTCCGCTGGCGGCTGGAGAAGATAGGGAATTTTGCTTTCGCTGGCTCAATTTGGGAGGCCGCGCGGTTTATGCTCCCGAAGTGACAGTCTATCATTCCCACGCACTAACTCTGCGCAAATTTTGGCGGCAGCAATTCAATTACGGTAGAGGTGCTTTTTTGTTTGGTGAAATTATCTCGAAAAGTGGGGCTAAGGGGAAACGGCAACATCCGTCATTTTATCTGAATTTGCTAACTTATCCATTTTCCCAGGGATCGGGTATTCAAAAGCTATTAATTGCTGCTTTGTTTTTGGTTTCTCAGGCGGGAATTGCGGCGGGGTTGTTTTGGGATAAAAATGTTTTTGTTGAGAAAGAGTTTGTTGATAGGGGGCGTCAGTTTTAATAGTTATGTTGATTTTATATTTGAGATTTTAGTTTGTAGGGTGTGTCAGCTTTGAGCAGTCAACGATTGATTGCATAATTTGTGGCTGACGCACCCGAGAAGTACGAACTATCGTGTCAGGTGCGTCGCTACTAGAAAAGTTTGTAGGGTGCGTCAGTTTGTAGGGTGCGTCAGCTTTGAGCAGTCAACGATTGATTGCATAATTCGTGGCTGACGCACCAGAGAAGTACGAACTATCGTCTCGGGTGCGTCGCTACTCGAAAGTCGCTTGAATGCCAGGGATTTATCGCAGGCGACACACCCTACAAATATTGTTCGTCTCGGGTGCGTCGCTACTCGAAAAGTCGCTTGAATGTCAGGGATTTATCCCAGGCGACACACCCTACAAATATTGTTCGTGTCAGGTGCGTCGCTACTCGAAAAGTCGCTTGAATGTCAGGGATTTATCCCAGGCGACACACCCTACAAATATTATTGTTTAGGAAGGCGCGCATTGTGTAAGGTGCGTCGCCATGAGATACTCCCATTGAATGCGAGGGATCGATCGCAGGCGACATACCCTACAAATATTGTTGTTTCCGAAGGCGCGCGATGTGCGCCCGAAGATTACACAAATCCGTGTTCTGCTAAGAATTCAGGTGTAATTGTTCCTAAACTGTTGATGGCGGGGGTTTCTTCCCAGGGTTCGGGATGCTGTTTTGAGCCGCTGCGGAGAAATTTGGCTACATATTTGCCGAGTATATCTGCTTCTAAATTAACTAAACTTCCCGGCTGTAAATAGCTGAGGTTTGTCTCGGAAAAACTGTGGGGAATTACGGCTACTTCAAACCAATTTCCGTCAGCATCGCAATCTGCTACGGTGAGGCTGATGCCGTTGACGGCGATGCTGCCCTTGGAAACGATGTATGGTGCGATTTGACGCTGCCATGCTGCATTGGCTGTTGGTGGGGCTGTAAACCTCATCTCCCAAGCGTTGGCGGTTTGGGTGGATGTCGCTAAAGTGCCGATCGCATCTACGTGCCCCGTCACAAAATGTCCGCCCAATTTGCTACCGGCGCGCAGGGAACTTTCTAGGTTTACCCAAGCATCGGGAAATGCTCCCAAAGTAGTGCGGCGCAGGGTTTCCGGGGAAGCGATGGCGACAAAACCTTGGGGTAGAACTTCTACTACCGTCAAACAAACTCCATCTACTGCTACGCTGTCGCCAATGGCTAAATCTTGTAAAATCTGGTAGGAGTTGCTTGAGGTGCAGGAAATTTGGAAGTAATCGTTGCCTAGCGACTTCAGCTTTCCGAGAGATTGAATTAGTCCTGTAAACATAGTTATTTTTTCGTAGTCGATCGCTTACTTACATCAAACCACAGTCAGAAACCAGACGCAGGAGCTTTTGCCGTCCCCTCTAACCCTTTTGTCAATCGAAAATCGAAAATCGAAAATCGACAATACCCGATCGGTTGCAGATTCAGGCGCAGATCGAGTCATACTGGATTTAGGCGATCTTTATGTCCAAGTTTTCTACCGGAAATTTTGGGGTTAGGGCCTTGTTACTTCGACTCCGCTCAGCACATCGCCTTTTAGGACGACTTTAATTAGTCCTACTAAAGCCTTGACGTTTTGTAGAACCTTTGCAATCATGTAGCGAGGAGGTAAGCAGGTGTTGAATTTAACATTCGAGTACAAATTAAAACCAACAACAGCGCAAGTGGCAATTTTTGAAGATTGGCTTGAACTTTGCCGTCGCGTGTATAATTATGCATTGTCAGAGCGCAAAGATTGGTTCAAGTCTCGTAGCTGTCAAATTAACGCTTGCTCTATTCGCTCTGAGTATATTATCCCGGCCGACAAACTTAGACCAACATACGCGACGCAGTGTAAGGGACTAACTGCATACAGAAAAACCAGCACGTCACTGCAACAAATTAATGCTCAAGTATTACAACAAATATTGCGCCGACTTGAGAAAGCATTTGTTAGTATGTGGGAGCAAAATCATGGGTTCCCTCGGTTAAAAAAAAAGGGAGCAATGAGGTCATTTGTATTTCCCCAAATGGGAGTGATGCCTGTTGTAAGTAACTGTATTAAATTACCTGTAATTGGTTGGGTAAGGTTCCGTCTATCTCGCCCAATTCCAGATGGCGGAATTGTCAAACAGGCGCGTGTAGTTAGGCGTGTATCGGGCTGGTATGTAATGCTAACCGTTCAATGGGATGTCTCTATTCCGGATATTATTCCTCACGGGAATCCAGTCGGAATAGATGTCGGATTAAGTAATTTTATTGCAACTTCTAACGGGCTTTTAATCAAGCGTCATAGGTTTTTTCATGATGCAGAACGCAAGCTTAAATTGCTGCAAAAACGTGTCAGTAGAAAGCGTATAGGCTCAAATAATTGGAAAAAAGCTCATGAAAAAGTAGCATTGCTGCACGAGTACGTGGCTAACTGCCGTAAAGACTGGCATCGCAAGCTATCACATCAGATATGCGATGATGCAGGAATGGTGTTTGTCGAAGATTTAAATCTGATAGGATTGTCGAGAGGAATGCTGGGCAAGCATTGTTTAGATGCTAGTTTTGGTCAATTTCTCAACATTTTGGAGCAAGCCTGCTTTAAGCGCGGGGTTTATTTCCAGAAAGTAGACGCTAGGAAAACCAGTCAAATTTGTCCGAATTGCGGTACAGAAACAGGTAAAAAAGAACTATCAGAACGCACTCATAATTGCTCAAATTGCGGATATACAACTGACAGAGATGTTGCCGCCGCACAAATAGTTCTCCAACGAGGACTTGCAGCCGTAGGGTATACGGTCAAGATGCTTGCTGAGGGTAAATTCATTGGAATCCCTGCGAAGCAAGAATCCCCACGCCTTTAGGCTGGGGAGTGTCAACGCCTTGCAGTGTCTTAATTCTATGAGGCCGATCGAATGATTGAAATGAAAGTCGCTGGAATTGCCTTAGATGCAGCCACGCGCAGCCCTATTGTCCTATTGAGAGACGCTACTGAGCGCCGCGCTTTGCCTATTTATATCGGTCAGGAGCAGGCAAAGGCTATTATTAGCGCTTTAGAAGGCCACAAGCCTCCTCGACCTTTAACTCACGATTTGATGGTCAATTTCCTAGAGGCCTGGAGCCTAACCTTGGAGCGGATAGTGATTCACTCGCTGCAAGATAACACGTTCTATGCCGTGCTGATTGTCCGTCAGGGTGAAGTGAAAAAAGAGATCGATGCCCGTCCCAGCGACGCGATCGCCCTAGCCCTGCGCACGAATAGCCCCATCTGGGTGATGGAAGAAGTCGTCGCCGATGCTTCCATACCGGTCGATCGAGATGCTGATGAGGCCGAACGCCGGGCCTTTCGGGAATTTATCTCAAACCTCCGTCCAGAGGATTTGATCAAGAGAAGTGGCTTGGGCCAGGGCGAAACTTCCTAACATTTATGCGCTATCGACGGTTTGGCAAAACGGAGTTGTACCTGTCCGTATTTTCCTTGGGAACCATGCGCTATTTGGCTTCTGAGGAAATTGCCTGTCAGACTGTACAACAGGCCCTGTCTCAGGGAATCAATCACCTGGAAACGGCTGCGGGTTACGGTTGCAGCGAGGAATATCTCGGTGCGGCCCTCGAAGCTGGTTTGTCTGTCGCTCGATCGCGCTTCCACGTCACCACGAAAATCTCCCCAACGGACGATGCTGCTGCAATGGAACGCTGCATTGACTCATCTCTCAAACGCCTGAATTTAGACTATATCGATTGTCTGGCAATTCACGGTTTGAATACTTGGGAACATTTGGCTTGGGTGCGATCGCCCACAGGCTGCATGGAATCTGTACGCAAAGCCTTGGCTGATGGCAGAATTCGGCACGTCGGTTTTTCCACTCACGGGCCTGTGGATCTGATTTTGGCTGCTATAAATACAGATTTATTTGAATTTGTCAATCTGCATTATTACTATTTTTTTCAGCGCAACGCCCCGGCAATTGAACTCGCCAAAGACAAAGATATGGGCGTTTTTATCATTTCCCCGGCAGACAAAGGAGGGCAACTCTACACGCCCCCGGAAACTCTGGCACAATTGTGCTCGCCTTTCTCGCCTTTAGAGTTGAACTATCGGTTTTTACTGAGCGATACTAGAATTGGGACTTTGAGTGTGGGGGCTGCAAATGCGACAGAATTAGAGCAACCTCTGAAATATGCCGATCGCGACTTTCCCCTCACCAACGCCGAAATCGCTGCGTTTGTGAGGCTAGAATCGGTGATTGCCGATCGTTTGAAAACCGACAAATGCAGCCAGTGCTATGCTTGTTTGCCTTGCCCGGAAAATATCAACATTCCGGAAGTATTGCGGCTGCGCAATCTTGCCGTCGGGTGCGACATGACTGACTTTGGCAAATACCGCTATGCGATGTTTGAAAATGCCGGACATTGGTTTCCAGGCAGCAAAGGCAACCGCTGCACCGATTGCGGCGAATGTTTACCGAGGTGTCCCGAAGAGTTGGACATCCCAACTTTGCTCAAAGATACTCACCAGCGACTGGGCGGCAAAGCGGGGAGGCGGCTGTGGGATTGAAACCAAGCTGAAGCAGCCAAAAGGGCTACCCGTGCCTATCTACGCGCTCCAATAATTACGTTAAACTTTTTCTAAGTGAATTTACTCGGTAGTCGATCGAAAAACTACCTAGCTTCGGGACTGTCTGCTGAAGCATCTCACGAGAGAGTAAAAAGCGTTTTTTAGGAGTCCTCACGAGATTCTCGCTTGCCTATATATTTCTGGCTGGGAGCAAGATTCTCGAACTCGCGTGTGAAAGCTCTCTCGTGAGATGCTCCCCTGTCTGCTCTCAACAAACTTTAAATAGCAGCCAGTAGCATAGGTGAAAACAACTAAATAACAAATCTGGTTGCACAGCCAGAAACTCGATTTCTCTGAAAATACCCCACTCATTTTCTTGCTTTGTTGGCCCCGGTGAGAGCAAATAATTTGTGATGAGTGATTAACACAACTCAATCTAAAATCTCAAATCTCAACTTGATAATTCCAGATTAATTTATCGCCAGTCATCTACCACCGATTCAGCATCTACTACTATGGCTCAAACTCAGTTAAACGACAGCCAGCCAAATTGTCCGCAGCCAAATAAAGTTGCGACTTCCGAAAGAAGATTGAAAGCAGCTTTCAGGCCGTGTACCTACAACTTATCTCTTACCAGAAAACAGCTAATTGGACTGCTGGCTTTACAAACAATCTTGCCAGTGGGACTTGCGGGAGCAGCACTTTGGCTAACACCGGCAGTGGGAAGCAGCGAACTGCAAAATCAAGCTAAATCTGAACTGAGCCTGAGCGAAAGTAACTACAATATCCAACTCGATCGCGCTGCCGATCGTTTGCAAAACTCTTCTGACAGCAAAACGATCGCCAAAATAGCCTCAGATTACAACAGCGGTAATAATATATCAAAGTTGCGAAAATCTGTCAATGAAATTCTGGAAAATCAAGTCAAAACAGGGGAAATAGACAGTGCTGCCTTAGTTGGAAAAAACGGGCAGATTGTGGTTAGTGTCAACCCCAACCACACGGAAAAAAGTTTTAACATAAAAAAAATAGTCCATCGAGTATTCGCTGCCCAACAGCCAATAACCGCCAGCAAAATTATTGCTAAATCAGAATTTTCCAAACAATTGGGATCTTTAGAGCCATTCCCGGGCGACGGCAGCTTCCTCGTCCGCTACACAGCAATTCCCGTAAAAGATCCAAAAACTCAGACAGCGATCGCAGTGTTAGTGTTAGGAAAAATTTTCAGCCAAACGCCGGCAGTTGCTAGCAGCGAAACCGTCAATTTACAAGGCGGCGGATATCGCGCTATCTACGCACCGCAAGGTGAGGGCAAATTTGTATTGGCAAGTTCGCAAACATTGACAAAAAACCAACAGTTGCCCGACTTGCTGGCAGACAAATCGCTGCTGAAATCTGCACTCGCCGCCGACGGCAAACCAGTCGTCGCACAGGTACAAATAGGCAGTCAAACTCATGCAGTAGCTGCCCAATCCCTGCCCAATTTAGCCGGGAAACCCGCAGCAATTTTAGTGAATGGTATCCCCAAAACCTCCCAAACCTGGTGGGTAAACAATTGGCTGCTGGGACTGTCTGCGGCTGCGGTTGCCGCCGCCCACCTCGCTTTGGCAGTTGCAGCCACCCGCCGGAATGCCAAACTCCCTAACTCAGATTTATCAACAGCAGACGGGAATTGGGCATCTAATTCCACCGCCTTCGCGCAGCAGCAATCCGGGAAGTGCGTAAGCGTTGCCAACGAAGAGGATCGCACGAATGACAATTTATCGGAAAATTTGAATTTGGGCGAACTCCCCGGTTTATTCCCGAAACAACGGAATTTAGACAGTCAATTAGCGATGGATTTTGAGTATGGAAATTGTGCGGGCGATCGCGCGCCAATCACAAATCCCGAAATCTCGCTAACTGTCCCAACCCTAGAATTGGCTGCCAACTCAGGCTCAAACCACCCACAGCCGACAAATACAGAACCAGCAAAAAGCTCGATCGCCTTAAATCAAGTCCAGGAAGCTTGGCAAGACTTAAATCGCTTCCACTTGCAATTGCAGCAAGAAATACTCGAACGCCAAAATGCTCAAACAGCCCTCCGCCAGAGTGAAGCACTGCTACAAGCGATTTTAGACAACTCCACAGCCATGATTCACATCAAAGATGTTGAGGGAAAATACCTGCTCACAAACAGCCATTTTGACAATTTGTTCCATAGGGCAAAAGAACAAATAACTGGTAAAACCGACGGCGATATTTTTCCCGAAGACAAAGCAGCAGCCTTGCGAGAAAACGACCTGAAAGTTATCGAAACCTGCTCGCCTCTAAGCATCGAAGAAGTCATCCCTCAAGACGACGGCCCGCACACTTATATTTCTCTGAAATTTCCCCTCTGCAACTGTGAAGGTACAGCTTATGCAGTCGGTACAATTTCTACAGATGTGAGCGATCGCAAACTTGCCGAGATCACCCTAGAAAAAGCTAAAGCAGAACTAGAAATAGAAGTCGAACACCGCACCCTATTTCTCAAACAAGCCAACGAACTCTTGCAGTTTGAACTGGCGGCTAGAGCTCGCGGCGCCATCACCGTCAGACAAATGACGGCTCAGGTAGCCCGACACGCCAGAACACTTGACGGCATTCTGGGCGCTTCCCTCGACCTAATTTTTCTAGTCGATCGATTCGGAAAATACACTTACGTCAGCCGCACCGCCGCTCAAGCCTGCGGCATGAACCCCAGAGAAATGATTAGCAAAACCTGGCGGGAATTAGACTGGTCGCCAAAAATTGTACAGCGGGTTGAGGACGAGTGCAGCGCCGTATTTGCCACAGCCGAGCCCAAGAAAGGCGAAGTAATCATCCCTACCGCAAGCTGGGGAACCCGCGACTACGAATACATTCTCAGCCCGGTGTGTGCGACAGACGGCAGCGTGGAAGCGGTGGTGGCCACGCTCAGGGATATCACCGAGCGCAAAAACGCCGAGGAAGCGTGGCAGTTGGCCACAGAAGCGGCAGAACTCGCCAACCGCGCCAAGAGTGCTTTTCTGGCAAACATGAGCCACGAGTTGCGCACTCCCCTAAACGCAATTATCGGCTACAGCGATATGTTGGTGGAAGATGCCGAAGAGTTGGGCAACTTAGAGGTAGTCTCGGATTTAGGGAAAATTCGCACTGCTGGGAAACACTTGCTGCAACTGATTGACGACATTCTGGACATTTCCAAAATTGAAGCTGACAAGATGGAGATTTATCTCGAAAGCTTCGATGTTGGCGGCTTAATCGAGGAGGTGGCGACAACTATCAAACCGCTAATGGATAAAAACACCAATACCTTGCAAGTATTGAGTGCCAAGAATATCGGTGCCATGCACGGCGATTTGATGAAAGTACGGCAGATCGTGCTGAATTTGCTGAGCAATGCTGCTAAGTTTTCGGCGAATGGGGCGATCGTACTTACTGTCGAAAGAATTACCAGCGAAGAATTAAAAAATAAATATCAACCGCGAGTTGTGCAAATGTTGATTTTGGATTCGGAATATTTAGTTTTTAGAGTGACGGACACAGGCATCGGCATGACAAAAGAGCAGCAAGAGCGACTGTTCCAACCTTTCACTCAAGCAGACAATTCAACAACTCGCAAGTACGGCGGCACTGGTTTGGGATTGACTATCAGCCAGCGTTTTTGTCAGATGATGGGCGGCGATATTGAAGTTACCAGCCAGTTAGATTGTGGTTCTACTTTTACGGCTTTTCTGCCTGCTTCGTTGTTTAAGCGATCGGAATTTCAATAATTTTATAGGTTCGATCGTTCGGACTTCAGTCCGCAAAAAATCCCAAGGACTAAAGTCCGAACGATCAAACCGATTTTACAGGTTCGATCGTTCGGACTTCAGTCCGCAAAAAATCCCAAGTTCGATCGTTCGGACTTCAGTCCGCAAAAAATTTCAGAGGACTAAAGTCCTCACTACAAACCGATTTTACAGGTTCGTAGTGAGGATTTCAGTCCGCAAAAAATCCCAGAGGACTAAAGTCCGAACGATCGAACCGATTTTAACAGGTTCCCAGGCAAAGCGCCTGGGAACCTAAATCTAGAGGCTCTGCCTCGCTTGGAAACATGGAGGCAGAGCCTCCGGATCTGCGTTACTAGGCTCCAGCCTAGTAACGAGTAAACCGCCCACTCTTCTTCTGAGAAGCGTATTGCAATATAGAGGTTTTGTGTAAGTCCCGATCGCCAATCTAAAATAATATGATGAATCACCACAAATTTAGCCACAAAAATCAAGTTTTCCGGCGCAGACCTAGCATTTTGACAAAAAGTTTATTTTTGTTCCTAATTGCCAGTTCTACCTGCATCACAACCTTGCTCTGGGGACAATCTGTGGCCTTCTCCCAACAGCCAGTCTGCCCGAGTGGAGACCCTGCCAATTTTCCATCGCCACCGCTTTCGCAAACCGAAAAGAGCACGCCGAGTCTGTGGCTAGCTCAAAAACAGTTTGGCGGCAAATTGCTCGATCGCTGGTTTGTCGATCGCAGCAACACATGGGTTATCGTCATCGTCAACCGCCAACTGTGGAGTTTGCTGGATTATATGGAGCGCTATCAGTTTGTCAACCGCTTCGGTACTGCTTCCAGCGAGTACGGTTACAACCTGCAAGTTTGCAACCGTCAGGGGACGGCTTTGGCGGTTTATGCGTGTAAGGGCGATCGGCAAAGCTGTAAAATAGACTTAGAATCTCTGTCAAATCCCGGTCTCCGAGGCAAAATCAAAGGATTTTAGTAGGGTGCCCCGGCCGCGAGTTATTTTCAGGATCATCGATAAATCAAGAGCTGACGCACCTTACATTTAAGCTAATAAAATGTGGCTTCTTATTCCCTAAAAAAATAATGAAAACAACCCTTGAGCTTCCTGCTGAATTAGAACCTTTTCGCCAAGAAATTGAAAGTTCAGAACAGCCTGTTATTAAAATCACTTACGAACGAAAGGCTACTGATTTCTGGTCAAGCAAATTTGGCGGAGTGCCTTACTTGCCGCAAGGTTACGAGTTTCCCAAAGATAGTGAGGGAAAATATATGCACCTTTTGGCACAACTCAATTTTGAGGAAATCTTTTCCCAAGTGCCATATTTAGCGCCTTTTCCCAAACAAGGAATTTTGCAGTTTTATATTAGTAACAATCCTGATAGTTATGGGATGGATCTAGAGAAGTTGGACAATCAAAAAAAATTCAAAGTATTGTATTTTTTAGAACTTGACATAAATAATTGTCAAGCAGATTTTGCTTTTTTGTTAGATATCAATGAGAACTCTTCAACTTTAAACAATCAAAAATTTAGTGCATTGCAATTTGTTGACGAAAAGAGTTGTCCAACAGATAATCCTTTGAGTGAGCATATTTTTGAACATTATTATTCACCTTTAAAGCACCAAGATGTGAATAATACTCAAGAATGTTTGGCTTTACAGTTTAGTCTTGACAATGAGTGGGTTTGCCCAGAAGACTATCAATTGAATAATATTTTTGACGAACAAAAACTTAAACAATTATTTGAGGTAATGAATGCAGATAATTACAAATTATTTGATTGGTATTATGCTAATTTATACGAGATTCACCATAAAATAGGGGGATACGGCTACTTTACGCAAACTGACCCTCGTGAGTACAGTCCGCAATACCAAGACCATAAAGTTGTACTTTTACACATGATTAGTGATGATGAATTTTGTTGGGGTGATGGTGGAGTAGGCAATTTTTTGATTCGCGCTGAGGATTTGGAAAAATTAGATTTTTCTCAGGTGATTTATAATTACGATTGTTCTTAAAATCAAAAGACCAATACTTCCCAGTAGTAGGGTGCGTCAGTTAGAGTGATTTTTTGAAGTGTTGAGAATTTAAGAGCTGACGCACCTGACAGCTACAACTAAGGTGCGTCAGTTTTGATGATTTAGGAATTACCGCGGGGGCCAGAAACCGGGTTTTTTACGAAAATCCTTCGCTGTAGTCCGCAGTAACGGTAAAAACCCGGTTTCTTTGTCAGGAGTGCGTCAGTTTTGATGATTTTATCGGCGTTTGTGGGTTGGTGACTGACGCACCCTACGGTGAAAGGTGCGTCAGTTTTGATGATTTTATCGGCGCTTGTGGGTTGGTGACTGACGCACCCTACAGCTACAACAAAGGTGCGTCAGTTTTGATGATTTTATCGGCGCTTGTGGGTTGGTGACTGACGCACCCTACATTTTAACTGTGCACTACTTGCCGAATTTCTTGCCAGAGCGATCGATATTGGGCAATCCCCGCCTCCCCGAAAGGCAGCAGAAAGTCGCTAGCAGCAAGAATCTTAGCATCCGGTAACAACACAGAATTACTGCGCACATCGGCCGGCAAATCCTCCGGTTTCATCCCGACAATTATCGGCGAACTAGCCTTAGCCAGCAAAGATAATTGAGGCGCAATCTGAGGCTGCAAGCAAAAATTAATCCATTTTTCCCCTAACGAAACTGGCTTTCCTGATGCTGGCTGTACCCACAAATCCGTCCAAAGTGCAGTTCCCGAAGCAGGAATTACTACAGCTATATCGCTTTGAGTTTGCAACAGCGGCAGTACGTCGCCCGAGGAACCTACGGCCAACCAAGTATCGCCTAAAATTAACGGTTGCAAGTAAGAATCGGAACTGTAAAGCTTAGCTTGCGCGTGCAGGTTGGCGAGTTCTTTTTTGAGGTTGGGAACTTTATCTAATTGCTGGGTATTGTAAGATTTTCCGAGTTTTTTTAATGTTAAACCGATAACTTCTCTCGCACTATCCGGTAGCGAAATTCGATCGCGCAATTCGGCCTTCCACAAGTCACTCCAATCTGTCGGAGTCCACCCCAAAGCCTTAAATTTGTCAATTCGATAGGCAATTACCGTACTTCCCCAGCGGTAAGGTGCAGCCCAAACTTTACCTTTAGGGTCTAATTGACCGTCAGCGTTGCGTCTGACGAGTTTTTGCCATCTTTCGGGCAATTTCGACCAATTAGTAAATTTAGCAGGATCGATCGGCTGAATCAATTTTTGCCGAATTGCCAAAGTCAGCCAATAATCTCCCAACATCACCAAGTCAGCTTGATTTTTGGCGAACGGTGTCCGTTTCCACTCCTGCAAAATGGCAAATAATTCTTTTAATTGGGCTTCTTGCGTTACCTGCAAAAGCGGAGACGGTTGTACATCGCGGCTAAATTTGCTTACCAGTTGCGCCGGAATACCGTTTTTGAGCGATCGAATTTTGAGAGTGGGTTTCGAGTCGCACCCTGCCGCCAATTGACTTAAAGTTAGGGTGGCCGCCCCCAATAGCAAAGACCTTCGTTTCACCTGTGAATCCGCTTTTCTAATTATTGACCGATGTTTTGTGTTCTGCGGCCCGGCAAATAATTGTTTGTCGAGTCCGGTAGTTGGCGCCGAATTGTCTTATTTCTTTTTCAAACACAAAGCCATTGTACTCGGTTCTGGTGCGATCGGAGTCTGTTTTGCTGTCATTCTACCTTCTGCGTTGTCGATCGAGCTTGCGGATGCCGACAACGGGTCAACTTAACGCCTGATTTTTCTGCGAAAAGTTCCTTTTAGCCTGTTTCGCCTGTCTTTGCGGGCGATCGCCTGTATCTGTGTTACATTTTTTAATATAACGCCATAGCGATCGGGCTGCACTCTGCCATTAGATGACGCTTTTTCCACAACCGAAGTGAAAAAATCCTTTTAAATCCGCGACAGCTTAATAACTCAAAAACCCGGTTTCTGCGTCCAAAACTCTGTAAAATCTCAAATCGAAAAATGGAAAATCGACTGCAAAGTCAATATAACAGGACGCTGGGCGCTCCTACTCTCAGAAACTAGGTTTTTTAACTCTTATTCAAGCTGATCGGGAAGTATGAGGCTTAAAGAACCAGGTTTCTGCGTCCAGACATATCTCAAATCGAAAAATGGAAAATCTCCCATGCGAAAATCGACAAGAGTCCCTAAATCTACCGTCAGGATTGGGAACACAACAATTACCTCAAAAATTAAATAATTTAGTGATAAATCCCAGTTATGTAAAGATTTCTCTTATATGTAAAGATATAAGTTACTATCCCGAGGATGATTGTATGGAAGCGCTCCGCCAGCAAGTTACAGTATTGACCCAACAAGTCGATGCCCTGTACAAACTCATAGAAAACCTCAATGAAAAGTTATTGGAGTCCGCTAAGGAGACGAAGCTGGCCCAGCAGCACATAAACGACCGTTCTGGAACGGTAGAGAATCACAAAACCTCGCCCTATCAAAGCTACAGCCGTCTCGACGGGCTGCTAGAACACAAGGACATACTGTTAGATGACAGCTACTTCGACAAGAATTCTCAAAGCCTGGAAAAAGAGCTGAGCGCAGAACTTCAAATCCAGCGCCTCACAGCTCAGCTAACAGCGGCTTATAATCGAATTGCGGCCTTAGAAGAACAGTTGCTCGCCAAAAGAATGCACTCTCAACAGGTAGGCGGCTCTAATTAAATATTGCTCCCGGCGATCGGGCATTAATCAAGAAAAAAAATACAAGTTGCGTTGATTTCGGCTCGTCTACTTATACAGTCATTCCAGAGAGTTTTTTGGTCTCGCGCAATTAGCAGTAGGAATACTGCATCAAAGCGAGATATTGTGTTGAAGATTGTGTAAATTTGCCAGCAGAAATGCTACAGAAAATGATATAATTATTCAGCCCAAACGAAGCTAGTTGAGCAGCACAACCAGGTTCGCAGCTCGATCGCACATCTGAATTTTTCAAATTTAATTCCTCACATTCCGGGACGCACAGAAAACGAAAAACCCGGTTTTAATGTTCACTTTCGCACCGCGAGGCTAAGGCTTCAACAGCTTGCAGGAGTTGAGTTGGAGTCCAATTTGCTGTCAAGCCGCTGGCGATCGCACACGCACCCGCACCGACACCCTCCTTAACATACCCGCGATCGTAAGCTTGCAGTTGCGGGTAACGAGAACCCGCAAAACTTAGCTGTGCAGCCAACAGAGGCACAGTGCCGATATCTGACGCGAGTCCTACGGTGTCCCCTGTAGGGTCTTCGGCCACCCAGCGCGTAGTCCCCACCGCGACTTGTTCGGGACGCCATAACAGAGCATATTCGCGGGCGATCGCTTGCATCAAAGCGTATACTGCCAGCATTTGCGTGCCGCCAGCCAGAAGCACCCCGCAAGTCCGACTCGCGGCGATCGCCATTCCCGCCACCGCTATTTGCATCGGATCGCCCACCGCCGCCACCAATTCCAGGGGAGTGCTGTTTTGTCCGCCAATTTCCCACTCAGCATTATTGAGTCCCGCTGTCACCGCAGCCAATTTTTGAGTATGATTGCAGGTAGGGTGAGAACTATTAACCTTGCCCGCTGCTGCAATTCCCAAACCCATTAACACGCCCAAAGCAGTAGTCGTGCCACCAACTACGCACTCCCCTAAAATTAAATAACTGCCATTAGTTTGGGCGGCCAATTTAGCTCCCCAAATTAACCCTTGTTCCAGCAAATGTTTGACTGTTTCGAGTTCTAAAGCATTCCCAGAAGTAAGACACTTTGCCGCAGTACCGCCCAAATCAATTGCAGGTACCGGAGGCGGCAGCGGTAAACCTGCATTAAACAGGTAAAGGGGAATTTCCAAAGCTTCGACTACAGCGCGAGATATCAGTACCGGCGAGGCTCCGGCTTCTAAGGGCGGCAAGGGATACTGCGGCGACGCTTGGGGGCCGTTATACAAAAATTCTGCATCGGCCAAACAAGTAAATTGTCGATCGCGCGGGGTTGCTCCTGCTGCTGAAATCCCTGGAATTAAGCCAGTAGCCGTGAATCCTAACACGCACGCAAATATCGGTTTTTGTCCCCGATGGCGATCGAGCCACCGCTGGCCCTGTTCAATTTCTGTATAAATACCAATCATAAATTAGTCATTAGTCAGTAGTCAGTAGTCATTAGTCATTAGTCATTAGTCATTAGTCATTAGTCATTAGTCAGTAGTCATTAGTCATTAGTCATTAGTCATTAGTCAGTAGTCATTAGTCAGTAGTCATTAGTCATTAGTCATTAGTCATTAGTCATTAGATATCTGCAATAATTATTGTGGAACAGGCATCCTGCCTGTTCAAGACTTGCTTTTCAGGAGAGGTCTATTAGTCATTAGTTATTAGTCATTAGTTATTTAGTAGCAATTAGCAATTAGCAATGCCCGATGCCCCATGCCCCATGCCCAATTCTCGATGCCCGATGCCCCATGCCCCATGCCCCATGCCCGATGCCCCATGCCCAATAATTACTCTTCATAATCTATTAAAACTTGCACCCAGCGCGGTGGCCGCGGAATCGGATTTCCCAAACGATCGAGCAGCAACAAAGCTACTAAATGCACTACAAATAAATAGACAATATTGTTAACCAAAATCATCCCAGCGGCGATCGCCCCAATTGTACTCAAACTTGGCACGCTCAGCCAGCCCAGCTTCACAAACACCCATTCCACAATCTCTGTTACCTGGGCTGTTACATAAACCCAGAGATCTTGACCCACCAAAGCCGACAGCAGCCAAAACTTAAAAAAGAAGCCGACAGCACCAATTACCGCGCCCACACTAATAGAGACAGACCAACTTGCTTTGCGCCGCCAAAGTCCTCCCAGCGCAACTCCCATAACTCCAAAAGGAATCACGTATAAAATGCTCCGCGTCGGGCCCATGAGTACCGACAGCAGCAAACCAGAAACCAAAGCTGACATCCAAGCAGCTCTGTTGCCCCAGCGCAGGTAAACTAGGGCAATGGGCACCGGGAAAAAAACGCGCAGCAAAGGCCCCAGCGGAAAGTAATAATTGATCAGCCAAATCAAGCTAGCGGTACTTGCCAAAAATGCCGTTTCTACGAGCCTCAAAGGCGCTTCCCCAGCGGCGGGCGTTCCCGGATCTGGATTTGGGCGATCGCCCGCCATTGTTGAAACAGCAGCGGTTTGCTGTTCGTTATTGGTACTGGGTGAACTCCCCGAATTAGACGCGGCATCTGCTGACACAAAATCACTCATCCGATTTTAGATTTTAGATTTTAGATTTTAAATTTTAGGGGACTTGCGCGCTATGCGGGTGATTCCCGATTCCCGATTCCCGATTCCCGATTCCCGATTCCCGATTCCCGATTCCCGATTCCCGATTCCCGATTCCC
>NZ_JAUBUN010000028.1:0-39931 GCF_036702665.1 Microcoleus sp. Aus8_D2
CGGTTTCAGCATTATTTCTTGGAACCACAAAAAGGGGTGCAAGCGATAACCGCCTGATGATGGTCGCGTGACTCGGCGATCGAAACTTTCCCCCCTTAAAAAGGGGAGAGTCGCGGGAAAGGGTCGCAACCTCCGTGCTAGCCTTAGTTCTTTAGTATCGATGTGGGTCGTCACACAGCAACCCTTAACATTCGTGGGAACGAAAACAGATGCGATCGCGCGGCGAATTCCAACCTCGCCGCGCGCTAAAAACTCCTAAGCCCTTGTGCGGAAATGGGTTAATCACCCCTGGGAGATTCGTGGGTTATGTAAGAGTTTTAAACATGATAATAGTTGGAATTGACGTATCAGCAGATCGTATAGATGCAGTGTTTCTTAATGTTGACGATTTTCCTAAAGTCGGGCTAAGAGATTTCTATTTATCGCCAGCATTTAAAGAAGTTCATGCTACGTATAAAACTAGCGAAGTTCACAGTTTTATAGAGCGTATTGTTGGCTGTAGCGCAAAAGTTGCAATTCTCGAAGGAACGGGTACTTATTCTTATTTTTGGCGCGAGCAACTGCAAAAATCTGGAATTACCACGCTTGTAGCGGATCAAGGAATGACTAGATCGGTTCGCCGCGCGCTGGGCGGAAGCGATAACAAGGATGACAGGTTTGATGCCCTGATTATGTGCCAGTTGTACCGACAGCACTATCTGGAAACTTACGATCGCAGGTTTTGGGTTAAAGAACTAGATCCCCAAGTGAAAAAAATTAGGCGCTGCTTGCTGGAAATCAAAGGAGTGACACGCAAGCAAACTGCTTGCATCAACACCCTTAAGGGGCGACTGGCTTTAGAATACCCCGCGCGAGCTAAGGTTAAAAGCCAGCGTCACAACGGATTTTTAAGAATCGGTTGCCCTCCTGCATTTTGGGGTTGGCTTGCCAACCGCCGCGACTTTTTGAAGCGGCAAGTTTTGTCGAGGTTCGACAATCACCTGCAACGAGAAGTTGACCTTGGGAAGGCAAGCCCGACGGATTTGACTCGTCAACTCGCCGCGTCTGTTTGTGATTTTCACGATATTGAGGCGGGGCTGGAGCATCAGCTTATCGATCTGTTGACCAACGACGATCGGTTTGCCCGATACCACCAAGCCTTTGACCTTTTCGACATGGGCTACAGAGAAAGGGGGTGGATTTTATGCCGCATTTATCCGCTTGAAGATTTTTTGTGCCTGCCAAAGAAAAGAGCTCTACGGCGATTTCGTCAAGCTTGTGGCATGGGAAAGGTTGAGAGGTCTAGCGGCAAAAACAAAGCTGGCGGAGGCGGCGGAAACTGGACGGGATGTGCAAACACCCGATCAACCTTGTGGACTTACGTGCATTCCCGCATTGAGCCTCAAAAGCTCAAAGGCCGAAATTACACGAGCGTTCAGATCGAGCTTAGGGAATATTTTGTTGGTCGAGCTTTTGAGGCTAATGGGGTAAAAAAGCGTGGCAGCCAGCTAGCTGGCGCTCGCAATGCCACGGCTCGAAAACTAGCGGACGTAATATTTCGCGAGCTTTGCAAAGCCATAAAATAGCCAAAAAGGCGATCAAAATTGCCGATCGCCTTTTTGAATTTCAAATCGAAAGAAGTGTGCGGAGTGTTAGAACCGATTGCAATATGTTCGGCCTTACATTAATTGCGGGTTCTCGATTTGGCACCGGGTGGCGATCGTCCCGAGGCGTTCGAGGACTTGCTCGGCATCGATCAGTCTGGTGAGGGTGACGCTGCCGATATTTTTTGCCGGATCTGCGGGATCGGGCGGGGTTCCAGGTTTGACTTCTACCATGAGTACGGCGTCTTCTACGCGGTAGAGCCACATTTTTTCGTTGCGATCCAAAAGGGAGAGGTTGAGCTGTTGGATGTCCGGCTGGCGTCTCCAGCCGGCTGCTGTCCACTCGCCGCCAACTCCCCAGACGCGCCCCACTTTCCAGCCGTCGGATAAGAAGAAATATTTCATTTGCTGTGTGCGCTTGTTGAGATTTTGTTGTTTAACATAGCGCAAAACTGCAATAGTACCGACTTATTGAACCGCGAAGACGCCAAGGGCGAAGCCCTAGGACGCGAATCAAGAGCAGAGAATCAGTAGGTAATCTGCTAGCAGTCTGAAAAGCCTATTTCGTTGCTGCGACATGGCTTCGACGCTCTGGGATGGTTCTTTTAATTATGCCGACCTACTTACAACCCAACCGATACTGATACCAGCCGTTATAAAAAACCTGCCAAAATGGCAACATTTCCAGCGAATGTTAAGTTATAGAAGTAGTTTTCACTGCTCAAATTATATATAAATTTATGTAAATTTATCCTCTAAGTTAGAGAAAATATTTTATTGTAGGTGTACGAGTTTTTAGCTGGCCTGCGGTTATTTATGTAGTTCAGAATGTCACTCTATTAGCTGTAACGGGCGATCGGCATATAGGTTGATGACAGAGGGTATCAGCGCAGGGTGTCTGCAACGTTAATTAGGATCTGCAACTTTTTGCAGTCAGGCTTGTCAAAAAATAACTCCGCACTGGAAACACGGTTCCTAGCTGCATCGATCGCACGATTTTATGCGATTAAATGATGCAGTCGCTCTGTGATATCTAGTGTTTGCCCAGATTAGAGATTGATGTGCGATCGAGGTAATTGAGTTTTGCTGGAAACGCTAAGTTTACGGCAAGCTTGAATGCCTGAGCTTTGCTGCGATAGTTTAGCATTTTTATATGCTTTAACTACCTCGTCCGCGCGTTCATTTTGTCACAATCATCAAGGGAATAAAGTTATGAAATCTAATTTGTTTGGGAAACTAGGGGCGGGAGTAGCTGGAGTAGCTGCGTTGGTGGCGATCGGAGTTGTTTCAACTCCTGTTCAGGCAGCTACAATTAAGCTAGAGTTTACGGATAGGAGTATATATTTTGGGAGAAAACCTTTTAGTGGTTATCCCGGATTTGATGGCAGTTTTTTGTGGGATAGCGACCCTGCTGCAACCCAGAGTATTTCTGATTGGAAGTTAAATGTTTATCCACAATATGGATCTGCTCCAGGACTGGTAAGTAGCGTGACTGGTAGCTCCTATAGTGGAAATAACTTAACGGTAAATGTAAAGCTTGGAACACAACAAATAGCACAGTCATTATTCCCAGGCATTGCTAATACATCAAACCAGCTCAGTTTTATGTTTGACGATATTAGTCAAGATGGTAGATGGCTTAGTTCTCCCCTAGGAAGTTACCCAGTTGCTGATACTTTGCCTCGCGGTTTTAGCTACGTGCAAAAGACAGACAATACGACGATTAAGTGGGATGATTTAAGGTATTCTGCTAAGAATGTGTCTCCTGCACCATCTCCTGCACCGTCTCCTGCACCATCTCCTGCACCATCTCCTGCACCGTCTCCTGCACCGTCTCCTGTTCAGGCAGCTACAAATGGGGTACAATTTACAACTACAAAGATGATTGATGGGAAACAATTCTCTGTTACGGGTTATTTTCAGTTGAACAAGAATGGTTTGTACAATGTTAGTACTGATCAATTGTATTTAAGAATCGAAAATAGCGATCCGAATAACCTCTATTCTCTCAAAACATACACGCCTTATAGTAGCTTGGACGACAATGGTGACTTAATAGTCAATGTATCAGTCGATGTAGTAAAGAGTCTATCACCAACAGGCACTAATACTCAGACTATAGAAAAAAACTCTCTCCTTTTTGTTTTTCCAAAATTTGTTTTCAGCAATGTCTCGCAGAGTACATCTCATCATTCTGGTTCTGTCCAAATGCTGACGAACGATGTGACCCAGGGTAAGTGGGGTGATTTGGACTATTTTAATTATTTGGCTCCTGCACCGTCTCCTGTACCGTCTCCTGCACCGTCTCCTACACCATCTTCTGAACGAAAAACTATCATTTTGGAGGCTGGTAGAGTCGATGGATTTTCAACAGAAAACGGTTCCGAACCTGCTACTCCAAGTAACGCCCTGAAAACACTCCTAAAAGATCGCACTCTTATGAACTTTGATGAGCCTGGGTACGATACAGTCCTCGCTCATACCTTCACCGGGCTACCAACAGGAATTATAGCTGGAGATCTAAGTTTTAGAGCTCAGGTAAGCCAAGGTGGAGCGTGCAACGATCGCATACGCTTGGGTTTTGCGGCCGATCCTAACCCGGTTGGATTCTTTAGCTTCTTGGGTGCATCGAACGGTGATTGCAACAGATCTGGCATAGGGCCAGGTCAAGAGCTATTGCCGAACAATAGCTGGGGAGAAGGGCTAAACGCAATTTCCGATCACAAATTTACTATTCCCCTTCCACCTGCTTTGATCGCGAGCATGAATAACAAAGGTTACATTGATGTTTGGGGTGAGGATGATACAAAGTTTGATTACTTCCAACTGAGTGTTACAGTTCCGGAACCTTCCACATACGTTGGCACAATACTAGCTTTTAGTGCATTGGGCGCAGCAAAAATTCTCAAGCGCAAGCAAAAAAAACAAGAGACTTTCATTCCCTAAATTGCCATTAACTCAATTCGATCGCACAAAAGTCTCAGCCATAGTTATGGTAGGGTGCGTCAGCGGGCGCAATGTGGCGATCGCCTACTTAAGAATTTTCCCCCGCTGACGCACCCTACGGACTGACTGCGGACTGACTTACAAAGAAACCGCGTGTCGAGTTTCCCGATCGCAAGTTATCGGTTGTAAAGGAATCTTCACCACAAATTCTGTCCCTTTCCCGAGAGTAGAAATACAACTAATTTGACCGCCGTGTTGTTCGACCACAATTTGGTGACTGATAGATAAACCCAATCCCGTGCCACTTCCTACAGGTTTTGTGGTAAAAAATGGGTCAAACATCTTTTTTAGCACTTCTTCGCTCATCCCAATACCGTTGTCCGCAATCCGAATCACTGCGAATTGACTGGGGGGATTGTCTGGAGTAATTGCTGCTGACAACTGATTGTCAGCTCTTGTTTCTGGATCTTTGTCAGCGCCGGAGCATTCTGCTGTTTCCAGCTCAGTATGAATCACTATTTTGGGGTAAGGTTGAGTTTCTAGGGCATCAATCGCATTATTGAGCAAACTGGCAAACACCTGATTCAACTGACTGCTGTAACAGGCAACTTCGGGCAGGTTGCCGTATTTTTTAACTACCTCAATCTCTTGGGAAATAATGCTGCCGTTGATTGTTTTGCTAATACCTTTGCCTCGCGCTCGGTGCTGGACGAATAGCAGAGTATTCTCAAGGTTTTTGTTGATATTTACTTGTTTGATGCCGGATTCATCGAGTTTTGTGAAAAACTTTAACGAGTCAACAATTTGTTGAATGCGCGATGCTCCAGACTCGATAGACTGCATCAGCCGCGACCAATCTTTTTGTATAAATTCTAAATCTAGACTCTGGGCTATTTGCAGTATTTCGGCTCCGGGTTCGGGATATTTGTTTTGGTAAAGTTCCAGGAGGTTGTTTAAATCTTGGAAATAGTGGCGGGCGGGATTGATATTGCCCAAAATAAAACTATTGGGATTGTTGATTTCGTGGGCAACTCCTGCTACCATTCGCCCGAGACTAAACATTTTTTCGGTTTGAATCAGTTGGGATTGGGTGCGTCTGAGATGGTCTAATGTTAATTTTAATTTAGTAGCTTTTTCTCGTTCCCGCAGTTCGCTTTTTCGCAGTTCCAATTCGGCTTGTTTGACAGCGGTGATATCGCGGCTGACAGATAAGACAGATGCAATTGTTCGATCGCGCTTAAATTCAGGAACCATGCAAACTTGATAAAATTTAGTGCCGGACTTTGTGATAAAATTAAACTCAAAGCACTGTTCGGTGCCGTTAGCGAACACGGCGCACAAAGTTGCTTCCGAGAGCATCACCACTTCCTCGGGCATTCCTAACTCTCGATGGGTTTTACCCGTGAATGCTGCGGCGGGGATTCCTGTGGCTAGTTCGGCTGCTGGATTGACGTAAAGGTGGCGCAGTTGCTTGTCAAATCGGGCAATCATATCCGGGGAATTTTCCGCTAAGGCTCTGAATTCTTGTTCGCGCAGGTATGAGGTTTCTTGGGCCCGCTTTTGCTCGGTAATGTCGTAAGTCATCATCAGAATGCAGTTGGTGTCGCCAATGCTAAGAATTTCTGCGGATACGAGGACAAACTTGATTTGGTTGAACTTGGTACGAAACTGGAATTCTTGTTTGTAAATAGCGCCGGATAGTTGCAAGATTTCTAAGAAACGATCGCGATCGCCCAGATTCTCCCATAAATTAATTTCGCGATCGGTTTTTCCCAAGATTTCCTCGGGAAAATAGTCGCTGAGGTTGCAAAAGCTCTGGTTGACTTCCGTCAAATATCCCTCTTCCAGTGTGGCGATTGTCATGGCGGCGGGGCTGCTGCGAAAAGCTTTGGCAAATTTTTCTTCGGAAAAGCGCAGGGCTAACTCGGCTAATTGGCGCGATCGCACTTCCGATCGCAGCAGCATATTTTGTTGTTCTAATTGTTTGGTGAGGTTGCGCAGTTGTAGGTGAACGTTGATCCGGGCGATCGCCTCTTCGTGTTGCAGCGGTTTAGTGATGTAGTCTACTGCTCCCAAAGTCAAGCCTTTGACTTTATCCGCCGCCTCAGAAAGAGCCGTCATAAAAATTACGGGAATGTCCTTAACTTCTTCTATTGCTTTCAGGCGGCGGCAGGTTTCAAATCCATCTATTCCCGGCATCATAATATCTAGCAAAATGAGATCTGGCAAAATTTTTTTTACTCTATGCAGCGCTTTTTCTCCGGTCGTCGCTACAAAAATCTCAAATCCGTATTCCACCAGGAAATATGATAAAATGTTAATATTATCCGGTTGGTCGTCTACGATTAATACTTTGCTTTTGGGGTGAGTTGGCATATTTTTTACTCTTTTACAATCAAAATTTTGGCTAACATAAAGTAGGTAGGTTGATTGCGAGTGCCTTAACCCAACCTACAAGAATATGGGGAAGGTATTGAATAGAGAAACCGAGTTGCTGGCCGAGAAATCAACCTGAGAGCCGAGATGTTGCATGGCTGTTACCCGGTTGCTTGAGTTTGGTTGACATTGCTGCAACACATCGGATCTAGGAGATGGAACCCTGGTAGAAATCTATTCTACTATTAATTCTTTAAATTTGCTGGATGATCTCAACTTTAGAGTGTGAGAAACCCGGTTTCTGGCGGCGCGACGTACAACTGTCATCAATGCTAGGGATTGCGATCGTCGCGCCTCCCAACGCTTACCTTTCACTCGCAATGACTTACTTACGTATTTTACGCCTCACATCCTTACTATTTATACTTCAATTTGGCTCGCTAGGAGCGATTTTTATAATATTTTTTGAATTACAGCACTTGGAAAGTCAAGTATAAAAAAACCTGTAATAGTAAGCGGTTCTGCATTTAAACTGTATGTCAAGCATCAATTAAACAATCAGTGGGATGGCTTTGAGCAGCGTCCCGAATATGCAATGTTTATTTGCGCAACAGCTTATGTCATTGCAGCAGTCTTAATCACAATTACAGTAGTCTTGAGGTAAGTGCAGTCTGAGAAAATAGGTTTGTTTAAATCCAGGTAAACCAGCGCCGAGT
The DNA here is from genome assembly GCF_036702665.1 of Microcoleus sp. Aus8_D2. Classification (NCBI taxonomy): domain Bacteria; kingdom Bacillati; phylum Cyanobacteriota; class Cyanophyceae; order Oscillatoriales; family Microcoleaceae; genus Microcoleus; species Microcoleus sp. Aus8_D2. The sequence continues at coordinate 7,622 of NZ_JAUBUN010000028.1, forward strand.
TGATTTATCCGCCCGGATTTAAACCAGGCCCAATTAGTTTAATTATTGCGTCATCGTCATAGCGATCGACTAACTGCAAAATTTTCCTAGCAAATAGGACATAGGTCGGATTTAACTCTTGCAGGCGCTGCGCTTCGCGCTTAACCTGCTCGAAATTACCGATTTGAGCGGCTTCGTACAAATCGAGCAACTCTTCGCAGGGAGGCATTTTTAGGTCTTCTGAGCCGATCGCCAATTCAGCGAAAGGTCGATCGGCGTAGCTATCTCGTAGGGAATCGCCCGCACCCTGAAAAATCCAAGACAGTCCCAAATAATTTTGTATTTTTGCTAAAAAATCATCGATTTGAAAAAATTTACTAATAAAATCGTTATAGCCTATTTCCTCTTGCTTTTCCAACTCCAACTCAAACAGCCCGCTAGTAGCAATTAAGATGGGCGTTTCCCGAAACATTGGCAAACCACGCAGTTGAGCGCAGAGTTCAAAACCGCTGATTCCCGGCATCAACAAGTCAGCAATAATTAAATCAGGTTCCTCAGAAACGGCTGTTTCTAAACCTATTTCACCAGAATCAGCCTCAATTAACACAAAACCCAGCGGTGCTAAAATATCAACTATCAAACAGCGATTTTCTGGGCTATCATCAACAACTAAGATTTTGCGCCGTTTCCCTTCATAACCTGTAATGACTGGCTGTTGCTGTGGGGGGGGAACTGGTATGATAAAATCTGCGACAGACAATTCAATTTCAAACCAAAACGTACTCCCAACTCCCCAATCACTTTCGACATTAAGTTCACCTCCCATCAGCGAAACTAAGGTTTGGGCGATGTTTAATCCCAAACCCGTACCTTCTGTTTTCTGCCCGAACTCGCCCGCTTGTTCAAAAGGCAAAAATATGCGTTCCATTGCATCGCTAGTTATTCCGATTCCTGTATCTTTAACTTGAAAGCGGATTTTGGTAGTGGGGAAAGTTCGCCTTGAATCAGATAAAAAAGCTAACTCTTCGCCCGCGCCAAATATTCCAGCAACAGGTTGACTGTTCTCAATTACCTCTACTTTGAAAATCACACTACCTTCAGCGGTAAATTTAATCGCGTTACTTAACAAATTCAGGATTATTTGACGCAACCGCTTTTCATCGACAGAGACAAAATCAGGAATAGTGGCTGCTATTTGGGAGACAAAAACTAGGCTTTTCTCTTCAGCTTTGAACCGAAATATTTCGCAGATATCGTTGAGAAAAGCCCGAAAAAAAACATCGTTAACAGTTAACTCGATTTTGTCAGCTTCAATTTTAGCCAAATCTAAGATATCATTAATTAAAGTCAGCAACTGAGAACCGCACTGCTGCACCATGCGAATCCGCTCTTTGTCGGTGGGACAAAAATCTGGCTGTCGAGAAAGTATTTGAGCATAACCGAGAATGGCATTGAGGGGGGTGCGCAATTCGTGGCTCATATTGGCTATAAAAGCGCTTTTAGCAAGGGATGCGACTTCGGCGGCTAATGCGGCTCCTTCCAGTTCGGCAATGCGATCGCTCACCTTTTGTTCTAAGGTACGATTGTAGTCATGCAGCAAATTTTCGGTGTTTTTGCGATCGGTGATGTCTTGAGAAGCTGCGATCGCGCCGATAATGTTGCCGGCTTCATCAAACAGCGGCGTACTCAAAACTTCTAAAGGCACAGTGCGATCGGGCCCACGAATTTCTAGGTCTTCCACCCTCACCGTTTCTCCTTGGAGCGATCGGGCGATCGGATTTTTCCTGAGTGAATATAATTTATCTGTTCCTGCCTGATAAATCAAAATTTGTGCTAGTTGCTCCGTTACAGACTCTGGTACATTCTGGATACCTACTAATTGCCGCGCTATCTGATTTATGTAAATCAGTTGCCCGGTAGAGTCGTGAACTGATACTCCCACGGGCATAGCTTCGAGGATTTGTTTCATGCGGCTTTCGCTGTCGGTTAAGGCAGCATTTAAAGATTGGAGCGATTTGAAAGCAAATTGCAGTTTGTCTGCCATATGATTGAACGAATTTGCCAATTGTCCGACTTCATCAGCGCGATCGATTTCGACATTGCTATCTCCTTCATTGTTAGCTAGAGCTTTGGCGGCAGTATTTAATTGTAAAAGTGGCTCAGTTATCCATTTAGCTGTGAGAATCCCGACAACAATTGCTCCCGTTAAGGCAGTCGCACACAGTATAATCGTAGTAAAGTTGTTGGCGTCAATTTCTGCCATAAAATCAGATTCCGGGATGACGATCGCAATCAACCAATCTAAACCAAAATTATCCCGGTAAGGTACTACTTTGAGTAATTGGCGTTTGCCATCAATTTTAAATTCAAGCCTTTGAATATCTTGAATTTGGGCAAAGCTACCAAAGCGAGCGCTTAAATATCGACCAGTGGCGCGGATCGCAACATCAGGGCTTTCCGTTGATTTTAATCGATTAAACTGCTGGTCGATCGAGGTATAGGGATTGTCGGGCCCGGAATTGGCTACTAACAACCCGCTGCGTTCGACAATAAAAATCTTTGCCGACTTGCTAATTTTTATGCTGTCGAGAAAATCGCCGATTTTGGTAATGTTGAGATTGACCGAAAAGACTCCCAGCAGTTCCTTTGTAGTCTCATCATAAATAGGTCGATTGCCGTTAATTACTAAATCTATATTGCCACCGACTGTGAAAATCTTGCTCCAGGTTGATTTCCCCGCAGATGCGGCAGCTTTGTACCAAGGTCTTTTTGTGGCATCAGGTTGTCGAAAAGTTTTGTAGAGTTTAGTTTTATTACCTAGCGAGTCTGGAACATACATATTTATGATGCCGCGATCCAACTCATCCGATCGCATAATCAGCTCCTGTCTGATAGTGCGATCGCTTCCCACGAAGTCTCCCCGTTTGCTACCAAAAATAATGGTTGTCGGCGAATCGAACTGTTTGAGTTGAAAGAAAAGGTAGCGTTCGAGTTGCCGCAAATCTTGTAAATTGATTGTTTTTTGGCGCACCGCATCGGCGTTAATGCGGTTGATAAAATGAGGTACGGACAGATATGTATCGAGGTAATGCGTGACGCGATCGCCAATTTGTACTGCTAGCTGATTTGCCAGGTTGTCAACCGCCTTTTCGCCGTTTTTGTAGGAAAGATACCCTACCAGCCCCACAGTAGCCACAATTTGTACCACAAAGGGCACAATCAGCACCGTTCGGAGGGGCGCTTTTTTGAGGATGGCTGTGAGGCGATTCCCTACAGGATAGCTACACTTCACGACCGTTTTAATAGACATCAGGATAAAACCGTAGGTAGGAAAGTGGGGAAATGGCAATGAATCTACATAATTTTAACCTCATAAACCCGGTTTATTCGTATATTTCTCGTGACTCAATGCAAAAACTCATAGAAACCGGGTTTCTCGGCCCTACTCATGGGCCCTCAAACTATCGCTACCTGTTGTTACAGTCAATTCTACATAATTGTCAAATAAGTTTCTGTCGGACTAATCGGCAAAACTTTTAATTGTTGATTTTGTAAATCGAGTTCAATTCCCAATGCTTCCAACGGGATAACTCCCAGCAAAGGAGAACCGCCGCCGGGAAGTTCCAAACATTCAAAAGTTCCCTCGCGTCCCAGCAGGGATATTTTAGCATCTTGAAAAATTATCGCCTTACCAATGCCGTTAGCCGTCTCCACGTCTACTTCTTTAAGGATTTCTAATCCCAATTGGGCGAGATCGCTTTTTGGCAAACACAGCGTTGTTACGCCTGTATCTATGAGAACATTATCGAGAGTTAGCGATCGCACTTCGTCAGGGGTAATCATACCCCGCGTCGCGAGAATCTGGTCAGCGCGATTGGTAATGGTTAAGGTTGTGATAATTTTTCCCATTTCGGTCTTTACATTTGACAGCACGATCTTAATCTCCGTTACTATACCTTAATTATTGCACTGAGTTTTAGCATTCATTCGCGTCAGGAAAAAGCTCTCCGGCCCCTTCCACAATCAATGATTTTTAAGATTGATTTTTTGTGGGGTGGGCGTCAGGAACGGGCCGGAGAGCCCGTTCCACAATAAAGATTTTTCCGATTAATTTTTTGTGGGTGGGCACGCGAGCCCAGCCCGGAACGGGCCGGAGATCCCATTCCACAAGAAATGATTTTTGAGAGGAATTTCTTGTGGGGTGGGCACGCGAGCCCACCCCTACAATTATTTGCCAAAATTATTGTTTTTTTCCACTTACCTACTTATCAAAATTACTGCTAAAATAAAGTACGAGTCCTTGCCACTCAAACGCAGACCATGACCGCACAAACCCCAGTACAATTTCAAGACTGTTTCGACATCATCGTAGTAGGTGGCGGACACTCCGGCTGCGAAGCCGCCCTCGCCACATCTCGCCTCGGATGCCGCACGCTTTTACTCACCCTCAACCTCGACAAAATCGCGTGGCAACCCTGCAACCCAGCCGTCGGCGGCCCCGCTAAAACTCAACTTACCAACGAAGTCGATGCCCTAGGCGGAGAAATTGGCAAAATGGCCGATCGCACTTACCTACAAAAGCGCGTCCTCAACGCTTCCAGAGGCCCCGCAGTTTGGGCGCTGAGAGCCCAGACAGACAAGCGGGAATACGCCGCCGTCATGAACAATATTGTCGAAAATCAAGAAAATTTGACCGTCCGCGAAGCGATGGTTACAGACTTAGTTTTGGGCAAAAACGAAGAAGTAATCGGCGTTGAAACATACTTCGGCGTCGCCTTTGGATGCAAAGCCGTAATTCTGACAACCGGCACTTTTCTCGGCGGCACAATTTGGGTGGGAAACAAGTCGATGCCCGCCGGACGTGCCGGAGAATTTGCCGCCGTTGGTTTGACAGAAACTCTCAACCGATTGGGCTTTGAAACGGGCAGATTAAAAACAGGAACTCCGGCAAGAGTTGACAAGCGGACTCTCGATTACACCAACCTGGAACCGCAGCCGGGAGATACAGATGTTCGCTGGTTTAGTTTCGATCCTGAAGTTTGGGTGGAACGCGAACAAATGCCTTGTTATTTGACTCGAACTACGCCCGCAACTCACCAGTTAATTAGAGACAATTTGCACCTTTCTCCAGTTTACGGCGGCTGGGTTGATGCGAAAGGCCCGCGCTACTGTCCGAGTATTGAAGATAAGATTGTGCGCTTTGCAGATAAGGAAAGCCACCAGATTTTTATTGAACCGGAAGGTAGGGATATTCCTGAACTTTATATCCAAGGATTTTCGACTGGTTTACCGGAAAGTTTGCAATTGCAAATGCTGCGCACTCTTCCCGGTTTGGAAAAGTGCGAGATGATGCGCCCTGCTTATGCTGTGGAGTACGATTATTTGCCGGCAACTCAGTGCTTTCCAACGCTGATGACTAAGAAGATCGAAGGCCTGTTTTGCGCGGGTCAGGTGAACGGTACGACGGGATATGAGGAGGCGGCTGCACAGGGGATTGTGGCGGGGATTAATGCGGCTCGGTTTGCGAATAATCAGGAGATGGTGGTGTTTCCTCGCGAGCAAAGTTATATCGGCACTTTGATTGACGATTTGTGTACGAAGGATTTGCGGGAACCTTATCGGATGCTGACTTCGCGATCGGAATATCGGCTGTTGTTGCGATCGGACAATGCCGACCAACGCTTGACCCCGCTTGGACGGGAAATTGGCTTAATTGGCGATCGCCGCTGGGAGTTATTCGAGCGCAAACAAGCTAATATTGTGGCGGAAAAAGCCCGTTTGTACTCGACTCGCGTCAAAGAACACGAAGAGGTTGGTAAAACAATTTTTGCTGACACTCAACAAGCGATTAAAGGTTCAATTACTCTGGCTGATTTGCTGCGCCGTCCCGGTTTTCACTACGTCGATTTGGAACGGTACAATTTAGGCAATTCGAGCCTACAATTAGCTGAGAAAGATGGTGCAGAAATTGACATCAAATATTCCGGTTATTTGCAAAGACAGCAAAATCAAATCGATGACATTGCGAAACACGAACGCCGCCAATTACCAGCGGATTTGGATTATATGGCAATTTCAACTCTCTCGAAGGAGTCGCGGGAAAAGTTGCATAAAATTAGGCCGTTAACTATTGGTCAAGCGGCGAGGATTGGCGGGGTGAATCCGGCTGATGTTAATGCTTTGTTGATTTATCTGGAAGTCCGCAACCGCAAGCAGCCGGCTGCTGTGGGAAAATGAATACATAGAACCACAAAATTGCTCGACTTTGCCTTAATTGTTGGCTAAATTGTACGGGATATCCGTAGGGACACGGCAATGCCGTGTCCGGCGCGGGACTCTGCAATTTTTAAGTCGCTATGCCATACTAGATTAGAGAACATCACAGCTTAGGCGCTACTCTATAATTATCAAAACTAAAAATAGGTAAAAACGATGTCAACAGTTTATCGTTTAAAAGCTAGCGAACTCGATCGCAATTTCATAGAAAAAATTAAAGCGCTTTTTGGAGATAAAGAAATTGAAATTATTGTCAGCGAATTTGATGAAACAGAATATCTTTTAAATTCAGAAAGCAACAAAAATCGACTTTTAACAGCAGTTGAAAATATTAAATATGGTCAAGATTTAGTTGAAGTTAACTTACAGGATTTGGAATGAGCAGAAGAATTGTTTTTGAATCCTCTGCTTTTGCAGATTTTAACGAATGGGCGAAATTGGACAAAAAGATTTATCGTAAAATTCAATACTTCGGACAGTTTTAGATCTAGTCTAGTCTCCGAAACCCTTACTGGCTATATGCTGGACTATTTTTTCAATGTTTGAGTTCAGCCCTAAGTTGACTAAAATGCGTAAAAAATGGCAGGGCTTACTCCCTAAGGCTTGCAGGGCCGTTAAAAAACTGTCCGAAGTATTGAAAATTGTCGAGCTGATTAAAGATATAGATCGATTTATTACCCGGTGTTTTTTCATGCTCGTAATGCAAGTTGGAATCAGGATCTTTTATCCCAATACGGTTCACTTAACATATTTATGCCCGGAGATCCCCCTCGCATACCCCCTACTCCCCCGAAAGCAAGGGGGACGAAAGAGGGCATTCTTGTCCCCCCCTTGGGAAGGGGGGTGCCAGGGAGATCTGTCTTAAGTGAACCGTATTGTCTTTTATCCCACATTCCGCACGTCAACTTGCTAGTATGCCAAGTAATACGAAAATTCTGAGTTATTTGACGTTTTGTTTGCGTATAAATACTAAGTATTTTCGATTTTGGTGTTTGTAAAACTACCAAAAAGGTGTAATAATTACATATTACATTTTGAAGTGCGGAATGCGGGTTTTATTGAAACGCTCGACTTTAGCGCGATGCTGGCTTGCAGCAACCTGTGTACGCGGTAAGGTTGGTGAAATACGATTTGAACATATCGATAATGGCTTCATTAGCGAATTTGGTGCACCCACTTGGCGTGAATGAATTACTTCCTAGAACTTGACCAAACACAAAATATGCGGTATCTTGGGGTTAAATAATGCGTTTATCCTGCATTGACAATTTGATACTTATGTATACAACCTTTATTGTTGTTGGCTTAGTTTATAGAGATCATGAATTGAGATTTACTACCAAATATTTCAATATTTTTAGATAAGGTTTCATTTCTAGGTCTTTTGGTGAAATAGCATGGGAAAATTTATCAACCTTAACAACACTCATATCATTGATATTGCTGAAATTCAATCTATCGAGTTTACGACCAAAGAAATAGGAATTCTTTATGGTATGAGTAAACTAGCGAAACGTTACACTCAACTAACTGGAAAAGAAATTGATGTTTTCCATGGAACAAGGCTGAATGGAACCTACGATAAAATTAAAATAGAGTTAAAAAGTGGTCATACAATTAACATGGAGGACTTCGATCTGAAGAACTTAAGAGAGCATCTTATTTCATTATTAGGAACTGTCAGCTATTTCGAGTGTGCGACACTTGAATATACGAAGCCAGATTCAAAGGTATATATAGATGGTAAAATAGAGGTTGAAGCGCAACTAACAACTGGCGATTATCCTCTAGAATTAGCTCTGAGAACTGATGAGACAATTGATGTAAAGATCGAAAAATAATCGAAGTAGTAACTTGGTAGAGCCTATGACATTAGCAATTGCGATCGAACCAGCACCTTTAGAAATTGATGCTCATGGCGTTGTACGAGTCGGTAAAACTCGCGTCACCCTAGACACCGTTGTGATGGCTTTTTTGGAAGGTGCTACAGCAGAAGAGATAGGAGAGCAATACACATCACTTCAGATCCAAGATATTTATTCAACCATTGGTTATTACTTGAGACATCAGGCTGAAGTTGATGCTTATCTTTTAGAACGTCAACATCAAGCAGCAGCAATTCGGCAGGAAACTGAGCAGCGTTTTAATCCGATTGGAATACGCGATCGGTTATTGGCTAGACGAGAGCGGCAGAGGTAATCTAAGATGGTTCGATTCCTTGCTGACGAGAATTTCAATAATCAGATTGTTCGTGGTATTTTTCGGCAGAGTCGTCATGTTGATATTGTGCGCGTTCAAGATGTGGAATTATCGGGAACTGACGATCCAACTGTTTTAGAATGGGCTGCACAGCAAGGGCGTATTGTCTTAACCCATGATGTGGCAACGATGATCGCCTTTGCTTACGAACGGATTGAAGCAGGATTGTCTATGCCTGGATTATTTGAAGTGAGCCGCCGAGTCTCAGTAGGATTAGCAATCGAGGAAATTATACTGATTGCTGAGTGCAGTATTGAGGGAGAATGGGAGGGGCAAGTTAGGTTTCTTCCTTTACGATAGAAGCATCAAAACCCCACCTAACACTGCGGAGTGTCGGAGTATCCGCTTAGATTCCCAGTCAAAAACCGGGTTTCTCATTCGTAAGTCCAGCAGACGGACAAAAATATTGTCCGCCCACTCAATAGCTAACTAGCAATCATTCCCACTCGATCGTTCCAGGCGGCTTAGAAGTAATATCGTAAACCACCCGGTTAACGCCCTTAACCTCATTCACAATCCGGTTCGAGATCAATTCCAACAAATCGTATGGAACCCGCGCCCAGTCAGCCGTCATCCCATCTTCGCTTTTGATAAATCGGAGAACGATCGGGTAAGCATAGGTGCGCTTGTCGCCCATCACCCCTACACTGCGAATCGGTAGCAAAACTGCAAAAGCTTGCCAAAGTTCGTTGTACAATCCGTGTCGGTTGATTTCTTGGCGCACAATGAAGTCAGCATCCCGCAAAATATTCAGTCTCTCGGCGGTAACTTCTCCCGTAATCCGAATCGCCAATCCCGGGCCCGGAAAAGGTTGTCGGTTGACGATTTCTTCCGGAAGCCCGATCGATCTGCCGACTTTTCGCACCTCATCCTTAAACAACTTTCGCAGCGGTTCAATCAGCTTAAAACACAAATCTTTTGGTAAGCCGCCGACATTGTGGTGGCTTTTAATCTTAACAGCAACTCGTTCGCCGCTTTTCGGGTCTACATTCGTGTCAGCCGACTCAATCACATCCGGGTAAAGAGTACCTTGAGCGAGGTAATCGAAGGGGCCGAGGCGCTTCGATTCTTCTTCAAATACACTGATAAATTCGTGGCCGATCCGCTTGCGTTTTACTTCAGGATCGGTAACGCCTTCAAGTTGAGCCAAAAAGCGATCGCGAGCTAGAACGTACTGCACCGGAATGTGGAATTCCTCTTGAAATAATTTCACCAACCGTTCCGGTTCCTGCTTGCGCATAAACCCTTGGTCGATAAACATACAAGTAAGTTGGTCGCCGATCGCCTTGTGCAGCAAGAAAGCCAAAGTTGAAGAATCAACCCCGCCAGATAGAGCCAACAAAACTCGTTGGTCTCCAACTCTTTCGCGAATTTCGCGAATAGTTTCCTCGACAAAAGTAGCTGTCGTCCAAGTCGGTTCGCACTCGCAAATATGGTAAACAAAATTGCGAATCAAAGCTTGTCCGCCGATCGAGTGAACCACTTCTGGGTGAAACTGCACCCCGTACAAACTTTTTTCGTGGTGAGCAACAGCAGCAGAGGGAGTATTCTCCGTGTGAGCGAGAATCTCAAAACCCGCCGGCAACTCGGTACAAGAGTCTCCGTGGCTCATCCACATCGTGGCGCCTTCTTCAACATTTGTCAGCAAATCGGTAGGATCGTCAATAAATAGCGATGCCTTGCCGTATTCGGCTAACTTAGCCCGCTCAACTTTCCCGCCGAGTTGCTTTACCATCAACTGCATCCCGTAGCAGACGCCCAACACCGGTATTCCCAAATTCCAAATTTCCGGGTCGCATTGGGGAGCTTGTTCATCGTATACAGAACTCGGGCCTCCTGAAAGAATAATTCCTTTAGGATCGATCGCTGTTAACTGTTCTGCCGTAGTGCGGTAAGAAATAACTTCTGAATATACTTGAGTTTCGCGAATCCGGCGAGCAATCAGTTCGGAATATTGCGAACCGAAGTCGAGAATCACGATCATCTGGCGATCGATTTGCCCCAGAGAAGAGTTTGTGAGGTCGGATTCAGTTTCTATTTGAGTAGTCACGGTGATTGGGTAGTTACTAATTGCTAATTGGGCCGAACGTAGCGGAGGTATTTGTCGCCGCCTCAGTCTAAGACTGATGAAAGCGAGCGACCATTAGTCGCTAGGAATAAATCTTATTTTTACTAGATCGCCTTTAGCGATTTTAGTCAATTCATAGGGTCTGCGACCAGCATTGATTTACTTCGAGCTTTACCCTAATTGATTGAACTATTACAGCAGAAATTGCGTCCAGCAACCTAGTATAATTAAGGTCTAGGGACTGAGAGTTATTACTTGTTAAATATTATCCCTGACTGATGTTTTAGACAGAAATCAGAGATATTCACACCACATTAACAAATTTGGGTCAAAAATGTATCTCCTGTGTCACTCTTAACAATAATTTTGCGATCGCGCCCAAACATCACCGATCCCACGGGGATACGCTGGTTAGTGTGAGTGAAAATGCAATCGGACGATCGCAAGTCGATTTCTCGGGCGATGTCGCCGTAAATTCGATCGACCCAATGGCTGCCAGTTGTCGCATCCAAAGCCCGCAGTTGACCGAGAGCCTCTTCGGCTGTCGCCGCAGCAAAAATCGCGGAACACGCACTCGTCGGCATTCCAGCTCGAGCACAGAAAGCTGTGAGAATTTCCCGGCGCCCGTCAGCGAGGTGGTGGTGAGTGTGAAAAATCCCCGCCGCCAATTTCATCAATTTGCCGTGATAGCCAAACAGCAAGATCGATCGCACGCCCTGACATCCAGCCTCTACCAGCAGCGGGCCGAGCCAGTTAGCAGTTTTCACCAACCGCTGCGGATCGATGCCCAATTGTCGCGCCAAATCCAAGCCGTTTTCGCCGATGCAGAAAACTAAAGTGTCAAACAGTTCGGCTTTTTGTTGCAGTTGTTCGCGATAAACTTCCAACTGTCCGGGAGCGCTCAGGGGTTGAGAAATGCCTGTTGTACCGAGCAGCGAAAGTCCTTCTACGACGCCGAAAGCTTCGTTAGAAGTGCGGGTGGCTAGTTGACGCCCCAAGGGCAGAATCAGGGTGACAGTAATTCTCTCTCCCGGTGCGAGTTCTCGGCTCAGATTCGATCGCAGCAGCCGCATCGCATAATCATAGATTGCCGCTCCACCACCTACTTTGTGATGTCCAATTCCCTCGCCCCCAACAATCACGATTTGCTCTCCCTCTGAGTCTCGGAGCAATTCCACCATTGCCCAAACGGGGGTATTGCGAGTCAGATCGAGGTTGTCTCCCGGATCGGAGCGAGTCACGCCTAAAGCGGTACCAGTTTTGAGTACAGACGCCTGTTCGATCGGAATTTCTGCCGTGATTGGCGGTTCCAGTAAATCTATTGATACGCTATCTACAGACTGAGTACCTGCGCGCAAGCACCGCAAAGCTGCAAGTGCGGCCGCACAGGCAAATACTGGCAGTGTATACCCGGATAAAGGTTGAGTTTTTGTCACAAAATGCAGAAATCCTTAAATTAGTCGGCGATCGACATCACGGTGTGGTAGTGATACCCCTCAAACACTTAAGCTTCATTCTAGGGTTTGATATTACCAGCAGTTAGCCTCATTTTTGTTAAGCAAGAATTTTGTCCTGCCTGTTGTCTGGAAGCAAGCAACATTTTTTTTCAGGTGCGATCGTCAACAACCCACACCAAAGCCTTACGCACACGTGGCGGTATCTTCACAAAACACCCGGAATCTCGTGAAGCAAAGCTATCGGGAGCATCAATCGCGAGTGCGCTTAGACTGAGACACCGCTTCCCGGAATCAAGTACAAATATTATAAACAGGTTCAAAAAACAAGATGGTTATTGCTATCTTCGACATACCTTGCACCCTTTTTCCTCGCATAAACCCAGTGCTGAGTACAGCTATGGCGATCGCCTCCGAGGGGGAAGAGAGATAATGACCGCCACTACCATTATGCCTTCATTTGTTTCGGATTCAACGGCTCAACTCGCTCTCGAAACCACCGCATCCCACACCATTGTTTTGCAACCCAAGGGCTGTCTCGGTGGCATCGATCTCCTAGATTTCCAAGTTAATTTGGAGCAAGCTTTGGAAATGGCCGCTCTGGGAGTTGTTGTGGATATGCAGCAAGTGGATGTTGTCGCCCCAGACGGAATAGCCGTGCTGGCCCGAGGGCTGGAGTTAGCAGCTATACTCGGCAAGTCGATCGTCTTTGATTCTATATATTTAGCCACCTATATAGGTTTGAGAGCCGAGTGGAGGAGCTCGCGCGAAATTTGTTTTGGCCCTTGGGGCGACTTGTTCGAGGGGGAATTCGAGCAATTTTTGACAGACGAAATGTTGCGATCGCTTCCTTGTGAAGCGGTAAAACCTACTTTTTTACAATTTGCAAAATTATATATTCCAAGCGGTTGATGTCCCAGCGATCGATTGTCATCTATATTCATAACAATTACCCGGAAGTGCCAGTCTAGCTTTCAAGCTAACATCTTGAAAGCGCGGCTGGCTTTATCTTACTAGGTGAACTCAGCAATTCCCAGCAGAAAGATTAAATTTGATTGACGCCCCTGCGTGAAAAAAAATTTAATCGCCAGCAAGCCCCAAATCTTTACAAAGCAAGGATTGTACAAATCTCAAATCGAAAAATGGAAAATCTCAAATCTCAAATCCGATGACTATGGTTGAACCAGTTGCAGAGTTAAATGAGCCTCTAGCTCTTCAAACTTCAGAAATATTAGAAAAAAAAATATCTCAGCTCGTTAGACCTGCAAAAACAGCTCTCAAAATTCCTAAACAAGACATTCGATCGACCCTTAAAGCCTCAACTCTAGACGGCGTTTTTGCCACTGTCTTCGATGCGGCCACAGGCGGCGTGATCCTCAGCAGCTTCTTGCTGCAACTGGGCGCCACCAGCGTGGAAATAGGCATATTATCTGCTATTCCGATGGTGGTAAATTTCCTGCAACCATTAGGAGCCTACATCGCCGATCGCACAACCAGCCGCCACTGGTACAACCTAGGGATATTCGGCGTGTCGCGGCTGCTGTGGCTGCTGCTCGCGGTGGCAATTGTTTGGGGCCGGCAGCACGCGGACTCGCACGAACTGCTGCAATGGACTCTCGCCACTGTCCTAGCAGCTAGCGTGCTGGGAGCTTTTGCCAGCGCTAACTGGTTTAGTTGGATGAGTGCCGTGGTTCCTCACCGCTTGCGGGGACGCTATTTTGGCTTTCGCAACAGTGCTACGAGCTTGATTAGTTTGCTGGGAGTGCCGTTGATGGGACTGTGCGTGTCAACTTGGGGCGCCGATCGAATTTCCGGCTACGGTATGGTGTTATTTGTCGGTGTTTTGGCGGGAATGATTAGTTTGGGGTGTCAATTCTGGATGGTCGATGTCAACCCCCAGGCCTACGGAAAAGATGCAGAGAGCGATCGACTTCCCGAAAAAGCAGAAAAAGCAATAACAGATTTTGTGCCTTCAGTCCTGAAAGATTCTAATTTCTTAATGTTTATCGTTTACTTTAGCGTGTGGACATTTGCAGTTAATCTCAGCGCGCCTTTTTTTAATATCTACCTGCTGAAAGATTTAAGCTTGGATGTGAGTTTGGTAACGGTTTACAACAGCTTGAGTTCGGGAGCAAATCTGCTGCTGCTGCTGTTTTGGGGCAAATTGGCCGATCGCTGGGGAAATCGTCCGCTGCTAATTGCGGTTGGGCTGGTAGTGGCGATCATGCCTTTGCTGTGGTTGGGTACGGGCAATTACCCGTTTGCGGTGTGGGTGTGGCTGCCGCTGCTGCACTTGCTGGGGGGAACAACTTTAGGGGCGATCGGCCTTTGTACTAACAATATTCAAATGGAAATCGCGCCCCAGCAGCAACCATCGACTTATTTTGCGATCGCCGCAGCAGTTTCGGGAGTAGCTGGAGCCTTGGGAACTACCGCCGGCGGCTTTCTCGCCGAACTTCCCGGCATGAGTTTGGGGGCGCTGTTTGCCCTTTCGGCTGCTGTGCGGTTGGTGGGCTTGCTGCCTTTGATTTTGGTGCGAGAACCCCGCAGTTTGTCGCTAAGATCGATCGTCCCGACTTTTGTATTTTTCAAATTTAACCGGGGCTAGGAAATTTTCGCACAAATTTACCGATCGAGAAATTCGTGGTCTTGCTCGTACAAAAAGTAGGGATAAACGGCAATCCCACTATCCCTACTTTCAACCATGCCCTAACTTACGAGCAATACACATTACAGACTGGGCAGCTTCACGAGAATTGGGATCCATACCCGACAGTTTTTGAGCTAGAGTATATTTTAAAGGCGATCGACCATAGTTACCCTGGAACAACTCAGCTCCAACACCATGATTATGGGGATAAAGTTCGATCCTAAAACCGAGAGGTTCTAAAGTACCGTAATAAAGATCGGGTGTAACTCCATCCCCAGACTTCTGGTTGTGAATTTCCGTGGCTAATCTTAAAGCCCGCTCCTGTTTAGATCTATAAAGACTAGCCCTTCCTGGCAACCAATACATCGGAAATAGCTTCCTTGCCTCATTGACTAACAGACCAAGTCCTTTGTGATGCCAAGCAGTCCGCTGAGGATCTTCATCGGTAATCAGCAGACCACCAGGGCGAACTAAACGAGCTGCTTCCTTCAAAACTTTGACCATATCATCGCAATGATGCAGCACGGCATTTAGTGTGACGATGTCAGCACAGTTGTCGATTAGGGGTATGTTGTGAGCATCTGCCAAGATTGGGGTATAGCCGAGCTGCATAGCCTTTTCCAGTGCCCCACGACTAATGTCTATGCCGATGAGCAATTGCGGAGTGCCACCAATTGTTGCATAGAGATTTCCAGGGCCACACCCCACATCGATCGCAACTTTATTATCCCAACTACCTATCGCTGATTGCCAGCGTTCTCCGAATGCTTTACTACAGTTTTCTGTTTTAAGGTACTTTTCACTATATAAGCTATGCCCAAAGAAGTAAGCATTAGACTGCATCCCTTTAGTCCAATTATGAATTTTACACGTGGGAATGGCTCCTTCATCCCAATCAATTTCGGAATTGGGAATAAGATATCTTAGGATTTGTTCATTTGCAGGGAGACTCATCAGATTTTTTTCCGTCTTCAAAAAGTACAGCTAGAATCTCGTCAGTCTTTTGCGAGTAAAGATTTTAGATACATTGCCTAAAATACTTGTCCTGTCTAAGTTATCAGGAAAATGGGTTTAAAACCCCGTCATTTTAGGTAAAAATGGTTAGTGGATGGCGAAAACTACAATAAACAGAACTAGGGTAGCCAACGCCAGCCAGCCCGCGTCTTGGTGGTTAAGAAGACCATCAAACACTTGAAATTTGGTTGCCGACGTTAGCGCAGCCCTCGAAGGGATCCCTCAATCTGATTTTTTTCAAGTGCGATCGACAATAAACGCAGTTGATTACCGATCGCCAACAGCTAGAATGATGTACATACGTCGATCGCACCAAGACGCGGGCTGGGATTTTCAAGCAAAACCCACAAAAAATCCCATCCTTTTTTAGGGGATGGGATTTTTTTAAAGTCCTCATTCATCAGTAGGGAAACGGCAATGCCGTGTCCCTCAGTCATCAGGACACGGCAATGCCATTTCCCTACTGGAATACCTTGTAATTATTCCTTCAACCAACTAATGACCAATGACTGATGACTAATAACTTAAGCTTGACGTGAATAGTATTCAACCACTAGCAGTTCGTTAATCTGAAGAGCAATCCACTCACGTTCGACAACGCCGTTAACTTTGCCAACCAGTTTTTGCTTGTCAAATTCCAAGTGACTGGGCAAGTGAGCCAGGCCTGGATCTTTGAGATTAGTTTCAACCATTGTGCGCGAGCGTTCTCTGTTTTTCACAGCAACCACATCACCCGGCTTGCACTGATAGCTGGCGATATTGACTTCACGATCGTTAACAGTGATGTGACCGTGATTTACCAATTGTCTAGCGGACGGAATGGTTGGAGCCATTCCCATCCGAAACACAGTATTGTCCAAGCGCATTTCCAAAAATTGCAGTAACACTTGACCTGTGGAGCCGGTGACACGGCGGGCTTTGCGGACGTAACGGAGCAGTTGGCGTTCCGTCACACCGTAATTGAAACGTAGTTTTTGCTTTTCTTGCAAGCGAACCGCGTACTCAGAGAGCTTTTTGCGGTTCTGGCCGTGCTGCCCAGGCGGATAGTCCCGTCTGGGAGTTTTGCGGGTTAGACCCGGCAACTCTTTCAGGCGACGGACGATTCTTAATCGGGGGCCTCGATATCGAGACATTTATTTTCCTCTCTAATCTCTGTATGCAATTTTATGCAGACTCTATATTATATGTTTGTAACGGTGAAAATTCCAACAAAAATCGATCAAAAAAATCGATCGACCGCAGCCATCCGTAATGTGCGGTAAATTTTGAAGTAAAAGCCGATCGAGCGATCGTCCCAACCAGCCCAAAAACTCACAAATCGAGCTGCCATGCACAACCGCAATTTTTCCCAAAATTCTTCCCCAAAGCCCGCACCGACAGGCTCAAGCCATACCGGGCGCTGGATCTTGGCTCTCGGAACCCAACTAGCAGCACTCGGTTTGTTGGCGAGTGCACTGCCAATCTCTCCAGCATCAGCCATCACTCTGAGATTTCCTCGCCCTAGAAATGCGTATCGCGTCTGCGCTATGGAACTAATCGAAGCCGGAGTAGGAGCAGAGGCAGCAGCAGCAGCTTGTGCCGACGCGCTGCACCCCCGCGACATATCTAAATGCGCCCTCCAAATCAACCGCAAAACCAATATTTCGGGTGTCGAAGCGCTCTCTAGCTGTCGGCAGGTAAGGCGTCCTGACGAATTGGCTACTTGCGTAGTGAATATTAACGGCAAAACTCGAACTCAACCTGCTGCTGGGCTGTTAGTCCTCGATGGGTGCCGCCGCAGTTTATTACCAGAACAGTTTGCTGAATGCGTCGTCGGGTTGAGCGGCAGGCTCGACTTTCCCACTGACAGGTTACTCGCCACTTGTCTCGATCCGAGGGACAGAGTGAGCCAGTTGGACGGGCGTCCTGCACCGACTCCTCCTGCGGAGCTAATTCCACCGCCTTCGCGGCTCAATTAATTAGTTATCGGTAATTGGGAATTGGTAATTGGGAATTGGGCATTGGGCAAACGGGGCATTGGGCATTGGCCAAACGGGGAATTGGGAATTGGGAATTGGGCAAACGGGGAATTGGCCAAACGGGGAATTGGGAATTGGGCAAACGGGGAATTGGCCAAACGGGGAATTGGGAATTGGCCAAACGGGGAATTGGCCAAACGGGGAATTGGTCATTGGTCATTGGTAATTGGTAATTGGTAATTGGTAATTGGTAATTAGTAATTAGGCAACTCTCGCCTATTCCTTCTTCCTTCTTCTCTCTTCCTTCTTCCTTCTTCCTTCTTGCCTCGGACTTCTTCCTTCTTCCTTCTTCCTTCTTCCTTCTTGCCTCGGAGTTCTTCCTTCTTCCTTCTTGCCTCGGACTTCTTGCCTCGGACTTCTTGCCTCGGACTTCTTCCCGATCACTATTGACTACTGACTACTGACTACTGACTACTGACTACTGACTACTTCCTTCTTCCTTCTTCCTTCTAATCAAATGTCAGAAATTTTTGGTCAAATTACAGTCGAAGAATTAGGTCGCTACTTAGCAGAAACCAATGCCGATAGATTGCAGCTTGTAGACGTGCGGGAACCTTACGAAATTGAACTCGCGGCGCTGCCGGGATTTGTTGCTTTTCCGCTGAGCGAGTTTGCCGAATGGTGTGGTGAAATTAACGATCGACTAAATCGCGATACAGAAACCCTAGTGCTGTGCCACCACGGAGTGCGATCGGCTCAAATGTGCCAGTGGTTGAGCGATCGAGGATTTACCCAGGTTAAAAATATCCTTGGTGGTATCGATGCTTACTCAATATTGGTCGATAGTACCGTGCCGCGCTATTAATCTGATGCCCGCTCCAACTACCGCAATATAGGTTCGTAGTGAGGACTTTAGTCCTCTGACGGATGCGGACTAAAGTCCTCACTACGAACCTTTGCAATATAAGTTCGTAGTGAGGATTTTAGTCCTCTGACGGATGCGGACTAAAGTCCTCACTACGAACCTTTGTTATGATTGCGTTGGGGGGACATGATATGAATCTTAATTAACAGCAGCAAATCGAAAATTTAAAAGCGTGCTCATGGTCAGCCGATCGCGCCCGTGCCTTTTCGAGTCGTAAAGAGCCTCATCAGCCGCCAGTACCAGCGTTGCTGCATCATTTTCCGGCCCCGGAACAACGCTGGCAATTCCCAAACTAATCGTTACCACATCATTAGGCAAACAGTCAACACTCTCCGGGTTAAAAACAATACTCAAAGCTTTAACTTTCGCTCTAATGTGTTCAGCAATAACCAGAGCGCCCGCCGCATCAGTTTGAGGCAAAACGATCGCAAATTCCTCGCCACCGTAGCGAGCGGCTACATCAGCAGGACGCTGGAGCGATCGCCGAATTGCCTGAGCTACCGATCGCAAACAATCATCTCCAGCTTGATGTCCGTAGGTATCATTATATATTTTGAAATAATCGATATCGCCCAAAATTAAAGATATCGGCGACCCGTCGCGAGCCATGTGTTTCCATTGGGCTCGCAAGCAACTGTCAAAATGTCGTCTGTTGCCAATTTGAGTAAGTTCGTCCACATTCACCAAACCTTGCAGCCTTTCATTTTCTTGCTGCAACTCCTCCCAACCAACAGCCGAGAAACTGTCCTCGCACAAATTTTGCTCTTGAAAATACAGGCGATACAATTCGCAAGACAAACTACAGTTATTTCCCTCTACTTTCACAAGCCCCATGCTGTCTAACTGATAGGCCATCAAAGGTTCGAGGTGAATGCTATTTTTAACATCCAGAACCTGTTGGAATGCGGAGGCTAGTTCCGGCTGCTGTTGAATGGCGATCGACTGATTTCGCAGGTAGTCGCTATAAATTCCGCTTTGAGTCGGAGCTGCTTTTAATAATTGTTCCAAGTCAGCTCGCCCCTGCTCCTCCCCAGACTCATTCTCCCCAGCCGACAGGCGGTTTTGCTGCAAAATTACCAGGTGATAGAGTGCTAAATGCACTAAATAAGGATGCCCACCTACCATTTGCATTAATTGCTCGACTGGATAGCTGTCGCTCCAGTTCAGTCCGTGTCTGCGCGCCAAATCTTGCACTTGTTCGGCAGTGAATTCTAAGAGTTTAATCGGCAGTCCTACATTGAATGGAGATTGATTTAGACTCAAAGCAATATAAATTTCTGTTGAGTGAATTACGACGATGCGGAGTTTTTCCCAAGTTTCGCTCTGTCGCGCTTGTTCGTACCAAAAACGGAGCAGTGGCAGAAATTCTTGAGCAATATTGGCGCGTTCAAATACTCGGTTTACTTCGTTGAGTACCAAGACAAGGGGACTGTCAATTTGTTCGAGCAAATAGTTTTCAAAGTAAAGAGAGCAGCTTACTTTGCTCCCCATATCTTCATCCCAGAATTCATCGAGATTTGGTTCGAGTTTGAGTTGGCGAGCGACATTGACAGACAGCCAGCGCAAAAATTTATCTAAAGTAGCAAAAACAGCTTCGTCGGCTTGCTGAAAGTCTACAGTTACTGTGCGGTATCTGCGATCGACCGCCGCATGAATTATCCGCAGCATCAGCGAACTTTTGCCCATTTTTCGGGGAGCTTTAATCCGAATCAGGCTCCCGGGCTTGCCAATTTCTGCGCAAGCTCGGGCTTCGGCGGGCGCTCGATCGATATAAAATCGAGAGTTCAGCGGTATTGGGCCGCCGGGAAATTCCAGATCTGTAACCGTTTGGATTAAGTTTGGTGATTTTGGGATTCCTGCCATGGTGCTTCCGCGAGGCGATACCCTGACTGTATCTTACATCTCAAGGTTAGGGGGGGTACAGGAGCGCTGTCAAAGATCGATCGACAATCCTAAAAAATCTAAGTTTTTCAGGACTTCCCGGAACTGAGTTTGCTATAGTAGTGTCACTTTAGCGAATCTCAAACCCTGCTGCAACTCGAATGCAGACCGACACAAATTTTCCGGCGACCGAGACGCGATGATTCTGCGCCTATACCTGAAAAGTCAGTCGTCTGTCGCCGATGTCAAGCAGGATTCGCCCTCATCAAAGGAGAAATAATCATTGTCACGCCGCTACCTGTTTACCTCTGAATCTGTTACTGAAGGCCATCCCGATAAAATCTGCGATCAAATTTCAGATACCATCTTAGATGCCTTGCTCACCGAAGACCCTAAAAGTCGCGTCGCAGCCGAAGTTGTCGTCAACACCGGCTTAATGCTGCTGACGGGCGAAATTACCACGAAAGCTCAAGTAAATTACATAGAATTGGCTCGGAAAAAAATAGCCGATATTGGCTACATCCATGCTGACAACGGCTTTTCGGCCAATAGTTGCTCGGTGTTGGTGGCTCTTGACTCTCAATCTCCCGATATTGCTCAAGGGGTGAATACGGCTCAGGAAAGTCGGGAACAAGCTAGTGAAGAAGAGTTGGATTCGATCGGTGCTGGCGACCAAGGTTTGATGTTCGGTTTTGCTTGCAACGAAACGCCGGAATTGATGCCTCTGCCGATTAGTTTAGCGCACCGGATTTGCCGTCAACTGGCCGCAGTCCGCAAAACTGGTCAATTGCCTTACCTGCGTCCTGACGGTAAAAGCCAAGTTACGGTAAGCTACGAAGACGGGTTTCCCGTTGGTATTGATACGATCTTAATTTCTACCCAGCACACTGAGGCGATCGGCGATATTACAGAAACAGCCGCAGTTCAAGCCAAGATTAAAGCAGACCTTTGGACTGCTGTTGTCGAACCCGTGTTTGCTGATATTAGCGTGAAACCGGATGCAGAAACTCGCTTCCTTGTCAACCCTACTGGCAAATTTGTCGTCGGCGGGCCTCAAGGAGATTCGGGTTTGACTGGCCGCAAAATTATTGTGGATACCTACGGCGGCTATTCCCGTCACGGCGGCGGCGCTTTTTCTGGGAAAGACCCCACGAAGGTAGACCGGAGCGCGGCCTATGCTTGTCGCTATGTTGCTAAAAATATCGTGGCTGCTGGTTTGGCCGAAAAGTGCGAAGTGCAGTTGAGTTATGCGATCGGCGTAGCGCGCCCTGTTAGCATGATGATCGAAACTTTTGGAACTGGTAAGGTTGATGACGATCGCCTTTTGGAAGTTGTGAAGCAGCATTTTGAACTGCGTCCTGCGGGCATCATTCAGGCATTTAACTTGCAGAATTTGCCTGCTGAAAGAGGCGGGCGTTTCTATCAAGATGTGGCGGCTTACGGTCACTTCGGACGCACTGATTTAGACTTGCCTTGGGAGCAAACTGATAAGGCTGAGCTTTTGAAGGAAGCCTTGAGCCAGAAGTTGTCTGGAGTAGCTAAATAGTACAATTTTGGGGTGCGCAGTGCGCACCCAATCCATAAATAATATCGGGTGCTAGGAATCAAGGTAGGGTGCGCACTACCAACCCTGTCTGGTTTAGGGATTAAATACCTTGCGGTTTTATACCCTGTAAAGGGGTGTTAGACCCCAATTACGGTAAGTAGGTCGGCGCTATAAAACACAACTATGTAAACAGTAAAGTATCCAAATGCGCCTCTAGCAGCACTCGTCAGCTTTGTTTACCAGAAAAAATCGGTTTAAAGCCCGCCCGCCCGATCGGGATCAATTAAAATCAGACGATTCATTACTCCAATCCTCGGACTTAAGGGTAGAGGTCGCCCTCAAGCGGTCAACTCTCAAGCAGTCAACTGTCAACTGAAATACTCTTGGATGGTTCGGTTTAATCCCGCCTATTTACAACTAATAGTTAGGTTACAAACTCATATAAAATCATGCTGAAAAAAGTTGCTTTCGCTTGCACTACCCTTCTTTTAATCTATCTTCCTTTTGTTGCTCAGGATGCAGCAAAAGCAGGAGCAATGAGTGAGATAGTTGAATCTTGTGCTTGGACGTGGAGGCGTACTTCTGACGGTTCCATAGTTGCTAGTAACGTTCGTTTTCTAAGTAACAAACAAATCGTTGGGTATTCCAGTAAAAATGAGAGATCGTGGGACATTCAGAATGGAGAGTTTGTCTTTAGAGGTCAAAGCGGAGAGGTTTTAACTATTTTTGATAAGGCCGGGTTTCGTCAGGGCAAACTTATCCTAGCTGGTCACTATGTAGGAGGCGATCGCACTGTCACGGAGTTAACGTGTGATGGTTTTTAGTACGGTCTTTCATCAGCGAAAGGTTTTGGAATTGGCTTTTAAACGGAACTTCCCCCCGCTGGGTGCGCACTGGCCACTTATCCATACATAATATCGGGTGCTACCAAATAACCTAGGGTGCGAAGTGCAGACATTACAAGAAATAAAGACATCAGAAACCCGGTTTCTTGGGTGATTTATCGTCACTGTTCGCAAAACTCGTAGAAACCGGGTTTCTTTCCCCATGCGTCAGCCCTGAAAATAACGTAGGTGCGCCATAAGCACCTAAAAATAATAATATAATAAATGCCATTTTTTCCTTATTTTCAGTCAGCAATTAGCCGTTTTGCTGCAGAACTAAAACAGCGGTTAGCTGCTGGATTTTTGGAACAAAATCCAGCAGCGCTGCTAAGTTCATTGGCGCCTCGCAATGCCGGAATGCGCGGCGTTTGGATACCCAGCACCGACTGCAAAGTTCTTACCTCAAAACAGCGTATTGCTGAGGCAATGGACTTGATCGCAGATACAGGATTTAATACAGTATTTCCTGTAGTTTGGAACCGGGGTTTTACTGCTTATCCTTCTCAAATTATGCGCGAACAATTTGGGGATGAAATTGACGCGCGCTATCAAGGTCGCGACCCTTTAGCAGAGTTAATTGTTGAGGCTAATAGAGTTGGTTTAAAAGTTATTCCTTGGTTTGAATACGGATTTGTGAGTTCTTACAATCTCAACGGCGGTCATTTGCTCGCGCAGAAACCTGAATGGGCGGCGCGCGATTGTAACGGCAATTTACTTAAGAAAAATAAGTTTGAATGGATGAATTCTCTCGACCCGGATGTGCAAGATTTTTTGCTGGGGTTGATGCTGGAAGTTGCTCAGAATTATCCGGTAAATGGCGTTCAAGGAGACGATCGCATTGCGCTGCCTTGCGAAGGTGGCTATGACGAAAAAACGGTTAAACGCTACCGTCAAGAGTGCGGGAGAGAACCGCCAGATAATTGTAGAGAGCAACATTGGCTGCACTGGCGCGCTGATATAATTACTGAGTTTGTGGCTCGCTTGCACCGAGAATTGAAGGCTATTAGTCCAGATTTGTTGCTGTCGATGTCGCCGAGCCCTTATGAATGGGGACTGGTGGAATATTTGCAAGATTCTAAAACTTGGCTTGACAAAAAGTTGGTTGATATGCTTCACCCGCAGTTTTACAGGCGGGATTTTAACGGTTACAAACAATTGGTCGATCGACTGATCGATCGACAACTTACCTGCGAGCAACTGCACTGCGTGTCGCCCGGTGTTTTGTTGGCGAATCGAGGTAGTAAGTATAGCATGAATCCGGAGCTGTTGTTGCAAGTAATTGCTTACAACCGCCAGAGCGGCATTCAAGGAGAAGTGCTGTTTTTTTACGAAGGTTTGCGAGATCGTGGTAACGCTTTGGCTGAGGCTTTGAAAAATGGGCCCTATGCTCGTTGACACTCTCCCGGAATCGGGCTATTTCCGGTTTGTTGCGTTCAACGGAGTCGCTCGATATTTCCAGCCAAATAGGTATAAAATGATATAGGCATTCTCCTGACAGTGAGGTATGTCAGGTAATGGGTAATGGGTAATGGGTAATGGGTAATGGGGAAAAAGGTAATGGGGAAAAAGGTAATTAGTAATCGCTCGCGCATACCTCGCTCACTTGAGAAGCGCTATATAGCGAAGCTAGTCTAGTTAAAAGCGCATCGAGACCCAGCAGCAAGCGCTACTAATTGTTAAGCCGATCGCCCAAAAAACCAGATAATGAATCATTGGGGAGTTGCAAAAATAGTCGAAGCGGACATATTTTATAAGTGGTGCAAGTTTTTTGAGAATTTGAGTTTTGTGGCGCCGACGTATTTTTTATGACAGCGAGTTTAAAAGAGCAATCTCCCGCGAGCGCCAAAATATGAGGATAAATCAATGAACTCAGCAGCAACCCTCATCCAACAGCTACCAGAGCTCAGCGATGCTGAATTCAACCAAAAATATTTGAAACAAAGACAAGGGATGCACACCTTGGCGAAAATATTGCCGCAAGTAGAACAGCAAAGTCTGGCTTTGCGCGCCATCAAATTAGCCCTAAAAGTAAATTTAAAACTCGGCTCAAAGCTAGCAGGAACGGTCAAGCCTGAATTTCAAACAGCAACAATAAAATTAATCGCAAAAATCAAAACTTCGCCGCAGCTCAAAATTCAACTGTTGGCACTAACAAAGTCCGATATGGCAATTCCGATGCTGGTTAAAGCATTGAACCACAAAGACAGTGCAGTGCGCCTTCGTTGCATTCGGGCGATCGGGAAAATTGGCTCAGAAGCGGCAGTAATTGAATTAGCTCGATCGCTCGAATCGGAAGATGCCCAAGTGCAAGCTTGGGCGGCTTGGGCCCTAGGAGAAATTGACTCGAAACCAGCAGCCGCAGCACTGATCAAAGCTCTCAAACACAAAGCCTCCGGGGTGCGCACCTGGGCTGCTTGGGCCTTGGGCAAAATTAACCCGAAAAGAGCCGCTCCCACACTGATCGAAGCCCTCAAACATCAAGACCCGGAAGTGCGCTGGCGGGCGGCCGTCAACTGCGGGAAAATCGGCTCCTCTGAAGTGGTTCCCTGGCTGCTGAACGCCCTCAGAGACGAAAATCACATGGTGCGCGCTAGGGCTGCGACGGCTTTGGGGAAAATTGGCGATCGCGACGCAGTACCACGCTTAGTAGAATTGCTTCACGAGCCTGACTCCTATGCCGTTTCTTTGAGGGCTGCCGAGGCCTTGGGACAAATCGGCACGGAAACGGCTGTGGCCGGGCTGCTGCAAGCCCTCAACCACGACGACTCAGATGTGCGCGGCAGTGCAGTTTCTGCCTTGGGGGAAATTTGCAGCGAGGTGGCTGTGGTGGCGGTAATGCGATCGCTCTCGGATCGAGATATTTTCGTGCGCGGCAGGGCGGCGGTGGCGCTTGGGAACATCAATACAGCGGGAGATGTTAACTTGCAAAAAATGATGGCGGCGGGACTGGCGATCGCCCTAGGCGACAGCGAATCCTATGTGCGGTGGAGAGTTGCTGATGCTTTGGGGCAGATTGGGACAGACGAGGCTGTAGCAGGTTTGGTGCGGCTGCTGGGGGACGAAACCGCTGGAGTCCGCCAAAAGGCTGTTAAATCCCTCGGTCAAATTGGCTCGAAGGCTGCTATTTTAGCTCTGGAAGCTGCTTTAAACCGCGAATTTGCTGACGTTCGCGCCCTGGCTGCCCAATATTTGCCGGATGTCAGCACTAAGGCAGAAACAGTTGATTTTGAGCAGGAAGCTGCTGCAAGTTGCTGTGAAAAACTGCCACAAATCCTGATTGCTTCGGAAGCAGAAGCCTGCGAATACATTATCGATCGCGCTGCGGGCCGCGAGATCGGGTATTTGATCTCGATCGCCACTCCGGGCGTACCCGATCCCAAAAATTTTCACAAAATCCCGAACCGACTGCGACTAGAATTTAACGATCTGGAAACTCCCGTTGACGACCCCGATCGGGTTTTACCTGCACTTGATGACGTACTCCAAATTATTGACTTCGCCCTCAAAATCTCGGCGCGCCCTGGCAAGCTTCTCGTTCTTTGCCAAAGCGGTATCAGCCGTTCAACGGCTGCGGCTTTGACTGTTTGTGCTGCGCTGTTGGGCCGGGGCAAAGAACGGGAAGCTTGGGCCTTTGCGATCGCCGCCAGACCCCAAGCTTTGCCGAATCGCTGGATTGTGGAATTGGCAGATCAAGCTTTGGGTAGAAATGGTAAGTTATGCGATTTTAGATTTTAGATTGGGGAATGGCTTATTTGATCGGGGTTTGGATCGCGGACAAGCGAGTTGCATTCTTTTTTTGAACTGGTATTAACAGGAGCGATCGAATTAACCGCTGCTACTCCAGAGAGCTCGCAATTGCCAGCAGTTGACCCCACCAAAAACGCATACCGTGCCACGTACACAATCGTCAGGGTCGAAATCAAAATTTTAGACCCAACGACCGGCTTTTCGGGCAACGCTCCTGTTCAAGCTGCCAGATTCATCTGTAGAGTAAATCTAAAATCTCAAATCTAAAAATGGAAAATCGACTGACTCCCAGGAACCCAGTTTCTTTTGGTAAGTCATAAAGTTATAGTTAACTTAGATGACTTCGCCTCAGACTTGTCTTGCGGGGCAGCGATGCCAAAAGTCGATCGCCTGGGTGCAACGCCGTGCGATCGGCTGCCGCATTTGTGACATTCTGTGGTATGAATTAGTCGGATACGCAACAAAAATCGTCAAGCAATCGTCGCATTGCTGGCAGCAAAACTCCAAAGCTGAGGAATCGGGTGCATTGTCAAAAGACAATATCAGCTTTGGCCCAATCACAGGCAAAACGCATCAGACAGAATTTTCTGCCTGTTACATTCCATGCGCGAATAATTCACTGCTGGGATAAATCTTTCTTGTTTTGCCTGCGGGAGACTTTTACAAGTCGAAAAAGTAATTTGGTAACAGCCATCAACAGCCTAATTATCTATTAGACATCAACCGAATTTCAGTTTCTCCTCTGACTGAACAAGAGTTGCAGATACTTTTTCGCAGATGTCTACTGGAAAACACACAAGCTTTTCCGTTTGGAGAACTTAAGATCGTGGTAGATTATAACAGAAGACAGCGGTTGCATATGTCCAAAATTCACTTGCCCAAAAAAACAGGGAACGAAGCAGGTTTATCGGTTGCAGTTTGGCAAGGTAAGGGCGAGTTAAATCCAGAGTTAGAAGCATTCAACCAGCAGGTAAAACCTGTAGGATCGGAAAAAACTTACCCCAAACATAGCAATCAAGGTAAACTGATGCGGCTCTTTATGTGCGAACAAGTTTATTCTGTAGAAGCCGCACCCCAAAAAACATTTATCCAGGATTGTGTAGAACAATTATCCTTGAAAGTTAGCAAAATTTTCCCATCTAAAATTGGCGCTTTGCCCATCCATAAAAAAATTGCTGGCGGGTATTTGCTGGCAATAGGAATCGGCTTTATTGGCTCCCAGATCGGACTGGTGATTGCCGAATACCACCAAGAAAAAGGATTAAAACAACTCAATGACGCTCACGTACAAGCGCAATTGCTCGGCAATTTTAAAGAGGCAGCGCTGGCGGCACAATTGCAGGGAGCGCAGCTAGATTCTTTTGTAGATAATTCCGCTAAGCTGGAACTGCAAGAACAGCAGTTTGTCAAGAGTATTGTTCAGGCAAAAAATCTGCGGTTGCGCATAGAAAAGTTTGCCGACAGCCAACCCGCTTGGCTGGCAGCTAAGCCGGAAGCTCTCAAAACTTTACTGCAAGATTGCACGGAAGATTTAGAATCCTACGCCGATACTCTCAACTCAACTTTGCACCAAATCCAGCAATCGCAACTGTCGCCTCGGAAGATAGAGTCGGCCAGAAAATTGTTGGCTACAGAAAGTGGAGAAGGTGCAAAACAGCTTGAGGACAATCTTCACGAATTTAGCAAAATCCTCGATATTGCCCAGCAGCAAGAGCGACAAGGCGGTGCAGTGATGGAGGATGCCCAAGGCATCGAAAAGGGCATAATTATGATTAGTATGCTGCTGTCGGTAGCGTTGGCTGGAATTGTGGCTTGCCGCACCAGTCGGGCGATCGCCAAACCAGTCGTCAGCGTCACTCAGGTGGCCCAACAAGTGGCAGCCGAGTCGAATTTTGATTTGCGAGCCCCCGTCACCGGACAAGACGAAATAGGCTCATTAGCTGTGTCTCTCAATCACCTGATCGAGCGAGTTTCGGAACATACAAAAGAATTGGAACAAGCGAAGGAAGAGGCTTTAGTAGCTAGCACTGCTAAAAGCCAGTTTTTAGCAAATATGAGCCACGAGTTGCGGACACCTTTAAACGCAATTATCGGCTACAGTCAACTACTTTTAGAAGAAGCCAGGGATTCCGGGTGCAAGGATTTTGTTACTGACTTAGACAAGATTCAGAATTCCGGTACGCACTTGCTATCTTTGGTTAACGATATCCTCGATTTGTCAAAAATTCAAGCGGGGGGGATGAACCTCGACATCGAAGAGTTTGACATCGAATCCCTGGTTGAGAATGTGGCGTTTGCGGTAAAATTATCGGTACAAAAGAATGGCAATGTTTTAGAAATAGAGTGCGATAGTGAAACTGTCGGCACCATGCACGCAGATTTGGCGAAAGTGCGGAAAGTGCTGCTGCATCTGCTGAACAATGCTGCTAAGTTTACCAAAAATGGTATGGTGAAAGTCAGCGTCAGCCGCGTTGAGGGAACCGGAGAATCGAATGCAGCTAAGCTGTCGGGTGTTGAAAATTTAATGGCTGCTGGCTGCACCAAATCGCGCTCGATAGCTGGTTCAGTTGCTAATGTTCAAGCATCGGATTGGATTTGCTTTCGAGTTATAGATACCGGTATTGGAATGTCTGAGCAACAGCAGCAAAAATTGTTTGAAGCCTTCGCGCAAGCTGATGGTTCGGCGACGCGCCAGTACGGCGGCACTGGATTGGGACTTACAATTAGCCGTCATTACTCTCAGATGATGGGCGGCGAGATTTTGGTGGAAAGCGAGGAGGGAAAAGGGTCTATTTTTACTGTACGCATACCAGCAGGAAATAGTTAATATATAGCTTTTATAGCGAAAGATGAGGTAATGGGTAATGGGTAATGGGTAATGGGTAATGGGTAATGGGTAATGGGTAATGGGTAATGGTAATGGGTAATGGGTAATGGGTAATCGCTTACGCCTATAGCCTCGATCGGGTTTCTCTCCGGTACAGACGCTCGCTTGTGTGAAAACCCGATCGGGAGCAGAATCTGGTATACCTTATGTTCGTGAGAACCGCTATATAGCCCAATAGAGTTCACGATCGACCGATCCCCCCCGGCGCCCCCCTTAAAAAAGGGGAAGAATGATCTTAAAGTCCCCGCAACGATTCGGGGGATGCGAGGGGGATCTCCGAGTATAAGGAGTCGATCGTAAACCGTATTGCTATATAGCCTCGATCAGTAATATGAGGTACGCTCGATCAGTGGGAAAAAGGTAATTGGTAATCGGGAAAAAGCTCGTCGGCGTACTTCACGAAAATTGAGAACCGCTATAGCACTTGGAATCAAAGTTATCTGCTGGGAATCAGTATTCATCATACTTGTAGCGCCATAGAGTACGATCGCGCCGCCAGATTAATCACACAATATACTCCCCAGCCTGAATGCCGGCTCTTTGAGAAATCCTCCTGTCTCGCCCAACCACCGATGCTTACTATCAAGTCATATCCTGTCCGATTGATTAACCGCAATCCGATTCGATCGCGCGTGCCCCCGAAGAGTCCGCAGCCGGAGTGCGGACTCTTCGGGGGCACGTGCGTTCCGTTTTGTTATGGTAATCGACCGGACAGGATATCACAGGCTACTACCCGCTGAGGTGATTGCGAGCTTTGCGTTCACAAGTCGAAATTCTGCTACCTTGGTACTTGCGACAGGAAATGGCTGCTGATCTCCCAAAAACTGCCAACTTGTACCAACAGTCTTGTGCTCGATAATTATCAAATCTATTGTGGAAAACTTGCCGATTTCTGTGGAAAACCCCCATTTTGCTGTGGAAAACTGCCACAAAATTAAGTGCGATCGCTTAAAATCCATTGATAGCATTTAAAAAATTGGAGGAATGGCGATCGCTTTTCATCACCTTCCTCCTTCATCCCTCAACCTGCGGTTTGCTGGAAATACAGCCTAAATCTTTCCTGCTTCATCCTTCCTTTTTCCCTCTTCCTTCTTCCCTCTTCCTTCTCTTAGGCCTCGTAGCTAATTTGGTCGGAATGGTAAGCCGGCGGCTCAACGTGAATTAAGATGCGTACAGGGCTGAAACGTTCTTCCAAACGGGCTTCAACTTCTTCTGTAATCCGGTGAGCAGTTTCTACATCGACAGCATTCACAATCATGTGCATATCAATAAACACTTGACGCCCGATCAGCCCGCGAGAGGCGATCGAGTGACAGTTAACTACTCCGGGCACATCCATGGCGATCGCCTGAATAACTTCCGGTGCGATCGCCATTTCATCCACCAACCAAGGCAGATTTTCCCTTAAAACTTTCCAACCGCTGCTAAATACCAAAAGAGCCACTGGAAAGGACAAAAACACGTCCAGGGATTGCAGTTGAGGTATCTTTAATACCTCCCCTTGCCAAACACCGATCAACCCGCCAATGACCATAATTGTCACCCAAACATCGCTCATCGTGTGCTGGGCGTCAGCCACCAAAATCGCGCTACCGAGACGTTTGCCAACTCTACGCTCGTAAAAAGTGACAAAAATATTAATCCCCAATACCAGCAACAAAATCCACAGTTCATTTGGGGATATCTTGACAGCTTTACCGCCGTGTAGTAGCCTTTCGATAGCACCGCTGAGAATTTCAAAACAGGCAATTCCCAGAAAAACAGCAATTCCCAGAGCTCCGAGAGCGTCATATTTTTGGTGTCCGTAGGGATGATCGCGATCGGGCTGCGGATTGGCATAATGATTAGTTACCAATCCTAAAATATTATTAGCGCTGTCCGTGACGCTGTGCAAGGCATCTGCCAGCAAACTGAGGGAACCAGTCAGCCATCCCACGCCTGCTTTAATTGCCATCACGAGCAAGTTTAGCAATAAGGTAATGATTAAAACCTTGCGGACTTCGGAACGGTTATCAGCAACCATAAAATCTCCTCTATCAGCCATCAAGTTTTCAGGCTTCTAGTTTAAAGCTTATCAAGTCATAAAAGGTTAAAAGTATTGCAGAATCTAGGTTCCGACTAGATCGATCTTCATTAATTTAGCCGAGCTTGTTGAGAGAAGTTTTAATTAATAGCATTCTCGCAGTCCAATTGAGCTGGAATGTACTTCTTTTGGGTTACTATATTTTTTAGCATTAACGATTGTATATTAAATTTCATTGCCCATGTCTCTTTCTCCGCTGACACTGAATTTAGTTGAGGGTTCTGTCTCGTTTAGCTTTTCTCCGGAAGCTGCGCGGGATTTGCAAAGTGCGATCGCCACTTTGATGGACAGCTTGAAAGCCGTAGCAGCCAAAACCGCTGGCGGCAAAGCTTCTCCCCAAAAACCGATGGAATATCGGTATGCAGGGGATGTATTTTTGGAGGTTTTCTGCAACCCGAATATCTGGGCGACTCCTTTTGCTGCGAAAGTGCTGATTACGGTTAGGGACGATCGCCTGCGCGTCACCACCGAAGCCGAACTGAGCCGCCTGCGCGACGATATCGCTCAGTATATCGAACAAGTCGGTTGAGATGCTTCAACCTGAAACCCGTCCGTTTATCGAGGTTGAATTTCTCATGAATTAGCAGGTTTTGTAAAAGGTTAGTTAGTAGGGTGCGTCAGCTACCTTTATTTATCGTTAATTCACAGACTCCAAGCTGACGCACCCTACGACTACAACTGCGAATAAAACTGTATGGT
>NZ_JAUBUN010000028.1:40031-89830 GCF_036702665.1 Microcoleus sp. Aus8_D2
GCGTCAGCGATGGTTATTTCATTTATAATTGAAAATCTCTAAGCTGACGCACCCTACAACTGCGAATAAAACTGTAGGGTGCGTCAGCGATGGTTATTTCATTTATAATTGAAAATCTCTAAGCTGACGCACCCTACAACTGCGAATAAAACTGTAGAAACTGTAGGGTGCGTCAGGTATGGTTATTTCATCTCTAATTGAAAATCTCTAAGCTGACGCACCCTACAACTGCGAATAAAACTGTAGGGTGCGTCAGCTAAGGTTATTTCACCTACAATTGAAAAGCTCTAAGCTGACGCACCCTACGACTTTTTTCCAACGGATAACTATCAGCAGGCGAAGCCGACCATTCCCACATTGAACCTGCATAATTCTTAGCATCAAAGCCTAAATTTGTCAAGACAGAAGTCAACCACGCAGACCTAATTCCGCCACTACAATAACTCACAATCTCAGTTGACAGCGAAACTCCTTTCTGCTGCAAAATAGCGACAATTTCTCCGCGAGCCAGCAGTTGTCCCTGCTTGTCCATCAACTGTTTGTAATAAAGGTGCACCGCACCGGGAATGTGGCCGCCCCGGGTTTCTCCGTAAGGCGTTTGACCTGCATATTCTCGCGGCTCTCGGGCGTCAATAACTGCTAAACTAGCATTGCCTAAAATAGCTTTTAAATCATCTTGCTGAATTTCCCAAGTCGATCGCCGAGATATGATAAAATCTCCGGGCTGAGGTGGATTATTTGCACCTGTTACGCGATCAATTCCAGCTTTGACTAAAGCTCGATATCCTCCACCTACAAAAACGGCTTTTTCGTGTCCCAAAGTCCGCAGCATCCAAACAATCCGCCCGTCTTCGCCCCATCCTTTCACGGAATCGGCGATCGCGATTACAGGTTGGTCTTGACAAATTCCCAGTGCTTGCAGCTTTTGTGTTAAGATTGCGTCATCTTCGAGAATTTTGCCTTGGTGCGGAAAGTGCGATCGCGAAAATTCCTGCCAAGTTACGGGAATAGCTGGCGGGAGACGGCAAAACCACTTTAAAATAGGTTGGCGAGCATCGAGCAAGGTAGCTTTTCTTTCCAGCAATTGCTTGGCTAAATCTGCACCTACAATCCAATTGTCGGACAAATTACACATAAATTAGACATAATTTATTGAGAAAGTTTTACTGTACCAACACCGCAGTTTAAAACCACATTGCTATTGCTCATACCAATAATAGATGGAAGAGCTGGTTTAATCTTGCCAGGAGCAACATTTAGACACAAAATTGTTTGGGTTTTATTTCCTACGAACACGACTCCCCCCACCAAACTTTTGAGATTAGCTTGATTCGACACTGCATAATTAAATACAGCTTTGTTTGCTGTATCAATTGAATATTTGTAATTAGCTGTGTCAGCTTTAATGCCGAGAGCTAGATTAGAAACAGAACTTGTAAAACCCGTATTGTTGCGATAGTAGTCTTGCTGAGCTTTATTCATTTCTATCACATATTGTTTGGCTGCTGATTCCTGAGTTTTAAGGGTTGGCGACAACTGAGCCTGAGCCACTGTAGGAAACAAAACTGGTAGAATTAGAGTGGCGAGGGCAATTTTTATCTGCTGGTTACGAGAGCTATAAATCATGTTTTTACCATTGCTTAAAACTTGTAATTGCGGTAGGACACCGCATTGCCGTGTCCTTACAGATGTCCGGCTTTACCCTACATATTTCACGTTAAATTCATCGATAGACCTACTTGACCAAAGCAGTATTATTCGCAGAAATGACTGATGAATTGAGCGCTTGAGTAACATAGAATTAAACTAATTGTTTTGCTTGAAACTGTTTCAACTCTCCAGGATCAACGGTACCGTATTCTGTGATGATTCCCGAGATTAATGCCGCCGGAGTTACGTCAAAAGCGGGATTGTAAAATTCTACTCCTTCAGGACAAATTCGGGTAGTTCCAACTTGATACATTTCAACAGAATCGCGTTCTTCAATGGGGATTTGCCTACCGTCGGAAAGTTCAAAATCAATCGTTGACAGAGGGGCGGCGACGAAGAAGGGGACGTTGTGAGCTTTGGCAACAATTGCTAAACTGTAAGTGCCAATTTTATTGGCAGCGTCGCCGTTAGCAGCAATTCTGTCTGCACCGACAACTACTGCGTGAATCATGCCGAGTTTCATGCAGTGGGCGGCCATATTGTCGGCGATTAAGGTGACGGGAATTCCTTCTTGCACGCATTCCCAAGTTGTAAGTTTGGCACCTTGGAGGCGGGGGCGAGTTTCGTCTGCAAAAACTCTGCCGAGTCTGCCTTCTCGCCAAGCAGAACGAAATACACCTAAAGCTGTACCGTAGCCGGCTGTGGCTAAGGCACCGGCATTGCAGTGAGTCAGCAAGTTCAATTTTTCTGGTGTTGCTGGTAGAACTTCTAAACCTTTGTCACCGATATCTTTACAAGTTTGTACGTCTTCTGCTTGAATGGTTTTAGCCATTTCTAACAAAGTTTTCTGTACTTGTTCTACGGAACCGCTAGTTTGATTTGCTGTTTTGAGCATTCGGGATATTGCCCAAAACAAATTAACTGCTGTGGGACGAGTCGATCGCAATAATTCACCAACTTGTTCTAGTTTAGCTAGAAATTCCGTGCGATCGCCCGTTGCGATTTCTCGCGCCCCCAAATACATCCCGTAAGCTGCTGCTACCCCAATCGCCGGAGCACCTCGGACGATCATAGTTTTAATCGCCTCAGCCATATCTTGAGAGCTGCTAATTTCGACAGTGCCATATTCTTTCGGCAGTCGGTTTTGGTCAATTAGCAGAACTCGGTCTTCTGTCCAGGTGACGGGGGAAACCGGGGATTTTTGAGCGGTCATCGATTTCAATGATGTGAGGGACAAGTTTCTATGATGCCATGAAGGCGACTATTTCTCTATTTTATGAGGGACACGCTGGATTTGCCAGAAATCAAAGTCATAGGATTGGAGATTTAAGATTGGTTACATCTTTACGACTATATGGCTATAGAATTAACAAAAATTATTGTTAAGGATGGATAGCCTCGATCGGCTGTTGCGCATTTAAATTGTATATTTCAATTTTGATCGAAACTCCTCAAATCCTCTCCCCGAATCCCTCGAACATAGCAGACAATCTCTCCCTTGGCAGCTTATCGACCCATATTGCGCTTCATGCGATCGAGTTCTTCCTCAGCTTCCCAGTTTTGAAACTTTTGTTCTAGAGGGTCTGCCGCCTTAAAACTGTTATAATTAGAACTCTGATTCCAACCCTTTGTATCCCAATTCTGCTCAGTTTTATCTGCTTTAGCGGTAGTTTGAGTTTTCGCTTCCGCTGCTTTGGCGCGGACTTCTTTTCGGCGCAATTGAATTTGGCGGTACAATTCTTTGGCTTTCTCAATCCGTTCTTTGCAGCCTTGCATTTGTCCCCAGCGCTGATTTCCCTGACGCAGCAAAGCTGCTTGTCGCTCTTGGGCGGCTTGAGCTAGATCGAGCCTTTGAGCTGCTTTGGCTTTGTTGGCTCGATCGTTCCAGCGCTGAATTTCTTGGGCGGCGGATAGAATTTCGGCTTGCAGTTGTTTCTCTTGTTTCTGGATATCGAGAATCAGCCGCAGGGTGTCTTCTTCTTGTTCTTTCAGTTGTTCTTCTATTGCTTGCAATTCCAGGTGGGGGTTGCTGCGCAAAAATTCTTCTAATCTGGTTTCTAGAAAGCGGCTGACATCATCAAATATGCTCATTTTTTATAAGTCCTGAGTCATCGGTCATTGGTCATTGGTCATTGGTCATTGGTCATTGGTCATTAGTCATTGGTCACTAGCGATCGATTATCGGTCATTAGTTGTTAGTTATCGCAGAAGGAAGTTCGGCTTCCGTCGCAGTGTAAGGGATTTAATAATATAGAAGTTAAAAGCAATTAGAGCAATGGTTTCAGCAATATTATAACTGTTGTCATCGCTCGTGAGGTACAGCCCGATCGCTGCCCATTACCAATTGCCAATTACCAACTCCCAATTATCGATTACCCATTACCAAAATCTTAACTAATGCCCTGTTTGCCCTGTTTGGCCTGTTTGGCCTGTTTGGCCCATGCCCATGCCCGATGCCCGATGCCCCATGCCCGATGCCCCATGCCCCATGCCCGATGCCCCATCCCCCATCCCCCATGCCTGATTAGAACTTTTGTCCGACAAAAACCGATCGCACATCTCCACCCTTGCGGATAACTGCTTCTTGATTTTTGATTTCTGCCAGCGTCCAACCGCTAGCGCCGATGCTTTCGCCGACATAAATTCTGCGGGCTACCCCGTCTACTTCAAACAAAGCAGCCGATCGATCGCCCAATTCCAAAATCCCCACCAGCGTGTGCGCGGAAATCGGCGCGCTGCTAACAGCCGCTGCCGATTGCTGGGGCGCGGGCGCGGGCGCGGATTGCCCAGGTGCGGGCGCTGGTGCCGGTTCGGTTTCGCGAGCCAAAATCTTCGGCACTTGAGACTCCGACGGGTTCGGGGAAGTGGCAACGGTCTGGCGATTGCCAGTGGCGGCGATCGCCCGACCGGAGGCTGGGGCTTTAGGCGAGGGGGAAACTGTGGCGGTTTGAGGAGCCGGAGCCACCGTCACCTGAGCCGGAGGAGCCGGAGCCACCGTCACCTGAGCGGGGGGAGCCGGAGCCACCGTCACCTGAGCGGGGGGAGCCGGAGCCACCGTCACCTGAGCGGGGGGAGCCGGAGCCACCGTCACCTGAGCGGGGGGTGGGATAACTACGACTTGGGGTGCAGGGGATCCCGGCTGCGCGGCGACTTGTTCTAGGGCATTAGCGATGCGGTTGACTGCTGTCGAAAGACCTGCGGTTGCCGGCGGCGCACCGGAAATTGCAATGCTCGGCAATGTTCCTGGGGTGGCTGCTCCGGGAACTCCGGCAAGTTGCGGGTTTGCCTGAGATGCTTTTTTTTGTTCGATCGCTACTAGCGAGCGCTGCACGTATTCTACAAACTGGGTGTCTCGTGCTTTTTTCCCGTTTGCTGCTGGCGTTTCTCCTGTGGGGGCGACTGCGGCGGGCAAGCGCACCAGTCCCGACCTACTTGCCAACCACAATCCCATGACTAGCAGCAGCGACCCACAGGCTGCTCCCAGCAAAATTCTGTCGAATGATTGTTTCGACTGCTGTTTTTTAGTTGTTTCTAGGGCGACTTGGCGGGCGATCGCTTCTACATCTTTTTCGCCACCTCGCGTCGGCTGTGGCGTCAACTGCGACAAAACTATTTGAGGTACCGAGATCGATTTGAGCGCCACGAATTCCGGCGCCACCGGCTCGGCTGGCAGTCCGCCACTGCTGTCGAATGCTCGATCGACTCCTTCAAACAGTTCGTCCATCAACCGATCGGCGTAGGACTCTACTGCCACTGCTTCGGCTGGCACTGTTTCGACTCTCGCCACCACGGCGATCGGATCGGACGCTGATTCCAAGGACATCTGTTTGGCGATTACTTTTTGAGGCATAGTTTTCTGTTTGCTCCCGCTCCTCGACAACCCTGAGATTCTCAAGTTCAGACTTCTACAGGATACTTGTGATCTTGACCAATTCTTGGTTCAGAACAGGTTAATTGTAGCTCACTCATCACAATATTTTTAGTCCTGGGCTAACTTATACCATTTTCGATTTGAGCTTGGCGGTTTGAGATTGGCAATGACTTACTGCATAAGGGTTTGGTACACTGGCTTACAGTTGCATTCTTTTTCTGAGCTGGGATTGCTTTGCCCGATCGACTTTTTTACCTGGTTTCCACCTTTTAATCCTTCTTTTCTGCTGTCAGTCTTACCTGCTGTGAATTTTTACCCACATTTTACTGCTTTTGTCAACCCCCTACTCTTTTTCTCGACCGAGTCTTTGCCACAAAACTTTACTTTAACGGTCTAGTAAAAAAGCAGGTTTTTCCCGCTGTTTACCCTTTTATTCCATATTTGACAAGGGTTTCAGATTTTTAGCCGTCTTAACTTTGTTTCTCTGTTTGCTTCCGAGTTATAACTGGCTGCAGATTTTATAACTTTAATAGTACCATAGCTTCATCACAATTCAGTAATACAGCCTCAAACGTCGCAAAAACGTCCGATAAATAAGAATTATTCCTAATAAGTTTTTTGACAATTTTTTACAACACGATTCGTAACATTAATATAAAAAAATTACCCCCTTAAAAGTATATATTTTACTTATAATGGGGGTGAGTGCGATCGAACTTGCTCAGAAAATAACAGCAAACTCTAAATTTACCAAAAAATTGGGTCGAAAGCCCCGTCCCTTCGGCAAGCTCAGGGTAAGCCTTCAAGGACGGCTTTTCTAATTGCACTCATATTTCTAGTCAATTCTCGTTCGGATCTCTGTCTTTGTGCGTCCAACAGATTTGCAATAATCTTCAAAAATCTTAAACTCAAACTCTTCAATTCTCAAATCAACTCTTTTTTCCTTCCTATTTTCGGTGATTGGCTGTACAATAATAGCAACATGAAACTAAGATACCGCTACCGAATTTATCCGCTCGACTCACAGAAAATTGCACTCGCCAAATTATTCGGGTGCGTGAGAGTCGTTTGGAATGATGCGTTAGGTTTCTGTAAACAATCTTATCAACAAGGTAAAAAATACCAGGGAGGAGTTGAACTTCACAAACAATTTATAACTCAAGCAAAAAGCTAGAAAGTCGTCACTGGTTGGGAGAAGTTTCGGCTATTCCTCTGCAACAATCCATCAATGATTTAGGGCAAGCTTATCAAAACTTATTCAATTCCTGCAAGGGAAAGCGTAAGGGAAACAAAGTTAAGCCGCCTCAATTCAAGAAACGAAAATATCAACAATATGCTCGATTTACCAGAGGCGGATTCAAGGTACATCCAGACAAAGTTTATCTAGACAAGATTGGCAAGCTAAAAATAGTTTGGAGTCGTCCACTACCCTCGGCTCCTTCTAGCGTAACGGTAATTAAAGATAGTGCAGACCGCTATTTTCTCAGCTTTGTAGTAGATATTACTCCTGTAAAATTGCCCGAAAACGGTAAATCGGTGGGGATTGACTTAGAGATAATTGACTTTGCAACCAGGAGTGATGGTGAAAAGGTTAAAGCACCATTACCATTAAAGAAAAAGCTGAAACGGGTAATAAAACTGAATCGTAACCTTTCCCGAAAACAAAAAGGCAGTAAACGCAGAGAAAAAGCCAGGAAAAGACTTGCCTTACTGCATGGCAAAATTAAGAATACTCGCACAGATTTTCTTCAGAAGCTGTCAAATAAGATTGTTCGTGAGAATCAAACGATTATTTTAGAAGACTTAAACACATCAGGAATGATAAAAAACCGCAAATTGTCCCGTGCTATCTCAGATATTTAGGATCTGTAGTTTCCGAACTATAGCGGTTCTCAAAAAAGTGAGGTATGTCCGGTTTGGCCTATGCCCTATGTCCGGTTTGGCCTATGCCCTATGCCCTATGCCCTATGCCCGGTTTGGCCGTCAAGTACCTCATCTTTCTGAGAAAGGCTATATGTGTCGATAGCTAAATGCTCCATATATGGGAGAGATTTTCGGACGATTGACAGATGGGAGCCAACTTCTCAAAAATGTTCCTGTTGTAGGTTTAAAGGTGGCAAAAAAGAACTCTCAGTTAGAGAGTGGATTTGCTTAAACTGTGGCACTCAACATGATAGAGATATCAATGCTGCGGTTAATATTCTAGTCGCCGGTGGACAATCGGAGACTTTAAACGGACGTGGAGGAAAGCATAAGACTTCTGTTAAAGGAGCCGCATCCAGAGAAGCGTCAACCCAACCGGAATTTCGACAGTTATCAATTTTTTATTTGTTGAAGTAGATGGAATCCCCGTCCGTTTTACGGCGGGGTGGATGTCAACTGATTCAGCCCAGCAAGAAAATTGTCATTGCTGTAGCCTGACAGAGCATAAAAGCTGAAGGGAATATCCAGCGAAACTTGTGCAGCATCCCAAGCACGTTTTCTGGCTGCTTGCTGTGGGTCAGCCAGTAATGTAGGCTGACATTAGCGATAATCGACAAGAAGAAAAAGAGGTAAGAGATTAATATGTATGTGTCCATCAGAGTCATGTAAGGTACTCTCGGCAAAGCATTAGCAACCGTGAAGTTAAAAGTAATTGCCGTGAGCGTGCTGGTAAGGCCCACACTCATCTGAGTCGCAAAAACCGAGTTCGGATTCATCCAAAAAGTCGTCCAAGAAATCAGCGTAATTAGCAGCAGAGGAATGAATACCTTAAATATGTAATATTGGTAATTCCGCTGGAGCTTAATTTCAAAAGTGTATCGCGGGTAAGTTTTATCTTCTTTTTCAGCTTTCTTGCTAGTGACTGCGGTGTTGATGCCGATAATCTCCCATTCGGATAAAGAAACGTAACGCTCTTTGTTGTATCCAGTCGCCGTTTGATTTGCTTGCAAAACTATCTTTTGGGTGTCAGAAGACAAAGGTTCCCAGATAATCGCAGGAGTTTCCGAGTCAAAGGGAAACTTTCTAAAATCAAATTGCGCTGAGACAGTGGCGCTAACCTGTTCTAAATAAGTGACAGTACCGTCGGGTTTCGCGCTTAATTGCACCGTACCTCTTTTCGCGGCTGACTGAGAGTTAAAAATTGTTAAAGCTGGTTCCCATATTTGTTCGGGAGTGTAGCGAACAACTTGATCGCCAACTGTATTCGGGTCAAATGCTAGACGCGGATCTTGCCAAGTTGCGTACAAAAAACCGCTGACATCGAGAGTCTCATCGGTTTGATTGATGCGACCGAGGTTGAGCAGCGAGAAACCGACGGAAACTTCAGTGGGCTTGTCGGCGTTTGGGCGGTTTTTGATGGAAGGTTTGGGGGTTTGTTTGGGTTTTGCTTCTGGCTCTGTTACTGCGGTTGTTGTCTCTGATGCGGGAGAATCTATGGGAGTATTTTGAGCAGCAACTGGGGAATAACTTGACAACACCACAACTACAGTTAAGGCTAAGCTCACCAAGCCCGCCAACACTTTAGTTGCTAGTCGATTTTTGTTCATCGGACGGTACTCCTAGGACTAAAATGATTTTTTTTTAGAGTCGCAGACACAGGATGTGCTAAACAACTCGGTTTCTGCTTTGCGCAATTAAGCCCAAATCAGGCAATGATGTTAAGAAATCGGCTTGATGCGTTGAAGATTGTTTAAGTTGGTGCGATCGCCTCAAAATTTATCGGGAAAATTTCTGATGCTCGATCGCGCTTTTGATTTTTTACAGGAATTGCTTTTAAACACTCCCCAATTATTTTTATATCCTAAAAATATTTTTCTGTCAACAAGCTTCGGGTGCTGTGCGATCGCGGCTTTGAACGGGCGATCGCTCGTCCGAGCGATCGTCTGGCGCGCGATCGACTAATCAACTCGCCGTCAACGGGCGCTGATGAGGGTCAGTTTCCAGCCAAGCAGTGAGACCATTCTTGGTTCTTGATTCCGTAACTAAAGACCAGAACTTCTAATTTAATGGCTACAAATAAACATTACATGAGGACAGGGCTGGTTTGGCAGCATTCTATTCGTTTGTACCTACGATCTTCACGCTTAATATCCCCTACAAGATACTATGGTTGTGGTGCGATTACCTACTTACCGTTAAGTTTAGAGTTAAGGTTCAAGTCATTAGTCCACTAAAATTGTTAACTCTTGAATGCTTGAGTGCCCAGGGTTGCGAGTCACGCCAGTCTTGCTTTCGACTCGGAAAGCAATCGGGCGCAACTTTCTTCGCTCCCTGCGCCACAATCTCAAAGCTATTTTCGGTGATATATTAATGTATCGCTCGATCGCACATCTCGCCCT
Source organism: Microcoleus sp. Aus8_D2 (assembly GCF_036702665.1). NCBI lineage: Bacteria > Bacillati > Cyanobacteriota > Cyanophyceae > Oscillatoriales > Microcoleaceae > Microcoleus > Microcoleus sp. Aus8_D2. Next base: position 49,875 of record NZ_JAUBUN010000028.1, read on the forward strand.
TTAACCTAATTGATTAGTCGGCTCAAACACAAGTACGCGCAGCTTAGCTCTCCCTAGGGAATCGAGCTTCTGTCAGCAGCAGCGAGTTATTGCATTCGATTGTGCGCGAAGCAAAACAATCCCGTTCGCTCTCACGCTCCCGAAGGGTAGGGAATCGCACTTGGACAACACCCACAATTCGTCACAACTTTGCTGGCGGTTCTCATCTACCATTTTCACCAAATGCCAGGGAGATCGAGTAACCTGTAAGTGACACTTTTTGCTCCAACAGGATATAAAGTATGACGCTGATTAAACTACTTCCAGCAGTTTCGCAACTCTTGCTCGATCCCTAGCATCAAATTTGTCCAGAGCATCGCCGATATACGTAAGTATATTGCACCTAACGAGAAATTTAAAAATTATCGCTTTCCCAATTCATTTGAGTGCTATCTGGAAGGATAGCCAAACAAAAAATACAATGATTTTTCTATTATTTCTTTGGGAACATGAAACTATATCCGAGAAAATACTTAGCTCGCCAAACGCAAAAAATAACTTTTGCCAGCAGATTAAAGTGGTTGGCAATTCTCAGCGCGATCAGCATAATTTACTACGGTGCGTGCAAACTAGGCATGGCCGTAGCTCTGCCGATTCCGCCCGGTACTATTACAGCCGTTTGGTTTCCTTCCGCGATTGCTTGGACTGCCATGCTGTGGCGAGGAGCAAACATTTTTTTGGCGATTTGGCTGGCTGATTTTATAGCTGCAATTCCCGGCTACTCTGATGGTACTCACGACCAATTGATATCGACAGTCGTCTGCTCTGTAGCCTCTTTAGGAGCCGCAATAGAGCCGGTATTAGGAAGTAGACTTATCCGGCGCTTAATCCCGATTACTACACCTTTTAATTCAGCTATATCCGTACTAAAATTTGTGCTAATTGTTGCTAATTGCACCGGATTAAATGCCACGATGGGAGTCACAGTAATTTGCTTTGGTGGACTTTCAGAATGGACAAATTACGGGTTTCTTTGGTTGACTTGGTGGACGGGAAATGTAATTAGTATTCTCGTTTTTTTGCCCATGCTGCTGGTTTGGCGGCGAGTACCCCCGATGCGTTGGCAGCGCCAGAAATGGCTTGAAGCCCTGCTGCTTTTGAGCCTGTTGATGGGGACTGGAAAACTTGCTTTTTGGGATAACTATCCCGTACAATATATGATGCTGCCTTGCCTGTGGTGGGCGGCATTTCGGTTTGGACAGCACGGTGCAACTCTTGCCATTGTCTTAGTATCGAGTTTGGCACTGTGGGGTACGGTGAATGGCACCAGTTCTTTCCTGCGCGCTTCCTTGAACGAGTCATTAATCTTGCTACAAACTTTCATGGGAGTTGTCGCAGTTTCAACGCTACTTTTGTCTGCTATTTTACTTGAGCGAGAACAAGCAGAAATTGGGCTAAAAGTGGCGAATGAAACGCTGGAAGAGCGAGTGGCAGAACGCACGCTCACTTTAACAGAAACTAATGAAATACTCCAAGTTGAAATTGCCGAACGCCAGCAAGCTGAAATTGCGCTGCGACAATCGGAAGTTGAGAATACTCAACTAATTACTTCTCTGCAACAGCAAAAAATGACTTTGGAGCGAACGCTGCAAGACCTGAAAAATGCTCAAGCGCAACTGATTCAAACTGAAAAAATGTCAAGTCTGGGACAACTGGTGGCTGGAGTCGCTCACGAAATCAATAATCCAGTCAGCTTTATTTACGGTAACATCGATCATGCCAGAGAACACTCTCAAGGGCTTTTAAACTTAATCGAGCTGTACCGACAGGAATATACCGATACTAATCCGCAGATTCAAGACTTAACAGAGGAAATTGAGCTGGATTTCCTCATAGAAGACTTGCCTAAATTGTTGAGTTCCATGAAAATGGGTGCTGAGCGCATCCGAGAGATTGTGCTGACGCTGCGGAACTTTTCGCGTCTCGATGAGTCTGATATGAAGGCTGTGAATATTCATGAAGGGATTGACAGCACTCTGATTATTTTGCAAAGCCGACTCAATCCCACAGCCGATCGCCCGCAGATTGGGATCGTGAAGCAGTACGCCAACTTACCGGCGGTGGAATGCTATGCAGGCCAGCTCAATCAGGTGTTGATGAATATCCTGAACAACGCCATTGATGCTTTGATTAGTCAAGCTCGCGGGAATCAGGGTTTTATGCCGACGATCGCGATCGCCACTGAAATTGTAGACTCCCAATGGGTTAAGATTGCGATTAAGGATAATGGCACTGGCATATCCCCATCAACCCAGGAACGCATCTTCGACCCGTTTTTCACCACAAAACCCGTCGGACAGGGTACGGGGCTAGGATTGTCGATTAGCTATCAGATTGTTACAGAAAAACATCGCGGACGTTTGAAATGCGTTTCCGAACCCGGACAGGGGACAGAATTTGTGATTGAGCTACCGGTGCAGCAACAAGTTCTAGCGGCGCAATTACAATGCCTGTAGTTGTCTGAATCAGGAATTAGTTAGTCGATCGCGCGATCGTCCTATCCCAGATTACACCCAAGTGCGATCGCGCGCGAGGATAAGTGGCAAAGGGCGATCGACTGAGTTAAAATATAGAAGTTAAATTCTCAATTTCCATAACTGACTCTAAAATTTAAAATTTAAAATGGCATAACTCATGGCTGCAAAAGTGGAAACAAGCGCTGCAATTCCCCACAAGCTGCCTGAAGCGATCGCGGCGCATCCTCTGGTAAGCTCTGAGAATAACATCGATCGGCTAAATGCTCAACAGATGTTTTGCAAACCGCCTCATTTTGCTCAAATTTTGGATAAGCAGCCTCCTCATTCACAGATTCTCCCTGCAAATAGTGTATCCAAGTCTCAATGTTGCGCTTGGGAACGAAAATCGCGATCGCCTCATCCAATCTCCTATTTTCCTGCTCATCCTCCTCAAGCATACCATCTAACTCATTAAGTCGAGCTTGCAACGTACCCGTATCTGCATCAATCAACACAACTAATCCAATCGACACGCGATTTCTATTCGGGCGATAAGCTTTCACTTCCACCGCATACTGACTGCGTACATACTGTTCTCCAGATTGGCTACCTTTGGGACAAATATTAGCCCGAAATAGACCTGTAAAACCTCGCTTTTTGAGGAAATAACGCGCAAAAACCTCCTGCTGTCTATCCTCGCAAAGAATCACAACCTGAACTCTACGCTGGCTCATTCAACCATCCCCGTGCAATCAATTCAGCAACCGGTAGTCCAGAATTATCAGCGACTTCACTGCTAATTCGTCTGACTCGAACCGGAGCATTACTTTGACGCTCAAACCAATAGCCAATCGGTGAAGCCAGCAGGTAATTAATTAACTCAGGATGGTGAGAAATCAGTAAAGCTTGAACTTTTTTTTCGCAACAAAGGTCATAAAGTTCAATCAGCCAGGGTTGGATTTCTGGTAATGCTAAAAAATTTTCCGGTTCATCAATCCACAATGTGTAATCTTCGGATTTGGTGCCGTGAATCAATGCGTACAAAGCAACTAATGTTTTTTGTCCGTCCGATAATTCGTTCAAACGATAGTCAATGGGCTGAGAATTATCTTTGTCTCCCAAAAATCGCAGCTTTAATATCAAATTATCTTCACTAACTCGCTCAAACTTAAAATTGGCAAATCCATCCAAAACCTTTTTTAAAATATTTCCAATTTCTGCCACCTTACCTTGATCTTCAGACAGATACCGATACCAAGAAACAAAGTTTTCCATCTTAGGAGTCAAACGCTTGTGTGCTTGATTGCTTTCATCATCTATCAAACTCGGAACCATTTGCACGATAATAAATCGCGCCATGCGTTCTCGAAACCAAGTTAACTTAGTGTTGTCATTTCTAGGCATTAATGAAGGTAGCATAGATTGCGACCAATCAAAGGGGTATTGCGGCCCTTCTGAATAATTATCTCGATATAGTTGAACTTCCCCTAATTCAAATTTTAGTAAAGGCTGGTTGTCAAACCACAGACGCTCGTACTCAACATGAGATTTATCTCGATTGTGACCAATTCCTAATTGATACTTGTAGCAGCCATCATTACCCATGATTTCTAGCTCGAAACGCTGAATTTGTAAAGTTTGCCAGCGAGTGCAGTCCGCAGGTTTAAAAATTCCTTCTACTTTACTATCGCCGCTGACAAATGCTTGTATTTTATGTAAAATTTCAAAAATTGTTGATTTACCAGAGCCGTTAGAACCCATAAATAGATTGATAGCATCAAGATTAAGTTCAAAATTTACCAAACAGCGAAAATTGTCAATATATATTCGTTTTAGCATGGGATTTTTTCCGTCATAATTTCTCTAGCTCCTGTCATTATTAGCAGGAGCTAAACACAACACTCGGACAACCCAAAATTACCCGACTCGTTCCGCTAACTCCAACCACCGCTCAGTCGCGCGATCGATATCCTGGGTCAATTTAGCCAAACGATCCGATAACTTCTTCACCTCGGCAAACCCGCTGGGAGCATTGTTGGACAAAATCTTCTCAATTTCTTGTTTCTCAGCTTCCAGCTTCGGAATTTGAGCCTCTAACTGCTGATATTCCCGCTGATCGTTGAACGAAACTTTGGTTGATTTTGTAGTAGAAGCTTTGGCTGGTGAATTGTTAGATTCAGGGGTGCGTGTAAGTTTTTCTTTGTCTTTTTGTCCTTTGATTTCCTTGGCTTCTTCGGCTTTCTTGTAGTCTAAATACACCGAGTAATTGCCGGGATATAAACGTAAGTTTCCCCCTGGTTCTAAGGCGAACACCATGTCGATCGTGCGATCGAGAAAATAGCGATCGTGTGATACTACAATTACGCAGCCGTTAAAGTCTTCGAGATAATCCTCCAAAACCGCCAGAGTCTGCACGTCTAGGTCGTTTGTCGGTTCGTCGAGAATCAACACGTTAGGCGCACTCATCAGCACTTTCAGCAGGAATAACCGACGCTTTTCGCCGCCCGAGAGCTTATGAATCGGTGCATACTGTTGGTTGGGCGGAAACAGAAATTTTTCCAGCATTTGAGAAGCGGTAATGATTTCCCCGTCCGCCGTTTGCACCAATTCTGCTACACTTTTGAGGTATTCAATCACCCGCTGGTCTTCATTCGGTGTCAAATCCTCTGAATGCTGGTCAAAATAACCGATATGAATAGTTGTCCCAATTTCCACAGTACCAGAATCCGGCTGGATGCGTCCGGTGATGATATCCATCAGCGTCGATTTTCCGGCGCCGTTACAGCCAATAATTCCAATCCGGTCTTCGGGAGTGAAATTGTAGGTAAAATCTTTGATTAAAGTGCGATCGCCATAAGCTTTACGAATATTCAACAACTCAATGACTTTCTTGCCAATCCGGCGCCCCGCTGTGGCAATTTCGACTTTACCGTTAACTGTTTTGAATTCCTGGGCGCGCATATCCTTAATGCGGTCGATCCGAGCTTTTTGCTTTGTACTGCGCGCTTTCGGCCCTTTTTTGAGCCATTCCAACTCGCGCCGCAAAACTCCCGCGTGTTTGCGCTGAGTGCTGGCGGCGGATTCTTCCGCTAGGGCTTTTTTCTCCAAATAATAAGCGTAATTGCCAGCATAATTGTATAGGTCGCCGCGATCGATCTCCAGAATGCGATTGGTCACGCGATCGAGAAAATAGCGATCGTGCGTAATCAGCAGCAGTGCACCGCGATAGCCGTTCAAATAGTTCTGCAACCACTCCACAGACAGGGCGTCCAAGTGGTTTGTCGGTTCATCCATCAACAACACGTCAGGTTCCGACAACAGTGCGGTTGCTAAAGCAATGCGCTTGCGGTAGCCGCCGGACAAGTCGGCGATTTTCGCATGAAAATCCTCAATCCCCAACTTGGTCAAAATCAATTTCGCCTTGGTTTCCAAATCCCACGCGCCCACCTCATCGATGCGCGCCGACACGGTAGATAAGCGCGACATCAGCTTGTCCGTATCGCCTTTACCGTGGGACAGTTGATCCGAAATTTCCTCGTATTCCCGCACCAAAGCCATTTGTTCGCCACTGTCGGCAAATACTTGCTCTAAAACTGTATGACTTTCGTCTAAATCGGGCTGTTGCGGGAGATAGACAATTGTAGACCCTGGATTGACCCAGCGATCGCCAGAGTCGATCGACTCCAAGCCCGCAATCATCTTCAGCAGCGTTGATTTCCCGGAACCGTTGGTGCCGATGAGTCCGACTTTATCGCCTTCGTCGAGGCTGAAACTGGCATTTGTCAAGAGTTCCTTGATGCCGAAGTCTTTTTTGATCGATCGCAGAGTAAAAATAGTCATGAGTATAAACAGTCATTTACCTAACCTAGTTTAGCGCTGACCTTCCCACTCCGGCACAAACCAGATTTTTGAGGGCATCCCCAAACAAATTTTGGATCAAGGCTACAGGCTTTTTGTCAGTTCCCCATCAGGTTGTCGAGTCTGGCCTGTGTTTGAGGCGGAATCGGCCACGAACCGGACGATCGAGGAAGATTACATTTTGATTCTGGCAGTGACGCATTGCAGTCGAGAGCCTGGATATTGGAAAAACCGCAAATAATAGAAGCAAGCGCGAGATACCGCGATCGCGAACCGCATCAACCCCGGATCAATGCCCTCCCATTGGTCTAAAATATCCTCTTTTTTTGAGTTCCTCTTGACTGGAAATAAAATATCGGGTAAATTACAGAAGAAATTAGGCTAAGCATTTTATAGATAGAAGTTGAAGAATGAAGAGATTAAAAATCTTTACGCTCGCTAGTTGCATGGTTATTCATGCTGTAACTGGAGCAGTAGCTAGGCCAGTTGAGAGAAAAGTAGTAAATTGTGAGTCAACAGTTCATAGCGTCCGGGCTTAAGCCCGGACGCTATGAACTTCTCCTAGAGACGGGTGGTGGAGCTGGTGCGACTTACAATAATTTCTACACTTTTGCTTCTGATCGAATTAGTAGAGATAAGCTTATTGCAAAAATAGCATTCACATTCTATTCTTCAGGCGGACGAGGGGTACAGAATAACTTCGTTGAATGGGCTAATGGTCAAAAGGAAGGAGTTAAATATAATGGTCTTAATTCTAGCTTTTATAAATTTGAGTACAGTTTTGAGAAGGGTGGATATCTTCGTTGCATTCATGTAAGTCGAGACTGAAATTAAAACCGTCTCAACAATCTTCCGACTCCCCAAAATCTTCCTCATTCAACTTTCCGCAACCTGAACCGCGAAACCTCATCTTTCTTGGCCATCGCCGTGACCGCGCGCGCGCTTCCTTATATGATCGCAATCCCTGCTAAAAGTGCTACAAGCTGCTAAGAATAAAACCATCCTTAGCGCCGATCGATACTCAATTGACAAACAAAAATAATCTGCGGTAAAATTAGAAATAAAGCACGGATAATTCCCAAATGAACGATCGATCTTCAGCAGAGTTGAGTTGGCACAGGCGCGATATGCCCGTTGGCGCTCTATTGATCATTGGCTCTAGGCGCAGTGACTTACACTAGCCATTTTTCAAATATTTACCCAAAAACTCTAACTGGTTCACCATTTCCTCTGCTGTTTTATTAGCAGTTAGTTTCAGAATAGCTCGAACTTGCTCACCGACAGAATAGTAAGAGTGAAAGCAGTGCAATGCCAGCATGAGATTCTTCTCTGGCGATGAATTCGGTATGTAGCTGGCAAAAGTCTCCGATATTGTGACTGTACAAGACTCTACTTTGAGTGGCAGCTAACCGAAGTTGTTCTTCGTCTATTACTCCTTCTGTTTGAGTTTCATTGACGGTTGTGACATCAACGTATTGGCGCTCGTAATGCTCGCAGTAGAGACTGATCTTGCGAGTCTTCATCTAGATCAAGCCGGATTTCACTCATGCTTTTTGACCCGACTTGTTGTGCAGAGCTTCTAGACGCTTAGCCTCTGATGCTTGATGGAGCAAATCGGCTTCGATTTCTGCGGTATTGGCATGGTAGTAGGTGAGTGCGGCGTAGATTTCGGCGAGGGTGAGATGTCCGACGCGATCGCAAATTTCTTCAGCGTTAAGTCCGCGTTTGTACCAAGTGACAATTCGCCGAACGGTGACACCTTTGCCGACGATGTGAGGACATCCGCCGTGCAGTCCGGGGGTGCGTGCGATCAGTGTACCAATGTCGATCGAGACTGCTGTTGTCATGGCGATCGCCTTTTCAAAAGATTGAGCTATTGTTACAGGATAACAGGTGCGCGATCGCTCTTTGTAGGGAGGGCGATCGCTCTTGCTCTGAGTGTCGCAGCCATAAATTGCCGCAACTAATTGCTCAAATGACTGTGGCTGTTGAATTCACGCTGTTTCTCGATCGCACTTTACCTCAATCTCTCCACACCTACCGCTGACAGCGATTGCATTTGAGCCACTTTCCCTACCGTTAAACCCATTCCCAAAAGTTACCCGATCGCATCCCGTTGAGTTTGCACAGGTGCGATCGACATTTATTATACTCGCATTCCGCTGCATCAAACTGCGAGCGCGATCGCCCCAGTTACACTCTGTACTCCCATTTAACACCAGCACCCAAAAGTAACATAACTTTACGATAGCTTTCCAACCCTGCTCCCATTAGTTGCCGAGTCAATCTCAAATCGATCGACTCACTCTACTTTTTTAGTAGCGCCCAAGTAATGTATCATTGTCACCAAACCTTAAGCAACAAAAATTTCCGTGTTAGAAGCCTTCGTCTTTGCCACAGTATTGTGCGGATTTTTTGGTATCATCCTTAAAAAGAACCTGGTGATGAAGATCGTCTCTATGGATGTAATGAGCACCGGTGTAATTGCCTATTATGTCGTGGTAGCATCCCTCAGTGGCTTGTTCACGCCAATTATGGGAGATGTCAAAAATAGAGCTTTCGCCGATCCAGTCCCCCAAGGGATCATCTTAACTGCGATCGTCATCGGCTTTTCGATTCAAGCCCTGATGCTGGTGGGTGTAATGAAGCTAGCACGGGATAATCCCACATTGGAAGCCAGCGAGATCGAGAAAAATAACACGCCGTAAACCCAATCCATGAATATTATTACGATCGCTTGGCTGACCATACCATTTTTTATCGGGTTCGTCATTTATCTACTCCCCAAGTTTGACAAATATCTCGCCTTAGCAGTCACCTTTATTTCTGCCGGCTATGCGCTACAACTATTTCTCGAAAAGTCGCCCCTCCAACTCAAGTTACTAGATAATTTCGGCGTTCAAGTAGTCGCAGATCAGTTAGGCGCTTACTTTATCTTGACAAATGCCATAGTAACTGCTGCCGTGATTTTCTACTGTTGGCACAGTGGTAAATCAGCCTTCTTTTACTCCCAGATGATTATTCTGCATGGCAGTATAAATGCTACCTTTATCTGTATAGATTTTATCAGTTTATATGTAGCTTTAGAAGTCAGCGGGATAGCAGCTTTTCTGTTAATGGCATATCCTCGCACCGATCGCTCTTTATGGATAGGCTTGCGCTATCTATTTGTCAGCAACACCGCCATGCTATTTTACCTCGTGGGCGCGGTGCTAGTCTATCAAAAACATAATTCCTTTCTGTTTGACGGTTTAAAAGGTGCGCCACCAGAAGCTTTAGCCCTGATTTTTCTGGGATTGTTGCTCAAAGGCGGGATTTTTGTATCGGGATTCTGGCTGCCGCTAACTCACTCAGAATCAGAAACTCCAGTCTCCGCCCTACTCTCAGGAATAGTCATCAAAGCGAGTATCTTACCTTTGTTGCGCTGTGCTTTGGTTTCCGATGACATTGATACAATCGTCAGGATTTTTGGTGTAGCAACAGCTTTAATGGGAGTGTCCTATGCCGTCTTTGAAAAAGATACCAAACGGATGCTGGCTTTTCACACAATTTCCCAGTTAGGCTTTATTTTAGCAGCACCAGCAGTCGGCGGATTTTATGCGCTCGCTCACGGTTTAGTTAAATCAAGTCTCTTCTTGCTTGCCGGTTCCTTACCAAGCCGCAGCCTCAAGGAATTGCAATCAAAGGCGATCGATCCTACCCTGTGGATTGCCTTAGTTATCGCCAGTCTCTCGATTTCCGGCTTTCCCCTATTGGCAGGATTTGGGGCGAAAGTGTTGACGGTGAAAAATCTCTTACCTTGGCAAGTCATCGCCATGAATATAGCCGCCGTAGGTACAGCAATATCCTTCGCCAAATTCATCTTTATCCCGCGCGGAGAGAAACAGGAAGTCAAGCCCGGTTTGTGGCCCGCCGTCATCCTCTTAATTGGCGGGCTAATTATCGCAAACATAGCGTACTTAGATGCTTATAGCATAGAAAGTATCATCAAAGCAGTCGGTACGATCGCGATTGGGTGGCTGATTTATGTTTTAATTATTAAACGGTTAGCGATCGCCCTGCCGCGTGCAGTTGAGAAATTCGATCATCTCGTCGGTGTGATGACTCTAACTTTGATCGTACTCTTTTGGATGGCATTAGCCACAGGAACCCACACTTAAATAATCGAAATTGCGATCGCTCGCAGTAAGGCTGTGCAAAACACCTCGGGTAAAAGTAGAAATCATCTTGTAATTATCTGCGTTTATCTGAGTTTATCTGCCTGATATAATGTCCGGTTAAATAACAATAATTTCTGTAGGGGCGGGTTCGCCAAAGACTCCAATCAAATCGATAGTTTGTGAAACCCGCCCCGACCCAGATATCGCAGTCAATCTACCGGACATTACATGATATCTGCGGTTTTCGTAACAATCCCAGAGTTATGCGAGAAAACTAACAAGGAAAAAACATGATTGGAAGTTTCATATTACGATTGACAATTTGGTTTTTGCTGACAGCCGATTTCACCGTACCAAATATCATCATTGGTATAGCGATCGCATTTCTCCTACCCCGCGGCAACACACCCCCGGAAAGGATAAAGGAATGGCTCAGTATGCTCAAAAAAATCCTGATTGCGATTCCAATAGCATACATTGAAGCCGTTGAAATTATCATCCGTCCCCATAACGGAGAAGACATAATTCTGGAACGGGCAAAAATGAAACGATCGCCGATCATGATATTTTTAGATGTATTCCTGATTACCTTTACCCCCAAAACAATTGTGGTGAGATACAACCAAGAAGGCTGCTACGAAGTCCACCGGGTTCTGCCGGGGAGGGAAAATCCATGAATTGGTTCTTGATTGCGATGATTGCAGCGATGCTCATCCCCATGTACGAGGCATGGGAAGATGATAATGTTTGGCAGAAAATGCTTGCTTTGGGCAGTATTTCCACCAAGGCAGGAATTATGGCTTTGTTCATATCTGTCTTGCGCGACGATTGGATGATTGGGGCAGTGGGGGCGATTATCCTCACTGTCGGAAATGCGGGATTAATGCTGCTGGCACACATCATAAAACGACTGGATGACCTGTCAGTAACTCAGCCCTAAATGGACTGAGCTTGTAAGAGAAATCGAGCAAGCTGTGCTGACCAGCCTAAGACCTCAGAGGTCTACGTTATTCGAGTCACGACACCAGGTGAATGCGAAGCTAGTTTCCTGCTCTGTCATCTGCAATTAAACAGTCTTAAAGTCACTGAGACAGTGTTGCAGGTTGAAAAAGCTCTTATAACATTAGCGAAGCTAACATTACACGCAAGTGGAGGGACACAACAATGTCCAATTTTATTTTCGTACTTGATACAAACAGAAAACCACTCACGCCTTGCAAGCCGTCAATAGCTCGTAAGTTGTTAGTCGCCGGTAAAGCGGCTGTTTTCAGAAGATTCCCGTATACCATTATTCTTAAGAAGGCGGTAACAGCAAGCATCGAATCAATCTCACTCAAATTAGATCCAGGATCAAAAACCACTGGCATCGCTTTACTGCAAGGCGAAAAAGTAATCTTTGGCGCTGAGCTAACTCATCGTGGTCAAGCTATCAAAGCCAGCCTTGAATCCCGTCGCGCAATTCGTCGAGTTCGTCGAGCTAGGCATACCCGTTACCGCCAAGCAAGGTTCTTAAACCGTACTCGGAGAAAGGGTTGGCTAGCGCCATCTTTGCAGCACCGGGTAGAAGCAACTTTAACTTGGGTCAACAAATTCATCAGACTTGCACCCGTAAGTAGTATCGCGATGGAACTGGTTCGATTTGATCTTCAACAACTAGAGAATCCCGAAATCTCTGGCGTTGAATATCAGCAGGGCGAATTACTTGGATACGAAGTTCGTGAATATCTGCTCAATAAATGGAACAGAAAATGTGCTTACTGCGGTGCTGAGAATTTAGGGTTGCAAGTAGAACATATTCATCCCAAGGCAAAAGGAGGCAGTAATCGGATTTCTAATCTGTGCCTAGCTTGCGAGAAATGTAATCTCAAGAAAGGTACTCAGGATATCAAAGATTTTCTGTTTAAGAAGCCGGACTTGCTCAAGCAGATCGTGGCGCAAGTTAAGCATCCGCTCAAGGATGCTGCTGCTGTAAACTCGACTCGATGGGCGTTGTTCAACCGACTCAAGCTAACAGGATTACCTGTCACGACAGGTTCCGGCGGATTAACTAAGTTCAACCGTACCAGATTAAAACTACCTAAAGCTCATTGGCTTGATGCTGCTTGTGTTGGTCAAATTGAATCCTTGTCCGTGTTAACAAGTAAGCCACTGCTAATTAAGGCAACCGGACACGGGACTCGTCAAATGTGTCGCACAGACAAGTTTGGCTTTCCATCTCGTTACGTGCCTCGCGATAAATTTGTTAAAGGTTTTCAGACAGGCGACATCGTAAAAGCAGTTGTCACAAGTGGCAAGAAAATTGGTGAATATGTTGGTCGGGTTGCAGTTAGATCAACGGGTTCGTTCAATATCTCATCATCAGAATTGGTGCAAGGAATTAGTCACAAATACTGCAAAATAGTTCATCACAAAGATGGTTACAGCTACTCATTTTGAGATTGAAGATTCAAGGCGGTTGAAACCGCCGGGTCGTTTCCCTCTCGGGACTAAAGTCGCCGAGTTTCCCACTTACCGTATTTCTTTTTATGATTGATATGTTGAGTTATCTGTTTATCGGTGCAGGCATAGTCTTCTGGTTTTGGGGGACTTCTCACATACTGGGCAAGCGATCGGTATTATTTAAGTTACACAGTCTTTCGGTTGCAGATACCTTGGGTTCGATCCTAATCGTGCTCGGGCTGCTGATTAAAATACCTAGTAGATGGCCGCTGCTAACTTTGGCAATTCTTTCCTTAGCAATTTGGAATACCATGCTGGGATATGTGCTGGCGCATTGTTCGAGTGAAGAGCAAGAAAATCAGACGGAGTTTCCCACAGAGACATTATGAATGATGATAGCTATATCTATATCTTAACTGCACTGTTGCCCTTGGCTGCTTGTATGGTAGTAGTTCAAGCTAATCCCTACTATGCCCTAGTCACTCGCGGCATATTAGGCGCGATCGCCGCATTGATATATTCCGTTTTTGGGGCGGCGGATGTGGCTTTGACGGAAGCCTTGATGGGTACGATGCTGGCAATCACGCTGTATGCGGTGGCGGTGCGATCGTCCTTGGTGATGCGTTTGGGCGTGTTGGAAGAGGAGAAAGTCGAGTCGGATGGCGATGTTTTGAAGGTAGAGTTGACAGTAGAGAGTCCCCGCGATTTTAACTCATTGATGAAGGATTTTCGCCGAATTTTTAGCAAGTATTATCTCCGCGTTGAGGTAGTACCTTTCACCTGTCAGGAGGCTTTACACCGCGCTCTGATGGAGAAAGAAATTCATGCAACTTGCGTACCTGTGCTAGATAGTGAGGCAGCAGGTGAGGCAGAAACCAAACATTATCGAACTGTGACTAGAATCCAACGGCTTTATGACATCATGCAAGCTGAAATTTCATCAATAAATACCAGTCTAACTTACAAAAATGCTACGGATTTAGCGGAGGATTTTCAATGAAATGGGTTTACATTGCGGCGGGGATAGTGCTTTACATTAAAATGCTATTTTTTGCCAATCCAGCATCAGGTTTGTCAGGTTTGGCGATCGTAGAATTGCTTGTCAAAGATAGCGGGATTCCAAATGTCGTATCGGCGATTATTTTCCGAAATCGCCTGTATGACACGATTTTTGAAGTGGTGGTATTTACGATCGCCATTATGGGCGCTAATTTTCTGTTAGCCACCGAAAGACCGTCCTGCACAATTTATCAGTTTATCGATCAACCTTCAATTGTGCTAGCCCGTTTGGGAGCGACTATTGCGGCGTTGGTGAGTATTGAATTGTCACTGCGGGGACATTTGACTCCCGGAGGCGGTTTTGCGGCGGGTGTAGCGGGGGGAACTGCGATCGGTTTGGTGGCGATTACTTCGTCATCCGAGTGGATGCAGCGGATTTACGAGCGATCGCACGCGGCGACTTGGGAAAAGATTTCGGTACTGGTTTTTGTGGTGTTGTCGGCGATTACTTTGTGTGGGTACGAGTTACCACACGGAGAGTTTGGGGCTTTGGTGAGTGGTGGTGTGGTTCCTTTGTTGAATATTTTGGTGGCTGTAAAGGTTGCTTTGGGCTCGTGGGCGGTGGTGTTGATTTTTATTCGCTATCGCGGTTTGTTGTGATGGATTTTTAGGGGATTTTGGGAGGAAACAGTGGTTCTAGGTTTGAGCGATAGGTGCGATCGGCTCAATTGTACTCGCCGGGGTGTTGTACCTGGGTGCGATCGTCCTTTACCTAAATTTAGATCCAGCTCGCTTCGTGGTTTTAGTTGGGATAATCTTTACACAAGCTTTATATATTGATTAGTTCAAGAGTTATAGTTTTAGCTAAAATTAGTTATTAACTTCATCGGGCTGCAACAGCGACAAATATTTTGCGATGGAAAACGGACAAAAGGCAATTAGCGACTTATTTGAACCCCGCAGAGTCTTTAACATTCCCAAATATCAACGTGCATATGCCTGGGAAACAAAGCAATTGCAGGATTTTATTAATGATCTTGATAATCAGATTCTAGGGAGAGACTACTTCTTTGGAACAATATTATTGCAAATTAGAGAGAATGAAGGACACTTCAAAGTTATTGATATTGTAGATGGTCAACAGCGGCTTACAACCCTTACCGTTTTTATGCGGCTGTTACTTGATAAACTTTCATCTTTTGGAGATGATATATTTATTCTTCGAGAAACTTATGTCCAATACCGAGCTGAATATAAGTTGCGAGTTCTAGAATATGACCAAGATTTTTTCCGAAAATGCGTTTTGGAAGACTGCGAAGAAGCGGAAAAATTAATTAAAACTCCTTCACAAGGCCGTCTTCTAGAAGCCAAAAAATTCTTTCAAAAAGAGCTAGAACCTCGCTCAGTTGAAAACTTACGAGAACTCCGTGAGAAAATTGAAAATGCCAAGGTACTTACATATGCTGTCCTTGATAATGCCGAGGCCACATTAATCTTTGAAACCACCAACGATAGAGGTAAATCACTTACTGATTTAGAGAAAATTAAAAGCTTCTTAATGTATAAGGTTTATACTGTTGCAGATGAGCCGGAGCGCCATCTCAAAATCATACAGGATCGGTTCGGTGAAATTTATAGAGATTTTGAAGAAATTCTTCGACATCTCACAGTGGATGAACGATTTATCCTGCGCAATCACTATATAACTTTTGAGTCTCATATAAAAGAGGAGGGTTTAAACGAGCATGGAAAGCACTTATGGCTAATCAAGAAAAAAATTAATGCTCTTACATCCCATCGTGAAACTTTTGCTGAAGCTACTAAATTTATTGATAATTACTCGGATGGGTTAAAGCAAACTTTCTCGATTGTAAAAAAAATTGCTCAGGATGAGAATAAAAACCTTAACAACCTATTGTATATTTTAGGCCGAGTTGCCAACTTATTTCCGATTCTTATTGCATCGATGAAATATGCTTGTGGAGAAAGTTATGTTAATTTTAGTCGGGTGACAAAACTTTTAGAAATTATGAGTTTTCGGGTTTATGGTATCCGAAAACGCAGGTTAAAAAACACTGTAATTTTAAAGCGTTTATATGAGCTATCTCAGTCATTTAATGGTGACTTTGAGAGTTTAATTTCATCTTTAAAAGATATTATTGGGGAGTTCTGTAGCGATCGTGAATTTCGTGTTCGGCTAGCTTCTCCAGACTTCTATGAAGCTATTTCAACGAATGACTTGAATTACTTGTTCTGGCAGTATGAAAATCATATTCGGAGAACTGAATATCGAGAGGAAAACCAGATAGGTTTTTATCAGTATAAGGGCCTCTCTATTGAGCATATTGTTTCCCAAAGACCCAGAGAAATCTCTAATTGGATGGCCGAGGATGTTTGGAGTAACTATATAAATAGTATTGGTAATCTAGTTCTCGATCTTTCTTGGGAAAATCAAGGTAAATCAAACCGAGACTTTTCTACAAAATACACATTTTTCTATCAAAATTCAAGATTTGTTTCCCAGAAGGAACTAACTCAGTTTAAAAATCCCGAAAATGGAGAATGGGATGTTTCGTCTATTGAAAACAGAAAAAACAAAATTATCGATTTTGCCTCGAAATATTGGGATCACAAAAGTGTGTAATTTATAAATAAATTATTCCTGGTTATTCAGAGTGGTCTAACAATTCAAATGCAGCAAACGGTTGGGAACCGCCGTATTATAGTTATCTGTAAGAGCCGGAATTTATCTGCGCCTCGTCAACTGTGCCGATCGCACACACACGCATTCCCCCAATTCCCGCCCTCTTTTCGTCGCAAGAGCGATCGACATTCATCAACTGTCTGCACCGATCGCTCCATAGGGTAAGATTGTAGCGATCGACATTGAGACTGCATCATCGGCCCGATCGCCCTTCACCCCAAGCTCTCCACATCAGCCACGTCTCCAGACAGCACCTGAACCACTTGCTCAACCCCCTCGCTGCCACGCCCGATCGCACATAGCCCCTAATTCTACACCCATTAGGTCGATCGCCTAATATCCGCGATCGCTAACGAGAGCAACAAATCGATCGCAACTTCCCAATTCATCTCGCAGACAACTCCATCAATTTTTGTAAACAGTGCCCGACAATCCGAAAAAATTGAATTAGGCTGGGTTGGAATAATAATTAATCTTGACTAAAGCAGCATTTTCCGCATCAAGTTTAACCTATAAAGGTTATTCGTTGGCATCGACCAGTTTTTAGCGGGGGTTATGGAAAACCTGAAATATCTCATACTTTTGTGCAATCAATATCATTGTCGAATCAACAGCACATATAAAACAACTATTTCCTATGGCAATCAATCAGAAACAGTTTGATAAAATGGTCAAAAATCTGGAAGAATTCTCGCAGCGTCATCCGGGGAAATACCGCTTGCGAGTTGCCCTGTTTGCAGTATTAGGTTATGCCTACATTTTTTTGATACTTGCTGGGTTATTCGCACTAATCGGGATGTTAGTTTTTGCGATCGCGTTTAGCCGTCACATCAATGGTTACATCATCAAGTTTGGCATTCTGTTACTGATTCCGGTATGGGCAATTGTGCGATCGCTCTGGGTAACTTTCCCCCATCCCCAAGGTTTGAAACTCAGTCGCGATCGAGTTCCTCACTTATTCGGGCTGGTAGACGAATTGACTGCTAAACTTGAGGCTCCCCGATTCCACAACATCTTGTTAAATCGAGAATTCAACGCAGCAGTCGTTCAAGTTCCGCGACTGGGTATCTTTGGCTGGCAAAAAAACTACTTGCTTCTGGGACTTCCCCTCATGCAGTCCTTGTCTTTGGAACAATTTAAAGCAGTTCTGGCACACGAATTAGGACATCTCTCTGGCAATCATTCTCGCTTCGCAGGATGGATTTATCGAATTCGCAAAACCTGGTTGCAGATTTACGAACGGTTATACCAGAGCGAGCAACATGGGGCATCAATGTTGTTTAATAGCTTCCTAGAATGGTATTGGCCTTCCTTTAATGCCTACTCTTTTACCCTAGCACGGATGGATGAGTACGAAGCCGATCGCTGTGCGGCCCAACTCGCTGGAGTGCGCCATGCGGCTGAGGCGCTAATTAATGTAAAAATCAAAGCCCGTTTTCTAGAAAGTTCCTTTTGGTTAGATATCCAGAAACAGGTTGCAGAGAGGGTCGATCCGCCAGACAATGCTTATTCTTCTATGTTAACTTTCCTGCACGGTGCGATCGCACAAGAACAGACCAATTTATGGTTAGAGCAGGCTCTGGCAGAAAAGACCGATAATGCAGACACCCATCCCTGTCTGAGCGATCGACTCAAATCCCTAGGTTATCTCAGGACTCGATCGCCAAAATTGCTTCAGTCAGTAACCATACAAACCAGTGCAGCAGAACATCTTCTCGGAAACAGCTTACAAGAGTTTGCTACCCAGTTCGATCGCGATTGGAAAGAAGCAGCATCGACACCTTGGCGGCAGCAGTATGCCTACTTACAAGAAATTCAAAGTAAACTGCAAGCTTTAGAGCAAAAAGCACAAGTACAAACACTTGATGAACCAGAAGCATGGGAACGCGCCCATTACACATTAGAAGTGCGAGGTGGTGAAGCAGCCGTTCCCTTGTTGCAAGATGTGTTAAAAACTCACCCAGATTGTGCAGAAGCCAACTATAGCCTCGGGCAAATCTTACTACAAAAAGATGATGCAGCAGGTATTGCTTGCCTGGAAAAGGCTATGACACAAAGGATAGATTGGGTAATAGACGGCTGCGAGCTAATTTACATTTTTTTCTGGCAACGAGGTCAAACTGACGAAGCAGATAAATATCGCGATCGAGCCGAGCAGCATTCTCAGTTGCTGGTAAAAGCTCGACAGGAAAGAGTTGGTGCGAGCGATCGCGACAAACTCAAACCTCATACTATCAAAGCATCAGAAGTAGGTGAACTCAAACAACAGTTAGCTCCCTATCCAGACGTTAAAGAAGCTTATCTAGTAGAGAAAGTTGTCACCTACTTTCCCGAAAAACATTTCTGTATCCTAGGAATCGTTCGCAAACGAGGTTTAATTGATGGTGAGGATGCCGATCAAAAGTTGGCTGACCTGCTGGCAAAAAATTTGCAATTTACAAATCAAGATTATGTCATCATCATTGTGAACCACAGTAGTTTTGGCAATTTGCAAAAAAAGATGTCCCAGGTGGAAGAGTCTTTAATCCTGAAACGTTAGTGCTATCAGTTTTCAACATTGAAGCTCGCTTTATGCGCTACAACCAACCCAAGGTACCGCTGCATCAAATTTCCCTAGTTTACCCCAGTAGACCTTCATCTGGAATACTTAGGATATAATTTACCTAAGTAGAGATGTAAATTTTGTTGGCCTAAAATGCGATCGTATATAGGTGTTGAGGCTGCCAACACCTATATGTGATAAAATAAGAACTGATTGGTAGTTATAGCCTTTCTCAAAAACAGTGCGGTAGGCTAGGATTTTGCGTAATTGGTAATTTAGGACTTACCTATGGGTAGCCAGAAACCGGGTTTTTACCAAAATACTAGCCAAAAACCGTAAATTGGGGTAAAAAACCCGGTTTCTTGAGCTTTGTGTGTAAGCCATGTAATTACAAAGTCCCCGTACTTCACTTAATTGAGAACCGCGATATAGCGGTTTTCAATTAAGTGAGGATAGCCCTATGCCCTATGCCCTATGCCCTATGCCCTATGCCCGTCAAGTACCTCATATGAGAGCTTGAAAGGCTATATCTCGCAAATGTCATATAATTAATCCTGATTCTGGTCTGGTTATCCGTGATAGCGGTAGGTTAAACATTAGCTGCTAGTAGTTCTCAACCGCCTTTTTTGTTATTTCCTCATGATTTAGGGGAAATAGGAACAAGTAAATGGTCTTGCCAACTTTTGATTTGTAGCGTTGAACTATGTCTCCTCACAAGCAGTCTTATAGTTGGTCATCTCTAGGCGTAGCAATCGCTGCCGTCGTGATATCAACCTGTGGTATCGCAACGTTGGATGCTAGGTCACATCGTGCAGCGGATCGCGAGCGAGAACTAAATCATTTGCAAGCGATAGCAAACCGTTTGGATGCTTTGGAGTGGAGAGCTGTTAATAAGAAAAAAGTTGACTCCGAGTTACAAGAAGCCTTGGAGAAGCAGCAAGAACAGGCACAACGCAGTTTGGAGGCATTACAAACAACTACCCCTTCCTTAGAGGAGATGCAAAAAGTTGAATCAGCCTACAATACCTATGCAACTGCTGTCAATCAACTCTTAAAGCTTCTGGAATCCAACCGCATTGAACAAGCGTTAGAAGTTGATAAAACCCTAGTCGATCCGACTTACGAGCGGTTGTATGAAATTGTCATCGACGCGACGGCGGAAGCTTCTCAAAGGTCTGCAAACCTTAGCTACTGGGCGAATTTTGGCTTTGTGTTGATTGTTCTGTCTCTGATTGTTACTCTGGTAATTGTATTTCGACAGCAATATCTGCGAGCTAACCAGCAAGTTCAGGACTTGATTCTGGAAAATATGCGCCGCCGAGCAGAGCAATTAGAAGAAGATCGTCAGCGTCTCGAGTTAAGGGTAACAGAACGAACTCAGGAACTTCAACAAACAAATATTGCTCTCTCCGAAGCCATCTCTGAGCTTCAACAATCGCAAATCCAGCTAATTCAAAGCGAAAAAATGTCCACACTCGGGCAGTTGGTGGCTGGAGTCGCCCATGAAATCAATAATCCAGTGGGATTCCTGGCGGGAAATATTCAACCTGCTTTAGATTACGTGAAAGATCTGTTTGGTTTAATTGACCTATATCAAGAGAAATTTCCTCAACCAAGTGAAGCAATTCAAAAGGAAATCGATGCTATAGATTTGGATTACATTCGTGAGGACTTACCCAAATTAATTGGCTCGATGAAAGAGGGCGTGATTCGGATTCGCGACATTAGCATTAGTTTGAGAACATTTTCTCGCGCCGATAGCAGTTATCCGGTTCTTTACAATATTCACGATGGTATTGATAGCACTTTGCTGATCCTGAAATATCGCCTCAAAGCCAACGAAACACGTCCGGCAATTGAAGTTGTTAAAGAGTATGGAAATTTACCGCTGGTGAAATGTTATGCCGGACAACTCAATCAGGTGTTTATGAATTTACTTGCCAATGCTATTGATGCCTTGGAGGAATCGAATCAGGGACGCAGTTTTGATGAAATAAAAGCTCATCCCAATCGCATTAGGGTTAAGACTGAACTATCGAATGACTCCCAATCAGCCGTTATTTCTATTCAAGATAATGGTATAGGTATGAGTGAGGACGTAAAACATAAAATCTTCGACCACCAGTTTACCAGTAAAGCAGTTGGTAAAGGCACAGGTTTAGGATTGGCAATTGCTCACGCGATCGTAGTTGACACCCATGCTGGGACTCTGGAGGTCAATTCAACTCCAGGTAACGGTGCAGAGTTTGCGATCGCAATACCTATCAAAGCCAAGCCGAAAACAGTTTCATCTGAACCGCTAATCAATGTTGATCCGTCATAACAATGCAGCAGCCGAGGGCTGTGTCTAAAACCTTCTCGCGCACGACGATCGCACATCCATCGCCTCAATTCCCGCCCCCCTGTGCGTCGCACCTGTCGATCGACCTTCACTCTAGCAACTCCCCATGCGTATCGGCCGTGCGATCGCCTTTTATCCCAATCTCTCCACATCTGCTAGCCACAACAGAAAGGCGATCGACCCACCGAACAGATACATATCGCAATATTACAGTTTTTGCCCCGACAAAATGCTAGAACTGACTCAGAGAGTTGACAACCAAAGATTGTCAATTTACTGCAACCGTATGTTTAGTAATGCTAAGCATAATTTAATTTTAAACTTTTCAAGTTTAACACAATAAACCCGATTTTTAAGTAAAAAAAGATGAAGACCGATCGATCGTTTAGCAAAATCCGAACGCTTTCACTAAAGCTGAGGGCGAGCGTTGCTTTGATATTCCAGATATTCGGCGCTGTGCGAATTGTGAGATACCTGCCCTTCACAAATAACGATCGAGCCGACGATCGCCAACTCCCAGCGCCCAAGCCGAAATTAGGCATCAAACCAACGTTTTTCAGTTTATGTGCGATCGCACTTACCTTGACATTTGCCCTTAATGCCTGTACTTTCGGGCACAACCAATCGCTGAAACCATTGCGCGTAGGAATTACAAGCTGGGTGGGATTTGATGTTGTACTCTACGCTCAAGCCTCAGAACTTTTTAAACAACGAGGACTCAAGGTGGAACTGGTGCGGTTTGACAACCAACAAGATTCATGTCGTGCGGTGATGAACAACAGATTAGATGCAGCCTTTGCTTCTTTCTGGGATGTGATGCAAGTTGATTCTGGCAATCAAATTCCTGTGGTTTTAATGACGACAAATATTTCGGCCGGTTCAGACGGAATTGTCGCCAAACCAGAAATTAAATCAGTAGAAGATTTGCGCGGTAAACGAGTCGGTGCCAAACTCGGGACAGTCAATCATTTAATTCTGTTAGAAGCATTGAAAGCTCATAAAATGAAACCTGCTGATGTGGAGATTATCGATTATTCCAATGAAGTCGCCGCCCAAAAAATTACTTCAGAAGACATCGATGCTGCCATATTGTGGGGCCCAATGTTAGGCGAAACGGCTCAAACTATCAAGGGTAATGTGATTTATACCACGAAACAAGTGGACAGCTTGGTGATTGATATTTTAATGTCCAATGACAAAACAGTGAAAGCGAAAAAAGCAGAACTAACACAGTTCATTTTAGCTTGGTTTGATGTGATGCACGCTGTTGAAACCAAGCCGAATCAAGTATTTGAACTGGTAGCAAAAAAACTTGGACAAAGCAGTGCATCCTTTGCCAGTGACTATGCTGGGCTGAAAAAAGGAGATATTGCCATGAATCAGCGGATGTTCCAGACAAATGGTCGGCTAAATTCGGCAAAAACCCAAATTATCCAACTGCTAAAAGAAGATCCGCGTCACGGTAGGGTGATTCGACAAGATGTGAAGATTGATGGCTCACTTGTCAGCAAAGCAATGGAGGTATGGAATCCATGAATCGCCAATCCAAATCATCAAAAAACTACTTATCCCGTCAACTGCTGACAAGTTTTGCTATTTCTCTGGCAACAGTAGGTTTAACCACGTTGGGATTCAACTACTTTCTGATTGAATCAAAGCTGGAACAAGAGCTAAAACAACGCGCTCAATCAATTACCCAAGGTGTCGGATTTTCGACAGAAGGTTTAATCGAATTGGGGAATGCGAGTATTATCAAGCGCGTTGTCCAGAACTATGCCACACTACCGACTGTGATGGAAGTGGCGATCGTCACTCCTGATGGAGAAACCCTAGCCCGCAGCGGAGCAGAATTACAAAATCCCCCCTATGCCTCGATTCATCCAGAATTGCTACAGGTGCTAGAACAAGCTTCTCAAACAGGCACAGATATCTGCTTCCGCACTACTGTAGATGGCAAGCCTGCATTGGTCGAAATTTTGCCTTTTAGCAGCACGTTGTTTCGTTCGATCGATCGCCGGGGATTGACGATCGCGATTCTCGACGTTGAACAACTGCAACAACAAGCATGGCAGACATTCTCAGCATCTACACTGACTTTAATCGTCGGGATGTCGGTAATTCTAGGATTGATGGCAGTGATGATTCAGCGATCGATCTTGCAACCACTCCAGCGATTAAATCAAGCCGTTACTGAAAGTCAAAGCACTGACTATTTTGTGATACCTAGTCGATTGTCCGATAACGAAATCCAATTCCTTGCCCAAACAATTCAAGATGCTGTGACTACACGAATTCAAGCCTATCAGCAACTAGAAGCAGAAATTGCCCAGCGCAAACAAATTGAAGCAGCATTGCAACAAGCCGCATTAGCAGCCGAAGTCGCCAACCGCGCCAAAAGTACCTTCCTTGCCAACATGAACCACGAACTGAGAACCCCCCTCAACGGCATCCTCGGCTATGCCCAAATCCTCCAGCGCGATCCCGCCACCAACGAGAAGCAACAGAAAGGTTTGGACGTGATTCACCAGTGCGGTTCCCACTTACTGACACTGATTAATGACATTTTGGATCTGTCCAAACTGGAAGTGCAGAAAATGGAGCTATATCCTCAGGATTTACACTTAGCTAACTTCCTCACCAACACAGTAGAAATGTGCCGGATAAAAGCCGAGCAAAAAGGTGTTGCATTCCATTACCATCCCGATGCCAACCTACCCACTGCCATCCATGCTGACGACAAACGTTTGCGGCAAGTATTGCTAAACTTACTGAGTAATTCCGTCAAATTTACCGACCGCGGCAGCGTCACATTTACTGTGGAAAAAGTCGAGAATATCGAACAGGAAAATACCGAATTAACCCGTCTGCGTTTCCAAGTAGAAGACTCAGGCATTGGCATTGCGCCGGAACAATTGGCATCTATTTTTTTACCCTTCGAGCAAGCAGGAAAACGCGATCGCAACAGCGAAGGGACTGGGTTAGGATTGTCTATCAGTCAGCAAATCGTGCAGATGATGGGCAGCACCATTCAAGTCAACAGCATACCAGGTAAAGGCAGCACTTTCTGGTTTGAGGTGGATTTACCCGCCGCGGCTAATTGGCTCAATCAGCCTCAGACAGCACATCAAAAGATTATCGGCTATCAGGGCGAACCGCGTAAAATTTTAGTAATTGACGATCGCCAAGAAAACCGCGCTGTGATCGTCGGAATGCTGCAACCGCTGGGCTTCAAGCTAGCAGAAGCCGATGACGGACAAACGGGACTCGATACCGCCCTGCAAATGCGCCCAGATTTGATTATTACCGACTTGATAATGTCTCAGATGAACGGGCTGGAAATGACTCGCCACCTGCGCCAACTGCCGGATTTTGCCGGGACTCCCATTATTGCTTCCTCAGCCAGCCTGTCTCAAGTGGATATGCAGGAAGCGATGGATGCCGGTTGCAATAGTTTTTTCCCCAAGCCGATCGAGTTTACTGGATTGCTGGCCGAGTTGCAGCGTCACCTAGAGTTGCAGTGGATTTACGCACTTGCACCGGAAACAATTGAATCATCATCTGTCACAGATTGCCAGACTGCGGATTGGATTTTGCCGCCAGCGACGGAACTAAAAGCCCTCTACCGGGCAGCAAAAGACGGTTTTATGGCGGATATTCAACAGGAAGCCGATCGCCTCAAACAAGTCGATCGGCAATATGTACCCTTTGCCAACAAAATGCTAGAACTAAGTCAGAGGTTTGACGACGAAGCGATTCTCAATTTGCTGGAACCGTATGTTTAGTAATGCTATGTTTAGTAACGCTAGATGGCATTAAAAATGTAAAATCTGGCGTTTCCCAAGATTTTTAATTTGTTTTTAATTTGTAATTTTTCTCAGGAGTTAACCCGTGGCATTTGAAACCGCAGCCCCAATCGGAACCATTCTCGTCGTGGATGATAACCCCACGAATATTCAGGTTTTATTTGATGTGTTGAGCGAGATCGGATACCGAGTGGCGATCGCCAAAAGTGGCGAAGCTGCCCTGCAACGCCTCGATTCCTATCATCCAGATCTGATTCTGCTGGATGTGATGATGCCAGGAATTGATGGGTTTGAAACCTGTAGGCGACTCAAAGCAGATCCTGCCACCTGCGACATTCCCGTGATTTTTATGACAGCCCTGTCGGATTCAGTCGATAAGGTGAAAGGGTTGAGCTTGGGTGCTGTCGATTATATTACCAAACCCATCCAACACGAAGAAACTCTCGCACGGATTCACGTCCACATGAAACTGCGCGATGCCCAAAAGGCAATGGAACAACGGACGATCGAGCTTTCCCAAGCACTCAAAGATCTCAAACAGGCGCAAGTGCATCTGGTACAAAGTGAAAAAATGTCATCCCTCGGTCAATTGGTGGCTGGTGTAGCCCACGAAATCAACAATCCCGTCAATTTCATCTCTGCCAACATCCAACCCGCCAAAGAACACATTCAAGATTTGATGACTTTTCTAGAGTTGTACGGGGAATGCCATCCCCAACCCCATCCCAAAATTCAAGCTTGGATGGACGACGTAGATGTCGATTATATCGCAGAAGATTTGCCCAAGCTGCTCAATTCTATGCAATTAGGGAGCGATCGCATCTGCCAACTCGTCCTTTCCCTCCGCAATTTCTCCCGGCTGGATGAAGCACAAGTCAAACCCGTGGATATTCACGAAGGCCTCGACAGCACTTTGCTAATTTTGCAACATCGCCTCAAAGCCAGTGCTGAACATCCCACCATTCAAGTCATCAAAAATTACGGACAATTGCCAATGGTCGAATGCTACCCCAGTCAACTCAACCAAGTATTTATGAATTTGCTCAGCAATGCGATTGACGCGCTGGAAGAGGGCATCAGGACAACACCCGCATGGCCTAATCCCACGATTGCCATCCACACCTTCATCACGGATGCTAACTGGGTGACGATCGCAATTTCCGATAATGGCACTGGGATTGGCGAAGAAGTGCGATCGCAACTTTTCGATCCCTTTTTTACCACCAAATCGGTTGGTAAAGGCACGGGATTGGGACTGTCGATCAGCCATCAAATCGTTACTGAAAGACATCGCGGTAAGATTGATTGTTATTCTCAACCGGGCCGTGGCAGCGAGTTTGTGGTGCAGATTCCCGTCGAGCAAAGAATCCCTCAAGTTGCTTAGGGGAATCTTGATGCTGGTGGCATGGAAATTGCGATGATTGAAGGGGTAATTTTGCTGAGATTGAAACTCTATTATACCTCTTGTATCAGTCGTTTTAACCAAATTTGGGTACGGGCGAGACGCCCGTACCACAACCAAAAAAATTGTCGGATGGGCTAAAAAATCGGTCATTACAACGAAGCAAACAAGAGTGTTTATTTTTCATAGAGTTTTCTCGGCTGGAGTCTCTTATCTCAACCGTATTGCGAACAATCTGAATTGATTTCACAGGTGTGTATATCTCAAAAATTCGCGATATAAAATTCATCACAGAGCCTTACGATCGCAAAGTTAATAACTTAAGCACTTCCTACAGTCCTCTCTCCTGTAGATTGCGAGCTAAAAGGAGGCAGAGCCTCCGGATCTACCTTACCAGGCAGAGCCTGGTAACAAGCAACAATTCGCGACATAAAATTCATCACAGAGCCTTAATTCCATCATATTGGGTTGTGTGCGATCGCTCCCCCGACTTTCTCGACAAATTGCTTCCCACAGTCCTTACAGCGATAGCACTGTTTTCCCCTACGATACCCATTTTTCGATAGCTGCGCCGATCGACAATGGGGGCAAATCATTACTTTCATTACATTGCTCGACTGAGCATCCCCAACATATGGCTCTAAATACGACACCAGCAAGGGTTCAATCTCCTCCATCAACCGCTGGCGGTGTTGCAGGTTGGGGGTACGGAGTGCTGCCAGCATTACCGCATTGCTGCTGTGGACGCACACCTCTGCCAACAGACTGCACTGCCCTTGACTCAAGCCCAAATTCCGCTGCTGTAACAGGCTAGCCATGAAGTTAATCGCTTCCTGAGTCATGCTTTCATCGATCGACTGGAAAATTTGGCGGGAAGTGTAAAATTGCACAAAAACCACGCGCGACACCGGGTGTTCAAATAAGTCTGCTACCGCAGAGGCGATCGCGTGAATCATTTCGCGCAGCGGTAACTGGACAATTTCCGGCGTATTTGTCTGCTCCCAAAAATGCTTGACGCGATCGATATGGCGCAACTCCATCGCCTTAAAAATGGCCGCTTTATCGGGAAAGAATTGATACAGAGAGCCGATCGCTGTTCCTGCTTTTGCCGCAATCAGATGCGTCGTCGCCGCCCCATAGCCGATTTCGTCAAATACTGCTGCCGCTGCGTCCAGAATTTTGTCAACCCGGTCTTTCCCTCGCTGCTGTTTGGGCTGACGGCGCAGATTTCTTGACGAATGTGAATGTTCTGTCATATTCTAAAAACACGACGGATATTTCATAATTTTACCTACTAATGCGGAGAACCTTATGCAGTCTATGCTTCCCGGTGCGCCCTGGTTGTTAGCGCACAAATCGATGCTGACAGTGAATCAACCCCGAAAAATGTCTTTGTACGGTACAGACTACGTGATGTGGCTAGACGCGGGTGGAGACATCCACGCCTTACCAAATGCCTGCCCGCACATGGGCGCGATGCTGTCAGCAGGATGGTGTGAACCTCAGGGCGATCGCGCGAGTGCAGTTGTTTGTCCGTTTCATGCCTTGAAATTTGATGCCGCAGGCTGCACCGTTTTACCCGGATCGAACAAGAAAACACTGCCTCAACTGAAACCCTTAAACCTGATAATTCAGGGAGATTTCATTTGGTCTTATGGGGGATACGAGCCGAAAATTCCCATCCCGACGATATTGAATGAGTTGGCGGCTGAATTTGAGTTTATTGGCTGCACAGCGGATGTCAGCGTCAAAACCAAGCTGTTGCCGATGCTGCTCAATATGCACGATTACAACCACCAAAACGGCACCCACAGACCGATGTTTGAGATTGAAGAAGTGCAGTTTCAAAAGTTTGTCGATGACGGGCATCATTCTCACGCGCACTACGAAATGCCGCGCAAAAAGCCTGGTTGGCAAGACATTCTGAAAAATCCGGCCCTATTGGCATTGCCACAAACACTCTCAGCGCATTTGGAAAACTTCTTTCCATCGCTGGTGGTATTGCACGGTCAAGTAGCGATCGGAAAAGCCAAGCAATGTCATATTTTTGTGCCAGAATCTGAAACCCATACGCGCACCTATGTATTGATGTTTGGCGAAGCGAAGCATCCAGTCTTTAGATTGCTGAAGCAAAATTTTCTCAATCTTGCTAAAGTTATTGTCGAGCAAGATGCAGATATTTTGGGCAAGATTTATGCGGATGCGCCACAGAAAATTAAACTCGACAACGAAGTGGGGATGGACTGGGTGCGACGTAATTTTGCCAGCTTTCCGAATGTCGTGGAACCTAACCTTTCCAAGTGAATTTCGGCGACTGTCTCACCAGATATTGATATTCGGTTGGAAACTATATAGCAATCCTAAATCATTTTCAATAACTGGTTAAGAGGCTAAGCGCCTGGGAAACCTATGTCCAGAGGCTCTGCCTCGCCTGCGAAAATGGAGGCTCTTCCTCCGGATCTGCGTTACCAGGCAGAGCCAGGTGACGAGTAGTCCCACAAATCATTTAGGATTGCTATAGCATTTCGATCTCTCATATGAGGTCTGACCGTAAATGGAGTTTTTGATGCGACCTTGCTATACAATCACTATCAGAGGGCCGGGGCCCAACAACGTACCTCATCTTTTTGACAAAAGCTATATGTTGCGATCGCACGATCGATCGACATTAGACTTGCATTGCACTCCCAAGCTCTCCGATCTGGAAACTATCTGCGTGTATCTGTGTTCATCTGCTTGAAATCTGCGGTGACTGTATTCATCAAAGATTTATGCAATGCAAGTCTATTCCTCATGCTCCCACTCTGCTGCATCGATTGTGCGATCGCACTTTACCCCACCCCACAGCCATCATCAGAAGGGGAAAATCGATCGCCCTTCACCCTTCTCTCAACCTATTGCTCACCCTTTTGACTGATTTTTCGGTATCTTAGGCGGACACCAAAACAGGTTTTTGCTAGAAACCCCGATCGACTCCAAAATCCCTCGCAGCACATCCGTGCAGTACATCCAGTGTCCCAAATCGTCATACATTCGATCGGGATTAAACTCATAATTGTAATGCAGCACATTATCAAGACCTGCAAACTCCTCGGAAGATTGCAAAGAAAGCAGCATCAATTGAAAAGGTTTTCCCTGACATTGTTTCTCCAGTTTGTGAATTAGATCGATCGCACCATTGCGATCGCAAATACCAGTGCGGACAAACAACACTTGGTCGCAATGCTCCAGCGCGTACCAAAACCGCTCAGAACGTGCCGTATATCGATCGCGCATCCGTTCGTATACCGGAGACATATCGTTAACAGGATCGTCTGTATCCTCAACTTCATGAGCAAAAGAAAGACCAGACCACTTGCTGTGATAGATTCTGCCAGCTTCAGCACTGTAGTGGAGACAAGCAGGATTCCACATATCATAAAAACGGCTTTCGATCGCATCAGCCACATCTGCAATCTTGGTAGTGCGCGTTAGATCGAAGGGAAAAGCGGGCCCATCGTACTCCATTTTATACAGCATCATCCGCACGGCACAGCGATCGCCCAGCGGCAAAATCGCCACACGGCTGATATCAGATAATTGACATTTATATTGAAACAAAACAGCCGACTTAGGCGGTGCTTTCACTCGGCTTTCGAGCCCATCTTTCCCAATCATCATCGTGCGAAAAGGTGCGTCGGGATGCAGCGGATCGTCATAGACACCTGATGGCATCGATTTCAGTATGCCGCGTACTTCCTTCCACATGGGTTGGATGTTGTATTCTTTGTCTGATTCGTTGATAATCCAAAGGCGCCGGTCGTCCTCTTTCAAAATCCCCAAATGTCCGTCATAGAACAACAGTTGTGAGTTGTTCGGCGCAAAAATATTGAAAGCAGCAGTGTATTCCAATTTGGCGCCGGCGGGAATTTCTAGTGTAGTTTCGATCGCGCCATTCTCTTGTACTGCAAAGAAAGATGGCGTCCCTGGTTGGGGATTTTTGGCAATGTAGATCCCCGGTATCAATCCTGCTTTCGATTGCAGTGCAGTTTGCATTTCTTGCCAATAGGGAGCGATTGTGTAATTGTTCGGTGATGGATTGACAATCCGCAAATGCTTTTCTTCCACACAACCAGAGACTTGAAAACCTTCAGTGTCCCAGTAAACTAGAACTTCTTGCGGTTGCCAAAAGTATTGTTTTTCTCGTGCTAATTCGTCTTTGTCGATCGCGAACCAGCTTAGATCGATCGTCTCATACATCAGGTTGTGACCGATCGTGTTAGGGTGAGCCGGATCGAAGGATATGCCAGGTTTCCAGCGTCCCTGTCCATCATCCAACACTCCCAACCAATCCAGGATCGGAACGCCCCAATTCAGCATCCGTTGGTGGGTATCTCGCAGCAGCCAATAATGTTCCGGCTGATAATCGCCGTGGGGATAGACAGCGCCTAAAATCGGACGTGCTCCCAGTGCCCGCGTCATTTTCACCAACTGCTGCAAACCGCTTTCAAACCGGCGTTGGGCCGCCCGTCGTTCGTGGGGGCGACAGTGGGCTAACCCTTCATTGCCGAGAGAAAGGGCAATAATCACGATATCTGGTTGTTCTGGGGCGATAACTGATGCAAATCGGGCGATCGTGCTGCTGACATTCGTCCCCGCTTCACACAAATTCACGAGTTGATGCCCGTATTTTTCCTGCAAAGTTTTTCCCAACTTGGAAGCCCAACCATTGAACATCCAGGCTTTATGGCCTAGTGCGACGGAACTGCCAATCACTGCGATTTTTAAATTTTCAGGCGCTTTTACTGAGGGCATTTTGACAGCGGGCTCCTCAAGGTATCCGAAGGGATAAGGCTGCAAATAACCAAAGGCGCCATCGTCAACTACCAGGGTGCTGGATTTGGCGTCTGGGTCGATCGGTATCCAGCGGTTAAAACCGAATCCTTCCCATTTTGCGATGCCGTTGGCATCAATATACACGTACTTATATTCTATTTTCTGGCGATCGGCTAACTCCACAGACATCTCAATGTCTATATCGGTGTACCATAAAGGATAGCGATCGGCATTTGTACGCAGGTGTACGCATTTCGTGATATCCCACAGTCCTAATTCGGGGGTAGAACCGACGAGAGCGATCGATTCGCCCGTCTGCGTGTGTCCAATAATCTGGAATCGATACATAGGTTTTTTGCCGATTTTAAAGATGCGATGCCGGACAGGAAGGCTGAATCCTCAAAGTTGCTGTGAGAATACCACATACAGTTTTTTAAATATGTTTTATAAATAACATTAAATAGTATTAATACTCTTCGCTCCAGCATTCCTCACGATTGTGTAGGGGCGAAGCGTTCGGGGGTAGTGGTGCACCACTAAGGCTGCCCGCATTCTTGATTTTTATACCCAAAGGGTTGCATCGAATTGCATCCTTGATATAGCAATAAAATTAACAGCTTTCTGGGTAGATATCCGATCGTCCAAGCAAACACTTTTGGCATCAACCTGATTTGTGAGCCTAAGTTCTATTACAATAAATTTCGACTTATTTTATCCGAACAATCACTAAATCAGCCCTAAATCGGTAAAGCAACATGAATCTCCCATTGATCGATCGTGTTCTAGAACACAAAGACCAAATTGCGATCGCCACCAACGAAGCAACCTATACCTATGGGGATTTGCTGCACGCATCCAGTCAAATAGCAACAAATCTGCTGGAGAATGCCACCGATTTACAGGAACAGCGAATTGCTTTTCTCATCCCTTCTGGCTTTGAGTATGTGGCTACTCAATGGGGAATTTGGCGCGCTGGCGGTATCGCCGTACCTCTGTGCGTGTCCCACCCGCGACCAGAATTAGAGTATGTTATCCTCAATTCTGGAGCATCAACGATTGTTGCTCATCCCAATTTTGAGGAGCTATTGCGCCCGATCACCCGATCGCACAACCTCCGATTTATCATCACCTCAGAAACTCTCCCAAGTCAGATTAGTCCTCTCCCAGCAGTCGATATTACCAGACGCGCCTTAATTCTCTACACCAGCGGTACCACTGGAAAACCCAAGGGTGTAGTCACCACTCATCACAATATTCAAGCTCAAGTAACTAGCTTAATTGATGCTTGGGAATGGACATCGGGCGATCGCATTCTCCACGTACTCCCCTTACACCACATCCACGGAATTGTCAATGTATTAACCTGTGCTTTATGGGCAGGGGCCCAGTGTCATATGTTGAGCAAATTTGATGCTGAAACCGTTTGGAATCGAATTGGTGAAGGCGATTTAACCTTATTTATGGCAGTACCGACAATTTATGTAAAGTTGATTGCTGCTTGGGAAACGGCTTCGGGCGATCGTCAAAAAAGCCGATCGGAAAGTTGTGCAAAAATGCGCCTGATGGTGTCTGGTTCCGCAGCATTACCAGTTCAAGTATTAGAAAAGTGGCAAAATATTAGCAATCATTTTCTGCTAGAACGCTATGGGATGACGGAAATTGGTATGGCCTTATCCAACCCTTTACATGGTAAACGGGCGGCTGGATCTGTGGGAAAACCTCTACCTTTGGTGGAAGTGCGATTAGTCGATGAAAGTGGAGATACAGTCGCACCAGGGACACCAGGAGAAATCCAAGTCAAAGGCCCCGGAGTGTTTTTGGAATATTGGCAAAACCCGGAAGCAACGGCTAAAACCTTCCGAGATGGATGGTTTTGTACTGGAGATTTGGCGGTAGTCGAAAATGACAATTACCGCATTCTCGGACGGATGAGTGTAGACATCATCAAAACCGGAGGCTATAAAGTTTCAGCTTTGGAAATTGAGGAAGTATTGCGATCGCATCCAGAAATTGCAGAATGTGCGGTGGTGGGGATTGAGGATCTAGAATGGGGTGAGCGGGTTTGTGCTGCGCTGGTATTGCGATCGCAGCCTAGTTTAACATTAGAATCATTCAGGAGTTGGGCAAAAGAGCGACTGGCGGTTTATAAAGTACCAACCAAAATTTTGATACTTGAAGAATTACCTCGAAATGCGATGGGAAAAGTGACGAAGCCGACAGTGATTCAGCTATTTGCTTGAGCTTCGTTATAGTCGAAGGCTGTTGAGTAAAACCGACGTTTTTTGCTAACGGCGGTTACAGGATGGGGTCAACTCCAGAGTTTCTCAACTTATACCCCAATACAGTTCAGTTAAGGTTGTTTTGTCATTGTGAGCGATCGTTTTGCCGATCGCATTACCTTAAACCCAGCCCATCGAAATATAACGAGAGTGCGATCGGCTACTGTATCCCAGGGCTAGCCATCTGTCGAATCAAGCGGCCCTGTTCTGTGCATACAAATACTGCTGAAACCCAATAAATACTTCAATTATATGCGGAATGCTCCCTAGTTCTTCCTGAGCATCGCCCACAGTATGATACTTTAACACCAGTAGTGGAGATAATTTAGATCGATCGAGTTCCCCGACTCCTTCTTTGATATATTGCTCCAGCACGAAGTCAAGAAATTCTTGCTGTTTGCTGCAATAACGCGAGAAAATCAACGCCTTATGAGCGATAACTCGCTCTCGACGGCTAACGGGTTTAGCAGCATAGGCAATATAGCTCAGCACGTCATACAAATCGCTGTTTTCAGCATCGATCAGGCGACTAATTTCGGTAAGTTGTTCGTTACCGTAACCTTTCTCTGCGAGTCCCTCCAGCAGAGCTTTGCGAGTGTCAGGGCGGCTCCAGATTGCTCTTAATTCGTCTTCATTTTTGAATAGTTGTGGGATTTCGCCAAACAGGCGCTCGATAAATTCTGCGGCTGACATTGGTTTGCCGTCTGGACTCCAGAAAGTAGTCGCCATCGTGTGCTGTATGGTGCGCTCTTTACCGTCTGCAAGTTTGATTTTGACTTTTTGAGGGCGGGTTGGTTCCCTCATCCCAAAATTGTCTATTTCTCCGTCATCTCCGTTTGAACGGGGGCGTGTTTCTCTGGGGATAATCGGTGTCGGGGTTTCCGGTTCGCCATCCCATTCGGGGTCATTAAAATGCTGATAAGCTTCTACGAAATCGTAAATCGTGAAATAGTCTTTTCCTTCAAAAAGCCGCGTACCGCGACCGATAATCTGTTTGAATTCAATCATAGAATTGATGGGTCGCATTAACACGATATTGCGAACGTTCCGCGCATCAACCCCAGTTGATAGTTTTTGGGAAGTCGTGAGAATGGTCGGGATGCTTTTCTCGTTGTCCTGAAAGGTGCTCAGGTACTGTTCGCCAAGTTTGCCATCATTAGCAGTGACGCGAACGCAGTAATTTGGAGCGGTGCTAATTTTCATCTGGTTTATCAAGTCTCGAACTGCGAGCGCGTGGTCTTGGCTGGCACAAAAAACCAGGGTTTTCTGATTTTGGTCGATGCTTTCCATCAACAGCCTGACACGATATTGTTCTCGTTCTTTAATCTCGATGATGCGGTTAAAATCGGCTTCGGTGTAACGTCTGTTTTCTTCTGCTTGCCCTTCTATTAAAATATCGTCCGATGTATAGGTATATTCATCAAGTGTGGTTTCAAATTGCTTGACTTTGAAGGGGGTGAGAAATCCATCGTTGATGCCGTCTTTGAGGGCGTAGGTGTAAACAGGTTCGCCAAAATAAGCATAGGTGTCGGCGTTATTGTTTCTTCTGGGGGTGGCGGTGAGTCCTAGCTGTACGGCGGGGGAGAAGTATTCTAGGATGCCGCGCCAGTTGCTTTCGTCATTCGCTCCGCCTCGGTGACATTCATCGATAATGATGAAGTCGAAGAAGTCGGGCGGATAGTCGCTGAAGTTGTATTTTACCGAGCTTCGGCTTCGCTCAGCTCTCATCTCTTGTGTTGATTGAGCTTTCATTTCTTGTGTTGATTGAGCTTGATTTTCTGTTGATTGAGCGGAGTCGAAATCAACATTCCCAGTCATGAAGGTTTGAAAGATGGTAAAAAAGACGCTGCCATTTTTGGGAACTCTGCCTCGTTTGCGGATGCTGTCGGGGTCGATACGGACGAGAGCATCTTCGGGGAAGGCGGAGAAGGCGTTAAAGGCTTGGTTGGCGAGAATATTTCGATCGGCTAAAAACAAAATTCGAGGGCGGCGGATGGTTCGATTTCGCTCACCAACAGTTGGTCGGTGGCTGAGGTTCCATCGGCTGTGGAATATTTTCCAGGCGAGTTGAAAGGCGACGAAGGTTTTCCCTGTTCCGGTTGCCATTGTTAACAGAATACGATCGCGCCCGGATGCGATCGCCTCTAAGACTTTAGCGATCGCGTTGTATTGGTAGTATCGCGCCTCCCAAGTGCCGCTTTTATCCTCGAAGGGAATGGCAGAAAAGCGATCGCGCCACTCGTTGGTTTGGGCAAAAGTAGCATCCCACAGTTCATCCGGGCTGGGATACTGGGTGATGTAGCTTTCTGCCCCAGTGTGCATATCGATTTGGTAGATGCCGGTGCCGTTGGTAGAGTAGCTGAAACGGGTTTGCAACTTTTCAGCGTATTGCTTCGCCTGTCCCACGCCTTCGGTGTCTGGTGAATCGCGTTTTTTGGCTTCGATGACGGCTAGCTTTTGATGGCGATACACCAGAACGTAATCAGCATACTTCCGCTTTCCTCGTTTCCCATCACCTACTAGGCGACCGGGGGCGATCGTAACTTCGCGACGGATGTAGCTGTCGGGGACAACTCCCCAGCCTGCGGCTTTCAGGGCGGGGTCAATTAGTTCGGCGCGGGTTTCGGCTTCGTTCATGGTTAGGTCATCTCGGTTTGCGTTAAAACACTTTTTTGTATATTCTGCAAGGGTTTCAGGTTTTGAGAGTCATCGATCTCGGTTTGCTTTAAAGCACTTTTATGCCCAAAAAGGCAGGTAGCGAGCATAACGGGTAGAGGTTGATTCAGATTCGTCTGTCTCGATCGAGCCAGCTTCTTTGGTAGCTTTGATAATCAGAGAAACGGTTGCTGTCTGTGACTCACTTAGACGAAACCGCTCCCGTAGAGTTTGGTTAGACATCCGTTGATTGCTGACGTACAGCAGACAGCAATGCTGGTAGCAAGCTCGAATTCGGTCTGTTTTGCTCATTTCGGCGAAATCTTGATGAGCAAACAGCACTGCGGTGGTGCGTGTGTCACCTACTCGAAAATCTGGTGCGGGTAGTTGAAAAACCTCTGCTGCGCTGACAACTTTGTCAATGCCGCTGCCTTTTTCTTCACATATACCAAAACGTCGCATGAGGTCGGCGAGTT
The DNA here is from genome assembly GCF_036702665.1 of Microcoleus sp. Aus8_D2. NCBI lineage: Bacteria > Bacillati > Cyanobacteriota > Cyanophyceae > Oscillatoriales > Microcoleaceae > Microcoleus > Microcoleus sp. Aus8_D2. Next base: position 86,843 of record NZ_JAUBUN010000028.1, read on the forward strand.
GTTCGTTGCGGGAGCGATATTCATCAATAAATCGCTCTACCTTAATGGGTGGGATGCCAGGATTAGATATCTCTATGCGATCGCTATACATCTCAATCATCACTGAAGCTCCCGTCGCTAGAAAGTCCTGATGTACTAGCGCATTAGCAATAAGTTCTCTTAAAGCCTGTTCCGGGAACATCTTCACTTCTTCTCGCACAACTTCCTCGATAAAGCGATTTTGCGGTGCTGCTGAGTGGACAAAATCCACTAACCCCGCAAAGCCAACGGCATATCCTCGATTGTCTGTCTTATCGTCACGGGTTTGTAGCTTATTAATACCTTCGTAGATGACGACACGGGGTGCTTTACGAGCCAATGCAGGGGAAAAGGCATCCAGTTTTTTTGCCAAAAGCATAGCGGCTAGGTTGGTAATTGTCGAACCTTGTACTGTTTTTTGAATTAAATTTTGGTTTTCTAATCTATCAAGGACTGCATCGCGGGTAGTTGGATAGGGAATTTTTAGCAGCTCAAAGTATGATTGAGTATCTAAAAGGTTGATTACATCATCAGGACTGGCTTCAGATCGAGCAGGTTGGCAAAACCAATCTTGTTGGTCTTCTGCAAAAATTCTCTTGAGTACATCTGGTGTCATCGGGCGTAAATCTTCACCAGATCGCATCAAGTATGCACCATCAAATGTATATGCTTGCCCTACAGGACGAGGTGGTATTTCAAAGACTAATACTCGACCATCGACATGGGCTAATTCTGTTACGTCTACGCGGAATCTAAGTTTTTCTACAATAAGGGATTTAATTTGATTCAAGGAAGTCTGTGATGGAAAAGCTTGGGAACCTACAACTCGACGTGGTGGCTTATTGGTTATGCCGAAAACTAGATATCCACCTCCTTCATTGGCTAATGCTACACAATACTTGAGTAAGTCAACTTTATTAAATTGCTGCTTGGCTTCTTTAAATTCAAGGTTCTCGGTTTCAGCAGGTGCATTGAGCCATTGTTCAAGGGTTTCAAGGGTCATCATGCGGCAATTTCCTCCTCAGCAGTTTTCGGGGTGTCTGCGGTGAGTTCGCCTGTAAAGGCTTTTTGCAGGATGGATTGTTTGAGTTCTTTGAGGGCGGCGAGTTTTTGGCGGTAGATGGCTTCGAGACGTTGGGTTTCGGTGTATAGTTCGTTCAGATTATCTGCAACAACCTTTTGTTCAGCAATAGTTGGTGGAAAGCAAACTGATATAATACCTAATTTTTTAGGAGAGGTATGTCGGACTTTTATCCCTGAAGCACTGCTTTGAACTGCTGCTCTAAAAAATCTAGTGTTGAACTGATGGAAGAAAAAATCATTGTACCATTCAAAATCATTGGTAACTTGCACAAGACCCAGACGTTGATTATGTAAAAACCTATCTGACTCTGGAACTATTAGAGAACTGCCAAGAAGTCCAATTGCTTGCTCTGTCATTGCCAAAATAAAATCTCCCTTTTTGAGAATGTATGTATCTGGAATCTCTCCAACATAGTATTTTGTCTTTTCACCTTGATTACGGTAACCACCAATTTCATAAAAACACCCAGGTGTTAACAATATATAATCAGATTCCTCAGCAGTGAAAAACTCACCCTTAAAAGCAAATCCATGTTTTATAGAGCAAATATCCTCTAACTTCTTCTCTACCCACCCATCGCCTTTCTGAGTAAAGATGGCGTTCAGATAGCTTTCAAAGAGTTCGCGGGCGTTGGCGAGGTTTTTTTCGGTGTTGGCGATCGCGCGATCGATCGCCTCAAATGCCTCATCCAAAATCGCCACAATCCGCTTTTGTTCGAGGAGGGGTGGGACTGGTAAACTGATATTTTTTATTTTCGCTAGACTTAGATTTTTTTGTCTTACTCCACGTCTTTGGTTAAGTATTTTAAATCTTCCAGTATTTATAGCATACAAAATAAATTTTATATCGATATTTTCATTTGCTTTTACACCAGCTATTGCCTGATTGAATGCTGCATCTCTATCTAAAATAGACATTTTTAAAGCAGCAGTATCGTACATTCCAATTAGCAATGAACCTTTTGGGAAAACTTTCGCATTGGATCGATCAAGTCCTTGTTTGGTGATGAAGCTTTTAGATACCTTTGTGAAAGTCTCATTCAGTTCACCTGAAGTATACCACGGAATATCTCCAGACCAATACTCATTGTTTGCTTTAAGAGGTGTACCACCACTTTGAACCTCAGCAATCTCTCCAAGCATTTTAATCTTCCAATCTACTGTCAACTGCATAACATCCCCTAATTATCATGAGCCGTCTAATCCTCTGCTGTTTGAGCCTCAGTTGCTGGTTGAGCAGAGTCGAAACCAGCATTTTTATAATGCGAATCATTCTGACACTCCGCCAAAATATGAAGGCGATCCCAGTTACTCTCCATCAGAGCAATTTTTTTCCTTCGATTCCAACCCTGAACCTGCTTTTCCCGATAAAAAGCATCCGCTACACGATCAAAATACTCAGCATATACCAATTTTACAGGTAGTCGCTTTTGTGTATGATTAGCCCCCAACCCATTTTGATGCTGCCACAAACGACGTGGTAAATCTTTTGTACTTCCAGTATAGAAGGAGCCATCAGCACATTCCTGAATATACATATAGGGCATGGTTATAACCTCCTGTAAAAAACGGACTTCGACTTCGCTCAGTCCTCATCTCATCTTATCTTTTGTTGTTAATCCCGAGCTCTAATGGGCTGAGGGAAATCTCTAGCTGGCTGAGCGAAGCCGAAGCCATCCCTCTGTAAAAACCGGACTTCGACTTCGCTCAGTCCTCATCTGATCTAATCTGATCTCATCTCATCTTATCTTGTGTTGTTAATCCCGAGCTCTAATGGGCTGAGGGAAATCTCTAGCTGGCTGAGCGAAGTCGAAGCCATCCCTCTGTAAAAACCGGACTTCGACTTCGCTCAGTCCTCATCTGATCTAATCTGATCTCATCTCATCT
>NZ_JAUBUN010000028.1:89930-100780 GCF_036702665.1 Microcoleus sp. Aus8_D2
TATCTTGTGTTGTTAATCCCGAGCTCTAATGGGCTGAGGGAAATCTCTAGCTGGCTGAGCGAAGCCGAAGCCATCCCCCCAATTCCAGCTAAAATATCAGCACTCTCCGCATCCAACGCCGCAATCTCATCGATAATTTCCTGCGGTTCCCGCAACGCCGATTCTTCAGCCTTATTCGGATTCTTCACCGACAAATCGAACGTCTCCATATCTATATCAGTAACATCCAACAGCCAAGACTTATCCGACTCAGCAAACGTAGCCTGTAACTCCACAAACTCCCGTAAATCCTCATCATTGAGCGAGTTTGTTTTACCCATATTCCGCCCTGGATCGAGTTGATAATACCAAATTTTCTGAGTTGCCATTCCCTCATTTAAAGGTTTACCCTGAGAAAATAAAGGCATTCCCTGAACCGAGTCAAAGGGCTTTCCTTTATCAAAAAACAGCACCACCGTTTTCACCCCCGCCCCGATAAAAGTCCCACCCGGACAATCCAAAATCGTATGCAGATTGCAACTGCTCAAAAGCTCTTGACGCAACGCCCGCGAAGCATTATCCGAATTTGACAGAAACGTATTTTTAATAACCACCGCCGCCCTACCGTCGCGCTTCATAATTTTGATGAAGTGCTGCAAAAACAAAAACGCTGTCTCCCCAGTTTTAATCGGGAAATTCTGCTGCACCTCCGGGCGTTCCTTCCCCCCAAACGGCGGATTAGCCAGCACTACATCAAAGCGATCCTTATCCTGAATGTCGCTGAGATTTTCCGTCAGCGTGTTGGTGTGAATGATATTCGGCGCATCAATACCGTGCAAAATCATATTCATGATCGCAATCACATAAGCTAAACTCTTCTTTTCTTTGCCAGTAAAAGTATGATTCTGAAGAATTTCTAGCTGTTTCGTCGTCAGATTACCCTGGCGTAAATAGTCGTAACTCTCGCACAAAAACCCCGCCGAACCGCAAGCACCATCATAAATACGATCGCCAATCTGCGGTTTTACCACTTGAATCATGGCGCGAATCAACGGGCGCGGCGTGTAATATTCGCCACCATTGCGCCCCGCATTGCCCATATTTTTGATCTTGGCTTCATAGAGATGGGAGAGCTCGTGTTTTTCCTGTTGAGAGCGAAAACGTAGCTCGTCCACATACTCCAGCGCATCCCGCAAGCTGTAACCGCTTTGGAACCTGTTCTTAATCTCGCTAAAAATCTCGCCAATCTTGTATTCGATCGTATCTGGACTGGTAGCGCGTTGCTTGAAACCCTGTAAATATGGGAATAACTTCCGGTTGACACAATCAATCAAATCATCGCCAATCAGTGCATTATCGCGATCGACAATCCTATTGCTACTCAGCGTAGCCGAAGTATCGGCCTTTTTGGGAGCCGCCCAAGATGACCAGCGATGCGCCTCATCTATAATAAACTCGTAGGGCTTCCCAGCCAGTTCTGCTTCTAATGCCCTTTCCTGCTCCAAATCATCCAAATACTTCAAAAACAGCAGCCAGGAGGTTTGCTCTGTATAGTCTAACTCCGTAGTACAGCCCGCCTCATTCCGGAGAACGTTATCAATATTTTTAAAGGTTTGCTCAAACATTTAACTTTGCTACCGGATGTTTGCAGTTACTGTTTTAGAGTATATGGCGATCGAGGACAGTATGGCGATCGCGATTTTAGTTTTCTTGTAATACGCTTGGGTTCAAAGAGTCCAGTCGCTCAAACCCTATGAAAAATAGACACGGTTTGCTTCGTTGCTCTCTTCGGACAATCTTAACCCAAGCGATTTTGGTTTTCTTGCGTAGAGCTACTTATCGATTAAAACTTCGCCAACCTCTCAGCTTCAACATGAAACATTTCAATTCCGGTTGTTACAAAATAAAGCTTTAAAACCCCGTGACTTTTGTCCGGGGATGTGAGATTGTTGCAGATTTTAATCTGCCTTCAGTCTTTTTAGATTGACAGATTTAAACTACTTGTATCCAGTTGAAAGTATGTTAAATTTCGGACTTCTGTGCTTGCGGTTCCGGCACAGTAACTTCTACATCCGGCAGATTGACAGCAACTTCCGCAGATTCTGCAATCTCGATCGCCTCGGGAGTGCGCTTAGAAAATCCCCAGACAAACATCAAGGCGATACAAGAAACTACCAGCCACTGCGGAGGTACTAAATCTTGATTAATGACTTTCACCAGCAATCGCATTCCTACGAAGCCGACTGTAATGTAGCCAGCAGCTTCAAGGTGTACGAACTCATCGAGCCAGCGGATGAACAAGCCGGCCATAAATCGCAGAGTTATAATTCCAATTGTTGCGCCAGTCAACACCAGCCAAGTTTGGTCAGAAATTGCGATCGCAGTAGTAACGCTATCCAAAGAAAATGCTAAATCCGTGAAAGCAATCACTGGAATTGCTTTCCACAGAGACGAAAATCTGGGGCCGTGATCTTCTCCATCAGAGTTAGCATCTAAGGCAAAGTGCTGGAAAACTAGCCACAGCAGATAAAGGGCTCCCACCAGTTCAAACTGCCAGAACTGGATCACCCAAGTCGCCGTTAAAATTAGTGCTATCCGCAGCACAAAAGCAATTATTAAACCGATGTTGAGAGCTTGTTGCTCTAGCTTTTCATCTTCCAAGCCTTTGGAAATAGATGCCAGGGCGATCGCGTTGTCAGCCGAAAGTACAGCCTCCAAAGCCACCAACACCAACAATAATAAAAATGTGTCAACTCCCAAATTGGGCGAAGTGTCGAGAAATTGATCTAGCATTAACTATTTTTTTGTGCACCTAAGATTTGCAAGCCAAGAGCGCAGCGCAAATCACCGGCTCTGTCTAAAATGAGTGTCACCTTCATTTATCTTAACCTATAGCGTTAACTTTGTCGCAGGCGATCGTCCAAACGAAGTTCGGCTTCTGTAGCAGTGTACAGGATTTAAGGGATGTAACTGATGGATGTTGAGCCTAGAAGTCCGATCGAAGATTTTGCCGGCGGACGCACTCTCCGACTCCCTCAATCCTCCCCCGACGCGCCAAATTTGTTGCAAGTTGTTACAAATGATTCCCAAAAGCGCCAATTTGTCTCAAATTGGTGAAAGCTCGTGCCCGCGAAAAGGAGTTTTCCCCAGATGTCTTTAACAGATACCCAAGTCTACGTAGCGCTCGTCATTGCTTTGATTCCCGGAATCTTGGCTTTCCGGCTGTCAACTGAACTGTACAAGTAGTTTCGAGACACCAGTAGCGAACCGCAAAACGCCTGCCCTTGCACTTAAATCTCAAAATTACAGACAATTGCTGCCGTCGTGGAGTAGATTGTTTGTGGTCAGCAAGACGAGACTGCAAGGGCAGGCATTTTTATTGGCAAATTCCGTCTCAGGCGTCACCCAGTCTCAAAAATTAGGGCTGTGAACACCCTGACAAACAGGGGCGGGTGTGCGTTAAGCTCAGAATTTGCTCTTTTGCGCTCTCAAACGTCAGTCTCAGGTATTTGAAAAAAAAAATTATGCAAGCGATTCAACCTACGGTTACCCCACTTCGTCCTGTAAAAACCCCCCCTCGGGTTACTCCTCGTCGCAGCAGCAGCCGCCAGCGTTCCTACCCTCACCAAACGCTCGCCGCCGAAACAGGAGTCAAGTTAGCAGTCAACATGGTTCTTTCAGTCTGTGCAACTTCTGCTTTGATTCAGCTTTGGCCTCACTACCGGGCTGTGCAAGAAAAATTGCACGAAATCCAAGCTGAAGTCAATCTTACGAGCGAGCGAGTAGAGAAGTCGCGATCGGACTTTAACCGCTACTTTGACCCCAGTCAGGCTAAAAGTGTCATGCAAGAGCAAAGCAATCGAGTTGATCCCCAGCAACGTCCGGTGATTTTGCAGGATCCCCAAGCACCCGATGCCGAGGAATCCACCCCGCAACCTTAATCGTGAGATAGCAACCTTAATCTGAAGATTGTTGTAGGATGTGCACCGCGCACACAGAAGAGCGGGCGAATGGAATTCGCTGCTATACAAACAAAACCCACTCGCCTGCGGGTTGAAGAACGGGTGGTTGAAATTACCTTATTTTCTTCCGTCGGCGTCCGGCGGACAATGTTTGTGTAGCCGCGAATTCCATTCGCCGTCTTGGCTCTGGCCGAACGTCAGAAGAGCGGGTTGAAGAACGAGTGGTTCAAATTACCTTATTCTCTTCCGTCGGCGGAGGCGGACAATGTTTGTGTAAACCTGGTTTCAACCGCCGTCTTCGCCATCACAGTTTTTTCTTTCAACAGTTGCAGTGCAGCTTGATATTGCAAGTCTTCTTCAGTCCCGATTCGATCGCGCGCAATCGGTTCTAACGGCACTACGCGATCGGGCGCAATCCCCAATTTATTAATATCCGTGTGGTTCGGCGTCTCGTACTTAGCCACAGTCACAGCCAACCCAGAACCGTCAGACAAATCAAACAGCGACTGAATGAGCCCTTTCCCGAAAGTCTTTTCGCCCACCAGTTGAGCTCTGCCGTTATCTTGCAGCGCACCAGCCAAAATTTCGCTAGCACTGGCTGTTCCCTTGTTTACCAAAACAATTAGCGGATCGCCAGTCAAGGCTTGTCCAGAAGCCTCAAAACTGCCGAGAATGCCTTGTCTGTTGACTGTGTAGACGATCGTCCCAGAATCGATCCACAAGCGCGCAATTTCAATCCCCGCTTGCAACAGCCCGCCCGGGTTGTTCCGCAAATCGAGAATGTAGGAGGCGGCGCCTTGTTTTTCCAAACGCTCTATGGCGTGGGCGACTTCCTCAGTGGCGTTAGCACTGAATTGACTCAAGCGAATGTAGCCCAGCGGTAAATTGTCCGGCCCCGACTGCAATTCGGCATAAACCGGATTTAAAGCAATGCGATCGCGCACCAGCTCAATGTCTTCAGGAACCTCCCTTCCTTCGCGTCCCAAGGTCAAGGTAACGGGAGTGCCGATGCGGCCGCGCATTCGAGTTGCAGCCTCGTCTAGGCTCAATTCAGAGGTAGGAGTGCCGTCAATTTTCAAAATGCGATCGAGCGGTTGGATGCCAGCTTTATCCGCCGGCGAACCGGACAAAGGAGCCACCACTGTCAGGGTATTTGTCTGGGGGTCGATCGCAATTTGCAGCCCAACACCCGTCAATTCTCCCGAAGTGTTGACCTGCAAACTGCGGTACTGTTCCGGTTTGAGCAGTCGAGTGAAAGGATCGTCAAGATTCGCTAGCATCCCTTGAATCGCCGTGTAAGTCTGCTGTCTGTCGTTGAGCGGTTCCTTGACTGCTTTTGAGCGAATCGACCACCAGTTTTTCGAGTTGAAGGTGTCATCCACATAAGAGCGGTTGACAATTCGCCAAGCTTCGCTCAAAAGCTGCTGTTCTGGAGTTAGCGCCGCCGCCGGAAGAGCCCATGCGCCTAGAACCAGGACGACTTGGACGAAGAAGATAATTGCTGTCTGGAAAACTCGTCTCTGCATGATTTTTTTGTGTCAAAGATAGGCAAGTATGGCATTTCCTGTATTTTAAGTTTGTAAGCTTTTAAGCTTTTGTGCAGTCAACTGTCCCGGAGACATTCAGGATTCATCATTGCCCAGCCGCGAACAAAAAATTAGCTAATTGTAACATTTAATCGCAAAATTAGTGAATTTTTATCATGAATATTAAATTTTACGCCTGGGCCACCCGAACTGCCGGCTCGGACTTTGCTTCTGGGCTCGGCTCTTGGCTGTATGCCAGCTTGGGGCGGATGTTGAGCTGGCAGAAAATGCTATTTGAGACGAAGGCAAAAGCATCGCTCCGTGAAATCTGTACAGCAATTATGTTACATTTTTTATCACAGTCTGGAATTCGATCGCGCAACGCCAGCGAGTAGGGACAAGCTACAGCTTAGTTTCCCAGTGCTCGCGGGCGATCGCACAAAAGATTTCCTTTCGTGGGCTCCAAATTTAAAAATAGCCTCAGGCATTTGCTAGTAAAAGCCAACTGCTCGGCACGGGGCGACCAAAAAACCTTGTGGCTGCTGCCCTGAACCTCAACCACAGCAATATTCTTTTAGGAATTCTGGCTCCATGTTTTCTAAACAAATCACCGAATCAAAAACCTACCAGTGGTTTGATGAACGCCTGGAAATTCAGGCGCTCGCAGACGACATCACTACAAAGTATGTACCTCCCCACGTCAACATCTTCTATTGCTTGGGCGGAATTACTCTAGTTTGTTTTCTAATCCAGTTTGCCACCGGCTTCGCCATGACTTTCTATTACCGTCCCACGGTAGCAGAAGCTTTTTCTTCAGTGCAATACCTGATGAATGAGGTCAACTTCGGCTGGCTGATCCGCTCCATCCACCGCTGGTCTGCCAGCATGATGGTACTGATGATGATTTTGCACATCTTCCGGGTTTACCTGACCGGCGGCTTCAAAAAGCCCCGCGAATTAACCTGGGTGACAGGAGTCATCTTGGCAGTCATCACTGTTTCTTTCGGCGTCACAGGCTATTCGCTACCTTGGGATCAAGTCGGTTACTGGGCCGTTAAAATCGTTTCCGGCGTACCCGAAGCTATCCCGTTTGTCGGTTCTACACTTGTAGAACTGCTACGTGGCGGTGTCAGCGTTGGTCAAGGCACCTTGACTCGCTACTACAGCTTGCACACTTTTGTGTTGCCTTGGCTGATTATCGTCTTCATGCTGGCTCACTTCTTGATGATTCGCAAGCAAGGCATTTCTGGCCCATTGTAAATTTTGAGTTGTGGGGGTGGGATTTTTTTTGCCCCCCTGCTGAATTTTGGGTTGAAAATTCAGAATTCATCTCTCATGATATTTATTACGGTCAATACTTCCTGCGATCGCCCCGCTGATTTGGACTAACGAATACAGCGGAATGCCAGGTTCGGGTACAACTAAAAGGAGAAGACTCTCACTATGTCTATTATCAAAAAACCAGATTTGAGCGATCCAGAGCTACGCGCTAAGCTCGCTAAGGGCATGGGTCACAACTATTACGGCGAACCAGCTTGGCCCAATGACTTGCTCTACGTTTTCCCGATCGTAATCATGGGAACCATTTCTCTGTGCGTCGGTTTGGCTGTACTTGACCCAGCTTTAGTTGGCGAACCTGCTAATCCTTTTGCTACTCCGCTAGAAATTCTGCCGGAATGGTATTTGTGGCCAGTGTTCCAACTCCTGCGCGTTTTACCTAACAAATTGTTGGGTATTGCTTGCATGGCTGGCGTTCCCCTCGGCTTGATTTTGATTCCGTTCATCGAAAACGTGAACAAGTTCCAAAATCCGTTCCGCCGCCCTGTGGCTACCACTGTCTTCCTGTTGGGAACTGCGGTAACTCTGTGGTTGGGTATTGGTGCTATTTTCCCGATCGACAAATCTTTCACGCTGGGTCTGTTCTAAGATTTAAGCTTGTTTGATTGTGACGCCCGCGGGTTTCCTATAAAGTGCTTTTGTACTTCTAGGAAACCTTAGCGGGCGTCATTTTATTGTAGATTTGAGATGTTAGATTTGAGATTTTAGCCGTAGGGTGTGTCGCCATTAAAAATTTCTGAATAAAATCAACTTTTCGAGTAGCGACGCACCTGGCTTCTGCAATAACTCTTGTAAACAAACCCCAAAATATCTTATAGCAATAATTGAGAGAAATGGTATGGCTCTCCTGATGTTTAGGTGATAATTCAGCCTTATCTATCTTCAAACCATTGCCCTATAAGGCTTTCAATTCAAGATGAATGATGGAGCTATCCCTCTACCCCCCACTTTTTCACCATAAGTCCAGGAGAGCCAATGGTATTAGAGCCGATAATTCAGAAAAACACAGGAGGATTAAGCTATGGTAGATAATTTATCAATTCCCGAAGATTATAATATTTTCCTGCGGGAACTGAAAGAACGAATCCGCAATGCTCAAGTACGGGCAGCACTTTCTGTTAACCGAGAATTAGTATTGCTTTATTGGCAAATCGGACAGGACATTTTAAATCGGCAACAGCAGCAAGGATGGGGAACGAAAGTTATAGACACTTTGGCCGCTGACTTGCAAAAAGCATTTCCTGAGATGAAAGGTTTCTCATCTCGCAATCTTAAATATATGAGGAGTTTTGCGGAAACTTACGCAGATTTTGAATTTGTGCAGCAGGTTGTTGCACAAATTCCTTGGGGGCATAATCTCCGCATTTTGGATAGTGTGAAAAATGCCGTTGAACGCGAGTGGTATATTCACCAAACTATCGAGCAAGGATGGAGTCGAAATGTGTTAGTTCATCAGATAGAAAGTGGGCTGTATCGACGGCAAGGTAAAGCTGATACTAATTTCTCTCGCACTCTGCCAAGCCCGCAATCATAACTGGCTCAACAGTTATTTAAAGACCCTTATAATTTTGAGTTTCTGAGTTTAGGGAAATCAGCGCAAGAGCGAGATTTATAGAAGGCTTTGATTGAACGAATCCGTGATTTTTTGCTGGAGTTGGGGGTAGGGTTTGCTTTTGTGGGGAGTCAGTATCATCTAGAGGTTGAAGGGGAAGATTTTTATCTTGATTTATTGTTTTATCATTTACGTTTGCGTTGTTTTGTGGTAATTGACTTGAAGGTGGAAGCGTTTAAGCCGGAGTTTTCGGGTAAGATGAGTTTTTACGTTTCGGCTGTGGATGATTTACTGAAACACCGGGATGATATGCCGACTATTGGGATGATTTTATGTAAGAATAAAAAGCAAAAAATTGTGGAATATTCTTTGCGAGATATGAATAAGGCGATCGGCGTTTCTACTTATCAATTGCGAGAGGCGTTACCGGATCAGTTGCAAGAGAGTCTGCCGAGTATTGAACAGTTGGAAGCTGAATTAGAAGCGGTAAATATGGAAATTGATGAGGAGTTACCGTAGGGTGCGTCCCTTGGCATAAATCTTGGGAGCATCTCATTTTTGCAAAAAGCATTTTTTTTACAGTGCGAGCTGTCGCGAGCTCGCGACAGCTCGCACTACTACAAATGCAAAACTGAGATGCACCCTAAATCTTTCTGTACAAATCGAACATCTAGCAGCGGCGCACCCTACAAGAGGCAGGTTCAACTCCCATTAAATTTTATTACAAATACTGGACAAAAAACCGAGAATATGCAGCGTAAATCCTCGGTATATTTTGCATAACTGCGGAACATCAGACCTATAAAATAATAGCAACTGCCGCAGGTGCAAGCTATGTCCTCACAGAAGCCGTTAATTCTTGATTTTGCCCAGACAGAGGCGATGAAATCGATTCTGCCGCATCCGGCAATTCTATCGAGTCACGAGGCAAATTGGCAGGGAATTCACGTCGAATATCACCATCAGCCCGCAACCGAATCTCCCGAGCACTGTCTCCAACAGCACAGCATTGGCATTATCCTCAATCCAGTTAGAGTGGGAGGAATGCTGAACGGGAAAGACTGGGGGTGCGATCGCTGGCAAAGTGGAGATATGTTCATTATTGCGGCTGGTAACTATTACCAGTCATCTGCACTCGAAGAATCTGAATTTATAGCGATCGCCCTTGACCCCACTCAGTTCGACAATACAGTTCACGAATCCACAAACGCCAATCCCATTGAAATTATACCGCACTGGCAAACCCGCGATCCATTAATTTTCGGCATTGGCTGGGCCCTCAAAACCGAACTCGAATCAGGCGGATTAAACGGTACTCTCTATGTCGATGCACTGAAAAACGCTCTTTCACTTCATTTACTGCGCCACTATTGTGCACAAAAACCGAAGCTAGGAGATTTTGCAGGCGGTCTCGAACCTAGCCAATTGCAGATAGTTATTGACTACATTAATGACTATCTCAACCGAGATTTGCATTTGGGTGAACTTGCTAATTTAGTCCACATGAGTCCTTATTATTTCACTCGTTTGTTCAAACAATCTACCGGAATTGCACCACATCAGTATGTGACAAAATGCCGGATTGAAAAAGCCAAGTTGTTGTTAAAACAGCCGGGATTTTCCCTAGCATATATCTCGCAGCAAGTCGGGTTTAAAGACCAAAGTCACTTTAGCAAGACTTTCTGTAAAATTGTTGGTGTGACTCCTAAGAAGTATCGCGATTCACTTTAATCTGAGCCATCGAAATTACCCAAAAGATTTGGTATTCAAGAGTTTTCGGATTTGCCAGCAAGTGTGCCGGGGAATTAATTCTCCGTCTCATAGCCCAAGTCGGTTTTAACTGAAATCTTGCACCAATGTCAATTGGGCATCTTTCGTGGGGTGGGGGCGGGTTTATTGAACCTGTTTGCTGCGTTTAAAACTGTTGGCGAACCCGCCCCTACAGGCTATTGAGAATGGTGCAAGATGTGAGTTTTAACTGAGATTTTGCACCAATGTCAATAATCCTGTAGGGGCGGGTTCGCCAACCATCTCTAACTCTCACCAACAATTGGAATAAACCCGCCCAGCCCCACGAAAAATCTCCTATTGACTCAGTTAAAACCGACTGCAAAAAACAATTAAATTACCATCATCAATATCAGTCCTCTTGAGCGAGGACTTTCGCTATGAGACAGGGGTTTTTAACCCCTGGCGGACTATCGGAATCACCCAAGATTTTTGGCACTCAAGAGTTTGTGGATTCACCCACAAGCCCGCCGGAGAATTAATTCCCCATCTCATAGCCCAAGTGAGTTAAAACTCACATCTTGCTCTCCGCGTCAATTGGGGATTTTTCGTGGGGCTGGGCGGGTTTATTTAAGCTGTCTGCTGCCTTCGATGTTTGTTGGCGAACCCGCCCCTACAGTCAATTGGGGATTTTTTGTGGGGCTGGGCGGGTTTATTTAAGCTGTCTGCTGCCTTCGATGTTTGTTGGCGAACCCGCCCCTACAG
>NZ_JAUBUN010000028.1:100880-104133 GCF_036702665.1 Microcoleus sp. Aus8_D2
GATTTTTTGTGGGGCTGGGCGGGTTTATTTAAGCTGTCTGCTGCCTTCGATGTTTGTTGGCGAACCCGCCCCTACAGGTTTATTGAGAATGCTGCAAGATCTCAGTTAAAACCGACTGACTAATCTAGATTAAATTATCGATCGATCGCACCGTCGATCGCCAGTTGTTACAATTATTCATAAAAATCCCATAAATTGAGCAAGAAATTCATATTTTTCGCCAATTTTCCGCAAGAATTTACTAGACAGCAGCAGTGGTATTCCTGTAGAGTATGCAAAAGTCTAAAAATAACCTTTTTGTAGTAAGGATTTCAGTCCTTGCTGGTTAGTTCGGCAATACTTATACTCCTGAATGGAAATTTTTTCTACTTTAGCAACAACTCTTATAAATTAAACAGGGATACCAACCATGAACGCTCAAAATCAACAATCATCTTACGGTCAAATTCCCTTAAGTTTTATTGCGAACTCTGGACAAACAGATCCATCTGTGAAATTCCAGGTGAAAGGCGCAGGTCACAGCATCTTTTTCAGTCCCAACGAAATCTCCTTCACTGCTTTCTCTACACCAACTGAACCGGGAAATCCAGCAACAGCAACTTCTTCCACTGTCCGCAGCAGCTTAGCAGACAGCAACCCGAATCCGACAATTTCCGGGTTGGAACAATTGCCCGGAGTTGCTAACTTTCTCTTAGGCGAAGATTCGAGTCAATGGCATAGGAATGTTCCCACATTTAACGGCGTCGTTTATCACAACGTCTATCAAGGAATTGACCGCGTTTTTAAAGGAACAGAAGGACAACTAAAAAGCGAATTCCTGGTAGCACCTTTAGCAGATCCGAGTCAAATTCGGATGAACTATAGTGGAGTTAGCGATATCCGGTTGCGAGACGACGGAGCACTAATCTTAGAAACACCGCTGGGCGAATTGATTGATAACGCACCGATAGTTTATCAAGACATCAACGGCACGCGGGTGAATGTTACCGCTGCTTACAATTTATTAGGAAACGGTCAAGTAGGTTTTAGTTTGGGAGATTTTGACCGCACTCAACCCCTAGTTATCGATCCGGTTTTAGCTTACTCGACTTACCTGGGCGGTAGTGGCTCTGACTCTGCCAACCGCATGACCGTAGATAGCACAGGTGCGGCTTACATTATTGGAACTACTGTTAACAATTTTACTACTACTCCCGGTGCTTTCCAAACTACACCAGGGGGTCAAGCTGATTTCTTAGTTACCAAAATTAACCCCGAAGGAACCGCCTTAGTTTACTCTACTTATATCGGCGGCCCTAACAATGAATACGGTCATGGCATTGCGGTAGACACTCAAGGCAATGCTTATTTAACCGGACAAGTCGATCCTGGTTATCCAACTACACCGGGTGCTTTTCAACCGACAGCACCTAATTACACTGCTGCGGTAACTAAACTCAATGCAGCGGGCAATGCGTTAGTTTATTCTACCTTTTTAGGCAAGAGCACCAGTGGCGCCCTAGGCAACGGCATTGCGGTAGACAGTAACGGCAATGCTTATGTTACCGGAATCACAGGTGACGGTTTCCCCACTACTGCCAATGCCTCCCAACCTACATACAGAGGTGGCATAGATGCGTTTATTACTAAAGTTAATCCAACCGGCAGTGCTTTAGTTTACTCTACTTATTTCGGCGGGAGTGCTCGCGAAGGCGCTCAAGCCATTGCACTAGACAATAATGGTAATGCCTACGTTACCGGAAATACTTATTCGACTGACTTGCCAGTCAGTTATTATCCCGCTGATACACTTATAGGCGGTCAATCTGATGCTTTTGTCAGTAAATTTGACGCAAATGGTGCCCGTACTTATTCCACCTATTTAGGTGGCAGTGGTGATGACTTAGGTAATAATATCGCTGTAGACAGTTCTGGAAATGCTTATGTTGTGGGAAATACCGCCTCAACTGATTTCCCTACAGTTAGTCCGATTCAAGATACGAATGCAGGTGGTGCTAATGATGCTTTTGTCAGCAAGCTGAGTCCTAACGGTACTTCCTTGATTTATTCAACTTATTTGGGCGGTAGCGGAGATGACAACGGCAATCGGATTGCTGTAGACAGTGCGGGTAATGTTTATGTAGCGGGAAACACTACTTCGACTAATTTCCCGACTAAGAATGCTATTCAAAGTGTCAGTGGTGGCGGGAAAGATGCTTTTGTCACAAAAATAAATTCATCGGGTTCTGCCTTAGTTGATTCTACTTATCTTGGCGGCAGCGGCGACGACTACGGTAATGGTATTGGGGTGGATGCGAATGGTGCAGTTTATGTGGCGGGAGCTACTAAGTCTACTAATTTCCCAACAGCGAATCCTTTGCAAGCGGCGAATGGGGGAGGTGACTTTGATGTTTTTATTACTAAACTAATTCCTGGGGGGCCGCAGGTAAAGATTGTTGAGTCGGGCGGCAGCACTAATGTAGCTGAAAGCGGCACGACGGATACTTATACAGTTGTGCTGACTAATCAGCCTACTGCAAATGTGGCGATCGCCCTCAACACCGCCACTCAAATTCAACCGATTGCTGGCCTTTCTTTCACTCCAACTAACTGGTTTTTACCGCAAACCGTGACAGTCAGCGCAGTTGACGATCCAGTAATAGAAACTTCGCCACATAGCGGTACTATTGCTCACAGTGCTATCAGTACCGATGCTAATTATAACGGCGCGACTGCAAGTTTTACAGTTAACGGTACTGCGGGCAACGCTGTCAATGCGAACATCACCGATAACGACATCGCAGGCGTTACCATTACTCCTGCTACTACGACTGCGACGGAAGGCGGTGCAACTGGCAGTTATACCGTTAAATTAAATACTCAACCAACGGCACCTGTTACGATTAACGTGGCTACAGGCAGTCAAATTAAACCAATTACCGCACTGACTTTTACCACAACTAATTGGAATGTTGCTCAAACTGTGGCGGTGGCTGCTGTTGACGACAATTTAGTTGAAGGAAATCATACAGGTGCGATCGCCCATACTGCCACCAGCACCGATGCCAAGTATAATGGCATCACCATTGGGGGTGTCAATGTCGCCATTACCGATAACGATACTGCGGGTTTCAGCGTTGCACCTACCAACATCACTGCTACAGAAGGCGGTGCCACTGGCAGTTACAAAATCAAACTAACTTCGCAACCGATCGCACCCGTTAACATTAGCTTTAATACTGGCAATCAAATTAGCCCGATCGCCACACCGATT